>NZ_JBLHYX010000009.1:0-158739 GCF_047631075.1 Limimaricola cinnabarinus
GATCACCATATCGGCCCGCGGCTTCTGGAATGCCGCACAACGAGGCCTGACAGAAGACCGCACTCGATCACATGCCAAAAGGGTCAAAAACTATTTGCATCACGGGCGGCAACCACAGAAGTGTCCCATCGACTGGTGTTGTAAGAGCGCCGACCTTCGGAGAGGTCCAAGCCTGATCAGGAGGCCACTGCGGGCAGCCTGATGTCGGGATTGTCGATGACGCGTGCCAGGGATTCAAGGCTCATATAGCGGCGCGCGACGGTCCACTTGTCATTGGCCTCCAGCATCAATGCGCCAACGAGCCGAACAATGGCCTCGTCGTTGGGAAAGATGCCGATGACATCGGACCTTCTCTTTATTTCGCGGTTCACCCGCTCAAGTGGGTTCGTCGACGCGATCTGGGACCAGTGCTCGCGAGGGAAATCCATGTAGGCGAGCACGTCATCGCGGGAAGCGTCCATCAGGGCGCCGAGTGTCGCCTGCTTCTCGCGCAGCGCGTCGGCAACCACCTCCCACTGGGCTTCGGCCTCGGCCTTGTTGTCCTGGGCGAAGATCGTCTTCAGCATCGCGGCCACGGCCGTGCGCTGCTTGGCCGGGGCATGAGCGAGCGCGTTCCTCATCCAGTGAACCCGGCACCTTTGGTGGGTCGCATTGAAGACCCGGGGCGCGGCGGCCCGGAGCCCCTTGTGATCGTCGGAGATCACCAGCTTCACGCCCCGCAGGCCGCGGTCGGCCAGGCTGCGCAGGAAGCCGATCCAGAACGTCTCTGCTTCGGAGAGGCCCGTGGCGACGCCAAGCACCTCGCGCTTGCCATCCTCATTGACCGGTGAGCCTGCGAACGCCACTATTACAGCACGGCTGACGATCCGCCCGCCGTCACGGACCTTCAGATAGGTCGCGTCGAGCCAGAGGTATGGCCAGCTCCCCTCCAGCGGCCGATCCAGGAACGCGTTCACCCGCTCATCGATCTCGGCGCAAAGGCGACTGACCTGGCTCTTCGACATGCCACCGGCCCCCATGGCCTTCACCAGGTTGTCGACCGAGCGGGTGGAAATGCCTTGGACGTAAGCCTCCTGGAGTGAGCCATGGGTCGCCATGGTTCGAGACCCATGGCGAACGCCACGAGCGCCTTCTCGGCCGTGCGGCGAGGCTCAAGGAAGCTGGGCAGATAGCTGCCCTTGCGCAGCTTCGGAATTTCCAACGCGACCCGGCCGGCACGCGTGTCCCAGTCCCGCTCGCGATAGCCGTTCCGGTGAACTTCGCGCAGCGGCGAACGCGCGCCCTTCGCAACGCCGGTTCTCGCCTCGACCTCTGCCTCCATGATCCGCTCGGCCGCGAAGGCCAGCATCTCGCGGACCAGATCTCCATCAGCCTGCTTTTCAACCAGCTCGAGCAGAGCCATTCTGTCGTCGGTCATCGTCGTCTCCATCTGGTTCAAGGTTTCCCAACCCGAACCTACTCCGAAGATCGACGGTGACCGCCAGCGTCACACTCGGCCACGCGCTACGCTACGCCAAGGGCTCCGCCCGCAGCCTCTTACACCAAGCGTTGGGACACGATCTCTCGACGAAGCGCATGGTCGGTGGGGTTGCTGCTTCCACAATCGCCTCGGCGTCGGCCATGTCGTTCTTCTGGGTCTTCACATAGGGCCTGACGAACTTCGGTGCGATCAGCCGCACCTCATGGCCGAAACCCGTCAGCATGCGAGCCCAGTGGTGAGCCGTGGCGCACGCCTCCATCGCGACGCGACAACGAGGATGTGCCTCCATGAAAACCGCGAACTGTTTGCGTGACAGCTTCTTCCGAAAGACAACTTCGCCGTCGGCGGTCGCTCCGTGGAGCTGAAACACCTGCTTGGCCAAGTCGACGCCGATGATTGATACTTCCTTCATTGCACGATCCTCCTGATCCGATCCGGACCATCCTGGCACGAGTGCCGTCAGGAGGGGCTACCCAACCCATCATCAACGTCGATCGGATCGCCGAGTGCATTCAGGAAGCTTCGAAAGTAATGGTGTAGCAATGAGTGCACTCTGTGCGCTCACGGAAGAAAGTTGACCATTTTGTTCAAAAGCGAAGCGCTCAACACAGATTGCAGACACCCTTTTTCTATGCGGGGACGATAGTCTGCCGACCGTCCTTGGTCAGGCCGCGTCGGCATCACCAAGCAATACCCGCGCCGCGCCACGCGCGGCTTCGGTAACCGTATCGCCCGCGAGCATCCGCGCGATCTCGTCGATGCGGTCGGAGTCGTCGAGGGGCACCACGCGCGATGTCGTTACCTCGCCCGAGGGGCCAGTGCTCACCCCCTTTTCGACACGCCAGTGATGCGCCCCCAGCGCCGCGACCTGTGGCGAATGGGTGACGACCAGCACCTGCGCCCCGTCGGCCAGCCGCGCCAACCGGCGACCCACGGCGTTGGCGGTAGCACCACCGAGGCCCCGGTCGATCTCGTCGAAGATCAGCGTTTTGCCGATATTGTCGCCGGTCAGGCAGACCTTGAGCGCCAGAAGGAATCGCGACAGCTCACCGCCCGAGGCGATGCGCGAAAGGGGGCCGGACGGCGCGCCGGGGTTGGTGGCGACGCGAAAGCTCACCTCGTCGCGCCCTTCGGGGCCAGGGTCGGCAGGCATCAGATCGACCTCGAACACCGCGCGGTCGAGCTTGAGCGGTGCCAGTTCCGCCGCCATTGCCGTCGACAACCGCAGGCCTGCCTCGCGCCGCGCCTCGCTCAGCGCGGCGGCGGCGGCGTCATAGGCGGCATCGGCGGCGCGCATGGCGGCTTCGAGATCGGCCATATCGCCTTCGGAAGCGTCGAGCGCCGCCAATCGCCGGCGCAGCCCGTCGGTGAAGCTGGCCAACTCGTCGACTGCCACCTCGTGCTTGCGCGCCAGGCCGCGCAGCGCAAAGAGCCTCTCCTCAGCGGCTTCGAGCGCACGCGGGTCGAATTCGAGCGCGTCGAGCACGTCGCGCACGCCGGTCTCGGCTTCGCCGAGGGCGTCGAGCGCGCGGGCCAGCGCCTCCATCACGGGGTCCAGACGGCCTTCGGCGGCCTCGATCGCACCGTCGAGCCAACGCATCGCATCCGAGACCAGACCTTCGGCCCCTTCGCCGGAAATCACCTGATGGGCGCGCGCCACGTCGCCGCGCACCCGTTCGGCACCCTGCATCCGGCGCCGCGCGGCATCGAGCTCGGCCTCCTCGCCGGGCTGAGGGTCCATCGCATCGAGTTCGGCCACGGCATGGCGCAGATAATCTTCCTCGGCGCGCAACGCCTCCACCTGCTCCTGCACCGCCGCCAGAGCGCGGCGGGCGTCGCGACGGGCAGCCCAGGCGCGGCGCGTCTCGGCGATGGCGGGTGCTGCTTGGGCGAACTCGTCGAGCATCAGCCTGTGGCCACGCGGATCGAGGAGACCGCGATCATCGTGCTGGCCGTGCAGTTCCAGAAGCTGATCGGACAGCGCGCGCAGCACTTCGCCCGAGACGCGGCGATCGTTGACCCAAGCCGTCTTGCGACCGGTTTCGGTGTTGACGCGGCGCAGGATGAGTTCGTCATCGGCCTCGATCCCGGCCTCCGAAAGCACGCGGCGCGCCGGATGGTCGGCCGCAAGCTCGAACACCGCCGTTACCTCGCCTTGGGCCGCGCCGGTGCGCACCAGTTCGGCCCGCCCGCGCCAACCCAGCACGAAACCGAGGCTGTCGAGCAGGATCGACTTGCCCGCGCCGGTTTCCCCGGTCAGCACGTTGAGGCCCGGCTGGAACTCCAGCTCAAGCCTGTCGATGATCAGCATGTCCCGGATGTCGAGCGCGCGCAGCATGTCCAGTAACCCCCGGAGTGGAACGTCAGCGCGAAGCGATCAGATCCATTCGCCCCGCACCAGCTGGCGATAGATGCTTGCCAGCCAGTTGTCACCGGTAGCCTCCATCGACAGGCCGCGTCCGGTGAGCAGGCGGTAGCTGTCCTCGTACCAGTCGGTGCCGCGATAATTGTAGCCGAGGATCGCGCCCGCCGTCTGCGCCTCCTGGATGAGCCCGAGCGAGAGATAGGTCTCGACCAGCCGGTGCAGCGCCTCGGCGGTATGGGTCGTGGTCTGGAACTGCTCCACCACAACGCGGAACCGGCGCGCGGCGGCGGCATAGTGGCCCCGCTTGAGATAGTAGCGCCCGATCTCCATTTCCTTGCCCGCGAGGTGGTCGAAGGCGAGATCGAATTTCAGCTTCGACTCGGCGGCATAGCTGCTGTCGGGATATTGCTCGATCACCGCACGCAGCGCCTGCAGCGCCTGAAAGGTCAGGCCCTGATCGCGGCCAATATCGTCGATCTGGTCGTAATAGCTCAGCGCCAGAAGATACTGTGCGTAGGCCGCATCCTCGGAAGTCGGATAGAAATCGAGATAGCGCTGGGCGCTGGCGCGGCTGTCGTCATAAGCGCCGTCCTTGTGCAGAGCGAAAGCCTGCATGATCAACCCGCGCTTGGCCCATTCCGAATAGGGATAGAGGCGCTCGATTTCACCAAAATAGAAGGCCGCGTCGTCGGCTGAACCGCTTTCGAGGCTGGCCTCGCCCTGTTTGTAGATCGCCACGGCGTCAAGCTGCTCAAGCGCGCCCGTACTCAACCGGTCAGAGGTGCTGCCGCAGCCGGCCAAGAGCCCCAGAGCCAGTATCAGGCCCAAGCTGGCCCGTGTTCCGCTGCCTGCCATCCGCGCGTCCTGCATCCTGTCGGTCATCTGCCCATCCCGGGGTCGTTGCCCCGTTCACACCCCGCACCGGGGCCGCTCGGCCTCGGGTCTAGCATGAAAAAATCGGGGGCAAAATGGCTTTTCCGGCGGCGTTCGCGGCGCGGCGATCAGGCAACGGCGGCGAAATCGGCGGGCTTGAGCCGACTGCCGGGCAGCCGGTCTTCGAGCGCGGCGTCGCAGGTCACGATGCGCCAGGCCTCGGGCCGGGCAAAGAGCGCGCGCAGCAGGCGGTTGGTCATCGCGTGACCGGCGCGCAGCCCTTCGTAGACACCGAGGATCGGCAGGCCCGCGGTGCCCAGATCGCCGAGCGCGTCGAGCATCTTGTGGCGCACCGCCTCGTCGGGATGACGCAGGCCACCGGGGCTGAGCACCCGGTCGCCATCGACCACCACCGCGTTCTCGAAGGTACCGCCGAGTGCCAGGCCCTGCGCCTGCATCGCTTCGACATCCGAGAGGCGGCAGAAAGTGCGGCTGTCGCACAATTCGCGCAGAAAGGCACCATTGGCCATATCGAGCACGCGCGACTGATGACCAATGGCCGGATCGACGAAGTCGATCTCGAAGTCGATCCTGAGGCCGCGCGGCTCGTGACCGCGGGCTGGCCGCAGCCGGGCCATGGCCTGGCCGTAATGAACCTCGACAACATCGAGCATCTCGATCGCCCGGAGCGGCGCGTCCTGACGCCGCAGCCCGGCATCGAGGATCGCCCGCGCGAAGCCCGCGGCGCTGCCGTCGAGAATCGGAACCTCGGGGCCGTCGATCTCGATCAGCGCGTTGTGCACGCCACAGCCCGAGAGTGCGGCCATCAGATGTTCGATGGTCGAGACCGATACGCCGTCGGCATTGACGATGCGGGTATTGAGCGGCGAAATCTCGACCAGATCCCAACGCGCGGGCACCAGACGGTCGATCCCGACCACATCCATGCGGCGGAATACGATGCCATGGCCCGTCGGCGCGGGCCGCAGAACGAGCCGGACCGGTCGCCCCGTATGGAGGCCAATGCCGGTAAAGCCGACGTATCTGAACAATGTGGTCTGCACGTGTCTCTGCCCGGATCCATTTCGGATTTCGTTACCCCAGTGACCTAAGCGCTCACCCTAGAGGTCACAATTCACTCTTTGCGACAGCGTGAAACATGTGGTCCGGGGCACGCAGTCGATAGGCAAAACCCCCTGAAAACGGCTAGGGCCGCCCAAAGGCGGCCCTTGTTGCACAAAGAATGTGCGGCTTTGCGTCAGTTCGCCTGACGCCGCAGGAAGGCGGGGATCTCGATGCGCTCCTGCTCGGGATCGGTCTCGCCGTCATCCTGCCAGTTGGGGGCCTGACGTGGCTGCACGGGCTGCTGCGGCTGCGCGCGCTGGGTCGGCGGCTGCGGACGCGCGGGCTGCGCCGGGGCGCCGGGCTGCTCGGCATGACCGGTCATCCGGTTGATGAGCGAATTGATACCGAAGCGCGGCTGCCGGTCGGCCTCGGCGCTGCGGGCCGGAGCGGCGGGGCTGCGCGGCTCGGCGCGGGGCATCTCGGCGCGCTCGGGCTGCTGCTGGCGCGGCTGGTTCTGCGACGCGGCCCGCAGCCGCGCCATGGTGTCAGGAGAGGCTCCGCCGGAGGCACGCGGCGCGGGCGCCACGAAGCTTTCGGGAGCGGGCTCCGCCTGCCGGGCCGCCTCGCGGCGCGGCTCGTAGACGGGGGCTGGCACATCGTCTTCGTGCTGCGGCTGGAACCGCTGCTGCGGCTCCTCGCGCGGGGCGGAGCGCCGGGTGTCGAAGCCTTCGGCGTAGTCCTCTTCATAGGAGGGTTCGGGCTCTTGACGGACCTGCGGCTGCGGCTCGCGGCGCGGCGCGGAGGTCTGGGCACGGGGCGCGGGCTGCAGCTGAGCCTCGCGGCGCGGCGGCACCGGCGCGGCCTGCATCTCGTCTTCGGCGGAGACGCGCTCGCGCAGCGGCTCGCTCATCTTGCGGCGCGGCACGGGGACGTCCTCGTGCTTGGCCATCGCGTCGATGCCGGTGGCGACGACGGAGACACGCATCCGGCCTTCCATGCCGGTGTCGAGCGTGGAGCCGACGATGATGTTGGCCTCGGGATCGACCTTCTCGCGGATCTTGTTGGCCGCCTCGTCGAGCTCGAACAGGGTGAGGTCGTAGCCGCCGGTGATGTTGATGAGCACGCCCTTGGCGCCCTCGAGGCTGATCTCGTCGAGCAGCGGGTTCGCGATCGCCTTCTCGGCGGCCTGAACGGCGCGGTCTTCGCCCTCGGCCTCGCCGGTGCCCATCATCGCCTTGCCCATCTCGTCCATCACCGCGCGGACGTCGGCGAAGTCGAGGTTGATCAGGCCGGGACGCACCATCAGGTCGGTCACGCCCTTGACGCCCTGATAGAGCACGTCGTCGGCGAGAGCGAAGGCCTCGGTGAAAGTGGTGTTCTCGTTGGCAAGGCGGAACAGGTTCTGGTTCGGGATGATGATCAGCGTGTCGACCACCTTCTGCAGCGCCTCGACGCCGGCCTCGGCTTGCTTCATGCGCTTGCCGCCCTCGAACTGGAACGGCTTGGTGACGACGCCGACGGTCAGCACGCCGAGTTCGCGCGCGGCCTGGGCGATGATCGGCGCGGCGCCGGTACCGGTGCCACCGCCCATGCCGGCGGTGATGAAGCACATATGCGCGCCGGCGAGGTGATCGACGATCTCCTCGATCGACTCCTCGGCCGCGGCGGCGCCGACGGTGGCACGAGCGCCCGCGCCCAGACCTTCGGTGACCTTCACGCCCATCTGGATCTTGGCTTGGGCGCGCGATTGCTGCAGCGCCTGCGCATCGGTGTTGGCGACCACGAACTCGACGCCGTCGAGCTCCTTCTCGATCATGTTGTTGACCGCGTTGCCACCAGCGCCGCCCACGCCGAAGACGGTGATCCGGGGCTTGAGATCTTCCTGCCCCGGCAGAGAGAGGTTGAGTGCCATCGCTGTCTGCCTGTCCTGAATCTGGCCCGTCCCGCCGGGCGTGTCTGCCATTATTTGGCCAAACTATCCGCGCGCGCTCGTATCGTCACGGGGAAACTCGGGCATTCTTACTGTTTTCTTGAGGTTTCCGCAGCGTCGAATATCGGCCCTGTGGGCCGATGAGCGACATCTTGCGTATCACCAGTTGTCCTTGAACCATTTGAAGGCCCGTTTGAAGGACCGCGCCGAGTGGCGCTCGGCAGGCACTTCGAAATCCCACCATTCATCCTGCGGATGCGCGGCAAAGAGGCACAGCCCCACCGAGCCCGCGAAGGCTGGGCCGGTGGCGGCCTGTGGCAGACCCTGCACGCGCAGCGGTCGGCCCAGACGGACCTGCTGGCCGAGGATGCGCGTCGCCAGACCGTCAAGCCCGGGGATCTGGCTGCCGCCGCCGGTGAGCACGATCTGCTGGGAAGGAAGATGCTCAAAGCCCGCCGCGTCGAGCCGCTGGCGCACCTCCTCGAGGATCTCCTCGACGCGCGGGCGCATGATGCCGATCAGCTCGGCGCGGCTGACGGTGCGGCGGTCATGCTCCCAATCGCCGGTGTCGCCGCCGATCTCGATCATCTCGCGGTCGTCCATGCCGGTGGCGACGACGCCGCCGTAGAAGGTCTTGATCCGCTCGGCGGTGGCCATCGGCACCTGCAGGCCCATCGAGATGTCGGAGGTGACATGATCGCCCCCCATGCGCACGCTGTCGGCATAGATCATATGCTTGCGGATGAAGACCGAGATGCCGGTGGAGCCGCCACCCATGTCGATGCAGGCCGCGCCCAGTTCCTGCTCGTCCTCGACCAGCGAGGACACGCCCGAGACATAGGCAGACGACGCGATCCCTGCGACCTCGAGGTCGCAGCGCTTGATGCAGTAGAGCAGGTTCTCGATGGCGGTGGCGTCGACGGTGAGCAGGTGCATGTCGGTGGTGAGCCGCTGGCCGATCTGACCGCGCGGATCGGCAAGACCCGACCGATGGTCGAGCGCGAAGTTCACGGGCTGCGCGTGCAGCACCTCGCGGCCGTCGCCATAGTCGGGCATCTCGCAGGCGGCGAGCACGCGGCCGATGTCGCCATCGGTCACTTGGCCCTCCTCGACCTCGACCTCGCCGTCGAGCCCGTAGCTGCGCGGCCGCGCACCCGACAGCGTGGCGATGACGTGATCGACGCGCACGCCCGCCATCTTCTGCGCCGCCTGCACCGCGGTGCGGATCGCGCGCTCGGTCTCGGCCATCGCCGCGACCTCGCCGAAGGAGACCCCGCGCGAGCGGGTGGTGGCGGCACCGATGATGCGGAAGTTGGACTGCCCCGCCATCGAGCCCACGCCCTCAAGCGCCGGGGCATCGCCGTCGAAGCGCAACACCAGACAGGCGATCTTGGAGGTGCCGACGTCGAGAATGGCGATGACGCCTCTCTGCATCGCCGCCTTGCGCATGTGCCGCATCGCCCGCTGCGTCTGGTAGAGCTGCCCCATTTTCGTTTCCGCCCCGTTTTTTCTAATTTGTCTCGCTGACGCGGCGAAGCCGCACCAATGCCTGCTCGGTCAGCCTTATGGTCGGCCGATCCTCATTTCTTATGTCCACCGCCGCGATGTCACGCGCGAGGATCTCCTCGGCCTCATCGAGCGCCATCACCCGCTCCAGCGCCTTCACCGGCGCCTCCGCGGGCAGAAGGATCCGCTGGTCGCGGTCGAGCACCAGATCCCAGCGCCGTTCGCCCATGCGCACCAGCCCCCGAATGCGCGGGGCGACGGGGGCCGCGGCGGCAAAGAGCGCCAGCGCCTCGTCGATCTTTTCGCGCGCGCCGTCGCCCGCGATGAGAGGCAGGTCCGCGCGGTCGGAACGCGCCGGGATCATCCCGGTCATCACGCCCTCGGCATCGACAAGCCGCAGCCCGTCGACATAGCGCCACACCGCCACCGGAACCCGCTGGGTCACCGCGACCTCGAGCGTGCCGCCGGGGCGGACGCGCACCGTCGCGTCGGCCACCGCCGTCAGCTCGCGGATGCGGCTGCGGATCTCCGGCAGGTCGAGATCGAAGGAGGACACCGGCATCTTCTCGGGCAGGAACGCCTTGATCGCGGCGGCGAGCGCGGGCTCGGCGCCCTCGATCTCGACCGCGCCCACCATGAATTCGGGCCGCTGCTGGACCGTCGCCTTGAACCGGTCGACCTGCGCGGCGAATGCGGTGCGGTTGTCCTGCTGACCGAACCAGATGCCACCCACCGCCGCCACGAGCACGAGCGGCAGGCCGAAGCGCAGTCCGATCCGGAAGGCCGGCGTCAGCATCAGCCGCTGGTAGCGGTAGCCCCAGCGCGTCGGCGCCGGATCGCGGCGCATGCCGTATTGCGGCTGGCGCCGGAACAGCGATGTCAACGATCGCATGAGGCGTCCTCCACCAGCCAGCCGCAGAGATCGGGAAACGAGATGCCGACCTTGGCCGCCTGCTCGGGCGCAAGCGAGGTCGGCGTCATGCCGGGCTGGGTGTTGGTCTCCAGAAGCACGAGGCCATCAAGCCCCCTGTCCTCGTCCCAACGGAAATCTGTGCGTGAAAGGCCACGGCAGCCCAGGGCGCGATGCGCGCGAAGCGCGTAGTCGAGACAGGCCTCGAAGATCTCCTGCGGAATTTCGGCGGGTACGACATGGCGCGAGCCGCCGGTTTTGTACTTGGCGTCGTAGTCGTACCAGCCATTCGTCACGATATCGGTCACGGTCAGCGCGCGGTCGCCCAGCACCGTGGTCGTCAACTCGCGCCCCGGAAGGTAAGCCTCGACCATCACCGTCGCGGGCATGTCTTGGGCAAGTTGCGGCGGCTGGTGCGCGCCTTCGGGCACGATATAGACGCCGACGCTGGAGCCTTCGTTGTAGGGTTTCACGACATAGGGCGGCGGCATGACATGGGCGGCCATCACCTCGGCCTTGGTGGCAAGGCGGCTCTCTGCCACCGGAAGCCCCTCGACGCGAAAGGCGGCCTTGGTGGCTTCCTTGTCCATGGCCAGCGCCGAGGCC
Organism: Limimaricola cinnabarinus; assembly: GCF_047631075.1. Taxonomy (NCBI): domain Bacteria; kingdom Pseudomonadati; phylum Pseudomonadota; class Alphaproteobacteria; order Rhodobacterales; family Paracoccaceae; genus Limimaricola; species Limimaricola cinnabarinus. The sequence continues at coordinate 10,736 of NZ_JBLHYX010000009.1, forward strand.
AGCACGCCCGAATGGGTATAGGGGATACGCAGCCATTCCAGCAGGCCCTGGATGCAGCCATCTTCGCCACGCGGGCCGTGCAGGGCGTTGAAGACGACACAGGGAACAAGGTCGCGCAGACATTGGGGCAGGTCGGGGCCGGCATCGACCTCGATCACCTCATATCCTGCCTGCCGCAAGGCCGCCGCGCATTCGCGCCCCGTGGAAAGAGAGACCTCGCGTTCGGCCGAGGGTCCGCCCATCACCACGACAACCTTGGGATGTGTCCCGCTCGACATTCCCGCACTGCCCCATTCGCGCACCGCTGAACGGCGCGTCATTGTTATGGCCCTTGTGGGCCTCCCCCGCTTGGCGGGGGCCGAATTATCCGTGTGTCACGCGCTCGGTTGCCCGATCCGCATGATTTCCCATTCTAGCGTCAGGCCCGAATGCTCGTAAACCCTTTTCCGGACCTTCTCGCCCAGAGCTTCGAGATCGGCCGCCGTCGCGTTGCCCGCATTGGTGAGAAAGTTCGGATGCTTGTCGTTCATCACGGCACCACCAAGCCGCGCGCCGCGCATCCCCGCCTCGTCGATCACCTTCCAAGCTTTCAACTCGTGGCTGTCATCGGCGCGCCCGGTTGAGGAGAATCCCACCGGATTGCGGAAGGTCGAGCCCGCCGTGCGGTCGCGGGTGGGCTGGCTGGCGTCTCGCTTGGCGATCTGTTCCTCCATCCGCGCCTCGAGCGCCACCGGATCGCCTTCGGGCGCGTCGAACACCGCCTCGACGATCACCGCGCTCTCCGGCAGACGGCTCGAACGATAGGCGAGATCAAGCGCCGCGGCGGCAAGCGTTTCCGTTCGGCCATCGCGGTGGATCACCGTGACCTCGCGCAGCGCGTCGGCGACATAGGCGCCGTAGCAGCCCGCGTTCATCCGTACCGCGCCGCCGATGGCACCGGGGATGGTACGCAGGAAGGTCAGGTCGCGCCCCGCCTGCGCCGCCTTGCGCGCGACGTGCGAATCGAGCGCGGCCGCCCCGGCGATGACGCGGCCATCGGGTGCGATGTCGATGCCATTGAAGCCGCGCCCGAGCCGGATCACCACGCCGCGGACACCCCCGTCGCGCACGATGAGGTTGGAGCCGACGCCCATCGCGAAGACCGGCACGGAAGGGTCGAGGTCACATAGGAAAGCTGCAAGATCCTCGCGGTCGGCGGGTTGGAACAGCCAGTCGGCCGGCCCGCCCACGCGCAGCCATGTCAGATCGGCGAGCGCGCGATTTGGGGTCAGCCGACCCCGCGTGTCGGGAAGTTCGCTGGGCATGCCGGTCATCACGCCCGCCCGAACCGCCGCTTGAGCCGCCGACCGGCTGCCTTCAGTGGCCAGCGCAGCACCGAGGCCCCCGCCGCCATCATCGCCACGCCCGCGATCGGACCCAGCGCATAGGTGGTCCAGCCCAGAAGCGGCACGCCGATCACTACGAGGGCGGTGGCGCAGCTGCGGTGGTTGTCGCGCGAAGGCAGCATAGCGGCGAGGTTGGCCGCAATCGCCCACAGGCAGGCGACCGCCAGCGGCAGGGCCTGCGCCGCGCTCATCCGTCCTGTTCCAGCCTTGCGGGCAGCGCACCGGCCCAAGCACTGATCGTGCCCGCTCCGAGGCAGACAACGATATCGCCGGGACGCGCCTGCTCGCGCACCAGATGGGCCAGATCCTCTTCGGAGGTCACGGCGCGCGCGTGGCGATGGCCATGCCGGATCAGACCGGCGACGAGGTCGTCGCGTCCCGCCCCCTCGATCGGCTCTTCTCCAGCGGCGTAGATGTCCGAGATGCCGACCACGTCGGCGTCGTTGAAACAGGTGCAGAAATCGTCGAACAGCGTGGCGAGCCGCGTGAAACGGTGCGGCTGGTGCACCGCGATCACCCGGCCTTCGCTGGCTTGGCGAGCCGCACGCAGCACGGCGGCGATCTCCACGGGGTGATGGCCGTAATCATCTATGATCGTGACGCCGTTCCATTCACCGACCTTGGTGAAGCGCCGGTTGACACCCCCGAACCCGGCAAGTGCCGCACGTATCTCATCGCGCTTCATGCCCAAATGCCGCGCCACGGCGACGGCGGCGAGCGCGTTCGACACGTTGTGATCGCCCGGCATCGGCAGGGTGCAGCCCTCGATCACCGTGCCCTCGGCGCGCAGCACCACGTCGAAATGCGCGATGCCGCCCTTGTAGGTCAGGTTGGCGGCACGCACGTCGGCCTGCGCGTTGAACCCGAAGGTGGTGACGCGGCGGTCGGTGACGCGGCCCACCAGCGCCTGCACTTCGGGATGGTCGGTGCAGCACACGGCGAGGCCGTAGAAAGGGATGTTCGACACGAAGTCGAGGAAGCCCTTGCGCAGCCCCTCGATCGAGCCCCAGTGATCCATGTGCTCGGGGTCGATGTTGGTCACGATGGCGATGGTGGCGGGTAGCCGGTTGAAGGTGCCGTCGCTCTCATCGGCCTCGACCACCATCCATTCGCCCTGCCCCATCCGGGCATTCGAGCCATAGGCATGGATGATGCCGCCATTGACCACGGTGGGGTCGAAATTGCCTGCGTCGAGCAGCGTCGCCACCATGGTCGTGGTGGTGGTCTTGCCATGGGTGCCGCCCACGGCGACGTTGGAGCGCAGCCGCATCAGCTCGGCCAGCATTTCGGCGCGGCGCACCACGGGAAGACCGCGGCGGCGGGCTTCGTCAAGCTCGAGGTTGCCCGGCTTGATCGCCGAGGAGATGACGACGACTTCGGCCCCTTCGAGGTTCTCGCCCGACTGGCCGATGAAGACCCGGGCCCCGAGGGTTTCGAGCCGCTCGGTGATTTTGGAGCCCTTCAGGTCCGAGCCTTGCACCGTGTAGCCTTGGTTCAGGAGCACCTCGGCGATGCCGGACATGCCGATGCCGCCGATGCCGACGAAGTGGATCGGGCCGACATCGAGCGGCAGTTTCGTGGCGGCATTCATGGCTTGCGTCCCGTCCATCAAGAATCCGTGCCCTTCTGTCCATCCGCGAGGCGTTCCACAACCCCCGCCAACCGCTCTGCCGCGTCGGGAACGCCCGTGTCGCGCGCCGCATGCGCCATTCGCATCGCGCCGTCGCTGTTGCCCAGCACCAGCGCGATCCGCTGGGAGAGCGTCGTCACATGAAACTTGCTCTCGGGGAACATGATCGCCGCGCCGGCGTCGACGAGACCGCGCGCATTTGCGGTCTGATGATCCGCGGCGGCAGCCGCGAAGGGCACGAGGATCGAAGGCCGGCCAATGACGCTCAGATCCGCGATGGTCGAGGCCCCGGAGCGGCAGATGACCAGCTGCGCCTCGCTCATGCGTGTCGGAACATCGGCAAAAAAGGTCTGCACGTCGGCATCGATCCCCTCATCCGCGTAATAGGTGGAGACGCGCTGCACGTCCTCCTCGCGGGCCTGATGGCTGACCCGCACCCGGCGGCGCAGTTCGGCCGGAAGCTCGGCGATCGCGGGCGGCACCACGTCCGACAGGATGCGCGCGCCTTGGCTGCCACCGATCACGAGAACCGACATCGGGTAATCGCCCGGCGGAATGTAGGCCGCGCCCGAACGGTCGAGCACGGCGCGGCGTACCGGGTTGCCGGTATGGATCGCCTCGACGCCATCGGGCAGCGCGGTGGGCCAAGTGCCGCAGGCCACGGCGTGGACGCGGCGCGCGAACAGCCCGTTGACCCGGCCCAGCACGCCGTTCTGCTCGTGGATCATGCGCGGCAGCTTGAGAATCGTTGCCGCCGAAAGCGCGGGAATCGAAGGGTAGCCACCAAAGCCAACCACTACCGAAGGCTGGTCGCGCATCATCCGGGTCACCGCCGCCGCCACGCCGCCGCCGATACGAAACGGCGCGATCACCTTGGCCGAGAGGCCGCCGCGCGCGAAGGTGGCCGCACCCACCTGTTCGATCTCGACCTCGCGGGGGAAGTTCTGGGTATAGCGCGCGCCGCGCGCGTCGGTGGACAGCTTGACCCTCCAGCCGCGCGTCAGCATCAGCTCGGCCAGCGCCTGAGCGGGAAACATGTGGCCGCCGGTACCACCGGCGGCGATGACGAGAAGCGGCGCCGACATCAGCGGCCCCGCCGCAACAGGATGTCGCCGATGCCGCCCTGCGGACGGGTCCGGGTAAAGGCGAGGAGCATGCCGAGCGCGATGCCGGACGCGATCACCGAGGAGCCGCCATAGCTCACGAAGGGCAGCGTCATGCCTTTGGCCGGCAGGAGCCGCACCGCCACGCCCATGTTGATCATCGCCTGCACGCCGAAGGCACAGGCGAGGCCGGTGCCCGCCAGACGGATGAAGGTGTCGCGTTCCTTCATCAGCCGCATCAGCGAACGCACCACGATGGTGCAGTAGAGCACGATGATCGCGATCACGCAGACCAGCCCGTATTCCTCGGCCGCCACGGCGATGATGAAGTCGGTATGCGCGTCGGGAAGCGACCACTTCACCTGTCCCTCGCCGACGCCGACGCCGAAGAAGCCGCCCTCGCGGATCGCGTTGGTCGCATAGCCGAGCTGGGTGTTGGGATCGACCTCGGCCGAGAGGAAACCGTCGATGCGCCGGGCGAAGTGCTCGGAGTTGTTGTAGGCGAAGGTGCCGCCCAGAATGACCACACCTGCGAGGCCCGCCAGTAGCAACATCGGCGCGCCACCGACAAAATACATCACGCCCCAGGAGAACAGCACGAGCGCCGCCTGCCCGAAATCGGGCTGCAGCACGAGGAACATGACAATGGTGAAGGCCAGCGCGAAGGACCACAGCCGGCCCGGAGGACCCGAGGGCTCCATCCCTGCCGCCATGAACCATGCCGCCACGACGACGAAGCCGGGCTTGAGGAACTCCGACGGTTGGACCGAGGCAAAACCGAAGGAGAACCAGCGCACCGCGCCCTTGCCAAAATCGGTTCCGAAGACCGGCAGCAGCATCAGCGCGACGAAGGCCCCTGCAAAGCCCACGACTGCGAGGCGGCGCACCACCTGCGGCGTCATCATCGACACGCCCATCATCACCGCGAGGGAGACGATGCCGAAGAATGCCTGTCGGCTGACATAGTAAAACGGGTCAAGACCGTTGCGGGAGGCCAGCGGGGGCGAGGCCGCGAGCCCCAGCAGGATGCCGATCGCAAAGAGCAACAGGATGCAGGACATGGTCCAGACATCGATGGTCCGCCACCAGCGGGGGAGAATCGGATCGACGGTCCGTACGGGGACCGCCCCATGCACCATTTCGGTCATGAATCTGCTGCCTGATTGCCTCTGCCCTGCCCGCTTTTGCGGGTCTGTCGCACAAGACTAGCGCGAATATGCGCGATTGACCATGAAAATAACGTCCAGTCCCGGCGCTACCGAGGCTTGAGCCCGTGGCTGAAAAGCGGCAGGTCGCGGGGATGGACAACACACGTCATATCAACACGCTGATCCTCGGTGCCGGGGCCGCGGGCCTCTTCGCGGCGATGCATGCGGGCGGCGACACGCTCGTGATCGACCACGCCCGCGCGCCGGGCGAAAAGATCCGGATCTCGGGCGGCGGGCGCTGCAACTTCACCAACCTGCGCACCGGCCCCGAATGCTTTGTCGGGACCAACCCGCATTTCCACAAATCGGCGCTGGCGCGTTACACGCCATGGGATTTCCTCGACCTCGTGCAAAAGTACGGCATCGCTTGGCATGAGAAGACGCTGGGCCAGCTGTTCTGCGACGGCAAGGCCACCCAGATCGTCGCGATGCTGATGGCCGAGGCACGGGCCGCCGGAGCCGAGGTGTCGCTTCGGACTTCGCTGGTCGAGGTCGCCCGTGACGAAAGCGGGTTTCGCGCGGTGATCGAGCGGGCGGGACGGCGCGAGACGCTTCGCGCGGCCCGAGTCGTGGTGGCCACGGGCGGCAAGTCGATTCCCAAGATGGGCGCCACCGGGCTGGCCTACCGCATCGCTGAGCAGTTCGGCTTGCCCCTCACCGAAACCCGACCCGGCCTCGTGCCGCTGACCTTTCCGGACCGCTTTGCCGGTCTGTCCGGCGTGGCTCTGCCGGTGCGCGCGCAGGCCGACGGCCCCGCTTTTGATGAGGCGCTATTGTTCACGCATCGTGGGCTCTCCGGTCCCGCGATCCTGCAGGCCTCGTCCTACTGGCGCGAGGGCGGGGAGATCCGCATCGACCTCGCCCCCGACGGCAGGTTGGCCGAGGCCTTGCGCGGCGCGCGGCGCACGGATGGAAAAAAGGCGGTGAAGACGGTGCTGGCGCAGCATCTGCCCGCCCGGCTGATCGAGGCATGGGCCGAGGAGCATCCGATGCCCGGCAACATGGCCGACCAGTCCGACCGCGCCATCGACGCGCTGTGTGCCGCCTTGCGCGACTGGCGGCTGGTGCCTTCGGGTACCGAGGGCTACCGCACCGCCGAAGTGACGCTGGGAGGCGTGTCGACCGACGCGCTGTCGTCCAAGACGATGGAGGCGAAGACGGTGCCGGGGCTGCATTTCATTGGCGAATGCGTCGATGTCACCGGATGGCTCGGCGGTTACAACTTCCAATGGGCCTGGGCCTCGGGCTTTGCCGCCGGATCGGCGATCGCGCAGGGTGGCTGACCGCGCCCCGCGCGATCAGAGCCGGGCCTTGACCTCGCTCGCGAAATCCTCGCCGCGCTGCTCGAAATTGTCGTATTGATCGAAGCTCGCCGCCGCGGGGGCCAGAAGCACGGTGTCACCCGGCTCCGCCTCAGCCATGGCCCGCTCCACAGCGACGACCATGCTGCCGCAGACCTCGGCCTCGACGCCCGAGAGCTTTACCGCGAAGGCCTCGGCCTCGCGGCCGATCACATAGGCCTTGGCGACGTTTGCCAACCCCTCGCCCAAGCCCGACAGCCCGCCTTCCTTCTCGAGGCCGCCGCAGATCCAGCGGATGCGCGGAAAGGCGGCGAGCGCCTTGGCGGCGGCGTCGACATTGGTGGCCTTGCTGTCGTTGACGAAGGCCACGCCATCCCGTTCCGCCACCCGCTGCGAGCGGTGCGGCAGGCCGGAATAGGAGCGCAGCGCCGCCTCGATGCCGCGCGGCCCGAGGCCCAGCGCGCGTGCGACGGACCACGCAGCGCAGGCATTCTGGTGGTTGTGCGCCCCCGGCAGGCCGGGAATGTCGCGCAGGTCGACCGAGGCGACCTGACGGCCCTTGCGGTACTCGCTGAGGAAACCCTTGCGCGCAAAGACATTCCAGCCGGGACCGGTGAGCTTGCGGCCCGAGGAGATCGCGATGACGCGATCGTCGGCGGCGGCGATGGCGAGCTGGTTGGCGAGGTAGCGGCCTTCGTTCTCGTCGACACCAATCACGGCGCGGTCCGGCCCGCCCTCGGAAAAGAGCCGCCGCTTGGCCGCGAAATATCCACCCGGCCCGGCATGCCGATCAAGGTGATCGGGCGAGAGGTTGGTCAGCACCGCGATGTCGGGCGTGAGCGCACGCGCCAGTTCCGTCTGGTAGCTCGACAGCTCCAACACCACCACCTCGCCGTCATGCGGCGGATCGAGATCGAGCACGCCGCGGCCGATATTGCCTGCAAGCTGCGCGGGGCGGCCGTTCTCGATCAATATGTGATGGACCAGCGCCGAGGTGGTCGACTTGCCGTTTGAGCCGGTAATGGCGACGACGCGGGGCAACGTGTCGAACTGGTCGAAATCTTCGGTCGCATAGCTGCGAAAGAACAGGCCGATGTCGTTGTCGACCGGCACCCCCGCCTCCCAAGCGGCTGCGATAGCGGCATGCGGCGCGGGGTAGAGATGCGGGATGCCCGGAGAGGTGACGAGAAGCGACACGCCCTCGTAGGCGCTCGCACGGGTCAGGTCGCGCAGCTCGATGCCTTGGGCTTCGGCGGCCTCGCGCCCCGAAGGGCCGTCATCCCAAGCGACGACCTGCGCGCCGCCGGCCTTCAGCGCCGCCGCCGTGGCCCGGCCGGACCTGCCCAGCCCCAGCACCGCGACGGTCTGGCCCTCATGTCCGCGAACCGGGATCATAGCTCTCTCCGTGAAATGCGTCTCAGCGCAGCTTCAGCGTGGCCAGGCCGATCATCGCGAGGATCAGCGAGATGATCCAGAATCGGATCACGATCTGCGGCTCGGACCAGCCCTTCTTTTCGTAGTGATGATGGATCGGCGCCATCAAGAAGACCCGGCGCCCGGTGCGCTTGAAGTAGAGCACCTGAATGATCACCGACAGCGCCTCGACCACGAAGAGCCCGCCGACGATCGACAACACGATCTCGTGCTTGGTCGCCACTGCAATGGCCCCGAGGCCGCCGCCCAGCGCGAGAGAGCCGGTGTCGCCCATGAAGACCGCCGCAGGCGGCGCGTTGTACCACAGAAAGCCGAGGCCCCCGCCGATCAGCCCCATGGTGAAGATCAGGATTTCGCCGGTGTCGGGCACGTAGTGGACGCCGAGATACTCGGTAAAATCGGTGCGGCCCACGGCATAGGCGATGACGCCAAAGGCACCGGCGGCGATCATCACCGGCATGATCGCAAGCCCGTCGAGACCGTCGGTGAGGTTCACCGCATTGGCGGCGCCGACGATGACGATCATCGAAAAGGGCACGAACAGGATGCCGAGGTTGAGAAGCATCTCGTTATAGACCGGGAAGGCGAGCTGGTTGGTGAGGTTGTCGGGGTGATACATCGCCGCCCACCAACCCGCGAGTGCAGCGATGGTGAAACCGATCAGCAGCCGCAGCTTGCCCGAGACGCCATCGGTGTTCTGCTTGCGGACCTTGGCGTAGTCATCGGCAAAACCGATCATCGCGAAGCCCAGCGTCACGAAAAGCACCATTAGCACGTAAGGATTGTCGAGCCGCGCCCAGAGCAGCGTCGAGGTCATTACCGCGCCGACGATCAAGAGCCCGCCCATGGTCGGGGTGCCCGCCTTGGCAAAATGCCCCTCGGGGCCGTCGGTGCGGATCGGTTGGCCCTTGCCCTGGGTGCGACGCAGCACGTTGATCAGCGGCGGTCCGAAGATGAAACCGAACAGAAGCGACGTCAGAAAGGCCCCGCCCGCCCGAAAGGTGATGTAGCGAAACAGGTTGAAGAAGTCGCCGCCGTCGGACAGCAGCGTCAGCAGGTAGAGCATGGGCCTCAGGCCTCCTTGTCGCCGGAGGGCCTGCGTTGCCCCAGTTTGCGGATCGCGTCAACAAGACGGCTGACATGGCTGCCCTTGGAGCCTTTGACCAGCACGACATCGCCGGAATCGACCAGCCGCGCCGTCTCGGGGATCAGCTCCTCGACCCGCTCGACCCAACGCCCGCGCTGCGCCTCGGGCAGCGCGTCGTGCAAGGCGCGCATCCGCGGCCCCACGCAATGCACCGTCCTGAGCGCGGCCATCGCCGGATCATTTGCCATCTCGGCGTGCATCCCGCGCTCGCGCGGGCCCAGCTCCAGCATGTCGCCCAGGATCGCGATGCGGCGACCGCGATGCACCCGCCCCACCCCGTCTCGAGTCCGGGCGGCGGCGAGCACCGCGAGCGAGGCCGACAGCGAGGTCGGGTTGGCGTTGAAACTGTCGTCGATCAATTCCAGCGTCTCACCGTCGCGGGCGGGGTCGATGACCACCGTCTCGCGGGTGCCGCGCCCGGCGGGCGGCGCCCATGCGGAAAGGTTGCAGATCGCACGGGCCCGGTCGGCGCCCATGGCCTGCGCCACGGCGATCACGCCCAGCGCGTTAACCATGAAATGCCGCCCCTCGGTCGCGACCTTGAGCATGATGTCGGTGCGCCACAGCCGCGCCTTGCCGACGGTGGCGCCTTCTCGCACATGCGCCTCGCGCAGCCGGTGATGGTTGCTGACGCCGCCGCCGAAACCGATGATCTTCGCCCCTGCCGCGCGGGCGCTGGCGCGCAGGATCGGGCTCACCGCGAGGTCGCCGTTGATCACGGCGCAGCCGCCCGGCTCCAGCCCCTCGAAGATCGCGGCCTTCTCCTGCGCGATCCCCTCGACGTTCTCGAAGGCTTCGAGATGTACGGCGGCGACGGTGGTGATCATCGCCACATGCGGCCGCGCCATGCGAGCAAGCGGCGCAATCTCGCCGGGATGGTTCATGCCGATCTCGATCACCGCGAAGTCGGTGTCGGCGGGCATCCGCGCCAATGTCAGCGGCACGCCCCAGTGGTTGTTGTAGCTCGCCTCGGCGGCATGGACGCGGCCCTGCCCTTCGAGCGCTGCGCGCAGCATCTCCTTGGTCGAGGTCTTGCCTACCGAACCGGTGATCGCCGCGACCCGGGCCCCGGTACGGGCGCGGCCCGCGATGCCAAGCCGCTCCAGCGCCGGCAAGACCGCATCGACGATCAGCAGGGGCGCATCTTCGGGCACGTCGTCGGGCACGCGGCTGACGAGGGCGGCGGCGGCCCCCTTCTCAAGCGCCTGCGCTACGAAGTCGTGCCCGTCGCGCGCCGCCTCCAGCGCAACGAAGAGATCGCCGGGCTTCAGGGTGCGGGTGTCGATCGAGACGCCGTCGGCGTTCCAATCGCCTCTCGCGCGTCCACCCGTCGCGGCGGCGGCATCGGCTGCAGTCCAGAGAGTCATGCGTGGCCCTCCAGAGCGGCCACGGCGACCGAAGCCTGCTCGGCGTCGTCGAAGGGCAGAACATTGTCGCCGACGATCTGGCCGGTCTCGTGGCCCTTGCCGCAGATCAGCAGCGCGTCGCCCGGCCCAAGCGCATCGACGCCCCGAAGGATCGCCTCGGCGCGGTCGCCGGTCTCGGTCACGCTTTCGGCGCCGCCGATCACGCCGCGCGCCCCCTCCAGCACGGCGGCGCGAATCGATCCCGCGTCTTCGGACCGCGGATTGTCGTCGGTGACGATCACCGCGTCGGCGTGATGGGCGGCGGCCGCCCCCATCAAGGGTCGCTTTCCCCGGTCGCGGTCGCCGCCCGCACCGATGATGGCCACGATACGGCCCATCACATGCGGGCGCAGCGCCTTGAGCGCAGTCTCGACCGCGTCCGGGGTGTGGGCGTAATCGACGAAGACCGTCGCGCCATTGTCGCGCCGTGCGGCAAGCTGCATCCGTCCGCGCACGGTGGTGAGTTCGGGCAGCGCGCGGAACACGTCGTCGGGGTCCTCTCCCGCGCCGATCACCAGCGCGGCGGCCAGAAGGACGTTTTCGGCCTGAAAGCCGCCGACGAGGTCGAGACGACACATGCGCGCCATACCCTGCCAGGCAAAGCGCAGCTCCTGGCCGGTGGATTCGAAGCGTTGCGCGAGAAGACGCAACCGAGCGCCCTCGGCGTGACCCACGCCAATCACCTCCTGTCCGCGCGCCGCGCAGCGCCGGGCGATCTCTGCGCCCTTGGTATCGTCGAGATTGACGGCAACCACGCCCTCTTCGGGCAGCACCCGATCGAACAGCGCGAGCTTGGCCTCGAAATAGGCTTCGAAGCTCTGGTGATAGTCCAGATGGTCTTGCGTGAAATTGGTGAAGCCCGCCGCCGCCGGCACCACCCCGTCGAGCCGGTGCTGGTCGAGACCGTGGCTCGACGCCTCCATCGCCACATGGGTCACCCCTTCGCGCGCGGCCCTGGCCAGAGCGCGGTGCAGGGTGATCGGCTCGGGCGTGGTGTGCTTGAGCGGATGGGTCCATGCGCCCTCGACCCCGGTGGTCCCAAGATTGACGGCGCGGTGCCCCAGCGCGGTCCATATCTGCCGCGCGAAGGTCGAGACCGAGGTCTTGCCATTGGTGCCGGTCACGGCGACGAGGGTGCCGGGCGCGGGGCCGAACCACAACGCGGCGGCATGAGCCAATGCCTGGCGCGGCTCTTCGGCGATGATCAGCGCCGCCGATGACGACGAGAGCGCGGATGCTGCGATGCGCGCGCCGTCCGCATCGGTAAGGATCGCCGCGGCGCCCCCTTCGAGGGCCGTCTCGACGAAACCCGCCCCGTGCGAGACCGAGCCGGGCAGCGCCGCAAAGAGATGACCTGGCCGCACCTCGCGGCTGTCCACTGACAGCCCCGTGAGACGCGCCTCGCGGCCGCCCTGCGCCGTCAGCCCCAGTTCGGCCAGCGTGGCCACCTTGCCGTCCATCTTAGCCCCTCGCGGATCAGTTCGCGGCCAGCGATATACCCTCAATGGGCGCGCCTTCAACCTGCGGTCTGAGCCCCAGAAGCGGCGCGGTCCGCCGGATCATCTCGGAGGCGACGGGCACGGCGGTCCAACCGGCGGTGCGGCGCGGAATCGATCCCGTGGTCTCGACCGGTTCGTCGAAGGTGACGACGAAGACGTATTCGGGATCTGTCGCGGGGAACATGCCCGCGAAAGTCGAGATCACCTTGTCCTTGTAGTAGCCGCCGCCATTTTCCTTGGGCTTGTCGGCGGTGCCGGTCTTGCCACCCACCTCGTAGCCTTCGACATCGCCCAAGCTCGCGGTGCCACGGCTGACCACGGCGCGCAACATGGCGCGCGTGGCGGCGGCGGTTTGCTCGCTCACCACCCGCTCGCCGGGCGCGCGGTTGGCGTTGTGCAGCAGCGTCGGCGTCACCTTGATCCCACCATTGGCGAGTGTGGCGTAACCGGCGGCGAGATGCAGCGGCGTGACGGAGAGCCCGTGGCCATAGGAGATCGTCATGGTCGAGATCTCGGACCACTGCGCTGGCAGCAATGGCTTGCCGGTGGGCGCCTCGACCATCTCGACCTCGGTGGGTTCGAGCATGCCGAGCCGACCGAGGAATTCGCGCTGTTTCTGGGCGCCGAACATCAAGGCGATGCGCGAGGTGCCGATGTTGGAGCTTTCCACAATCACGTCGGTGGCCGAGAGCTGCGGGCCGTAATCGTGGAAGTCGCGGATGCGGAACCGGCCCCATGTCATCGGGCCCTTGGTGTCGATCATGGTCGAAGGCTGGATCAGCCCCATCTCGAGACCCTGCGCCACGGTAAAGATCTTGAACACCGAGCCCAGCTCGTAGACGCCCTGCACCATGCGATTGAAGAGCGGGCTGTCGGCGGGCGACCCCTTGATCAGCGGCCGCGGACGGTTGTTGGGATCGAAATCCGGCAGGCTCGCCATGGCGACGATCTCGCCGGTCTTGGCCTCCATCAGCACCGCCGCGGCACCGCGCGCATTGAGCAGGTTCATACCACCCAAGAGCACCTCCTCGACCGCCGACTGCACGGTGAGGTCGAGCGAGAGCTGCAAGGGCGCGCCTTCATTGGCAGGATCGCGCAGATAGGCGTCGAAGCGCCGCTCGACCCCCGCCACGCCGATCACCTCGGCCGAGGAGACGCCCTCGCGCCCATAGCTCGCGCCACCGAGAATGTGAGAGGCGATGGGGCCATTGGGATAGATCCGCATCTCGCGCGGGCCGAACAGCAGGCCCGGATCGCCAATGTCATGCACCGCCTGACGCTGCTCGGGGCTGATCTGCTTGCGAATCCACAGGAACTTGCGCGGGCCGGCGAAATCCTCGAGCAGCTCCTGCTCGTCGAGCTCGGGGAAGATCCGCACCAGTTCGGCCGCAGAGCGCGCCGGGTCGATCATCTGCGGCGGCTGGGCATAGAGCGCGTAGGTATCGAGGTTGGTGGCGAGGATCCGGCCCTTGCGGTCGGTGATGTCGGCGCGCTGGGCAATAATCGGATTGCCCGAATCGGCGGCGCGCGGCTCTTCGGCAGGGGCGCCCGCCATGCCGCCCATCTTCAGAGCGATGGCACTGAAGGCGATGAAGAAGAAACCGCCGAGCACCAGCAGGCGGCCTTCGGCACGCGAGCGGGCGCGGTCGCGCACCTCTTCGTGGCGCAGGCGCAGGTTCTCGCGCTCGATCGCGTCGGGGTTCTCGCCATGGTCGCGCGCCTTGAGGATACGCGCCAAGGGGCGCAGCGGGCGACGGATCACAGCGGCTCCTCATCGGTGTTCATGAAGGCCGAGGACACTTCGACCGGGTTCATGATCGGCGGCAGCATTTCGGGCGGGAAGCCGACCTGTTCGATCTGGCCGAAGGCTTCGGGCCGCAGCGGCAGAAGCCCGAGACGGTCGAAGTTGAGATCGGCGAGGTCGCGCAGGCGGTCTGGGCGGTTGAGATAGGCCCATTCGGCGTTGAGCATGCCAAGCCGCGCATGTGCGGCGCCAATGCGGGCATAGAGCTGTCGCACATCACGCAAAGATTGCTGCGTGCTGTAGTTCTCCTGATAGGCCCAGAAGCCCAAGGCGACGACGGCCAGAGCCGACAGCACGTAGATCACGCCCCTCATCGACGTTTCTCCCCTTTGTTCAAGATAGGCATTCCCAGCGCGGCAGGATCGGCCCGCCCCGCCGGAGCATCGGTGCGCCGGGCCACCCTGAGCCGCGCCGAGCGGGCGCGCGGGTTGGCGGCGAGTTCCTCGTCATCGGGCCCGGCGGCCTTGCGCCCCACCAGTTCGAAGGCAGGCGGAGGTCCCTCGACCTCAGGCGCGAAGCGGTTGGCGTTGCCGGTAGCGCCGGCGCGCAGCTGCATGAAACGCTTTACCATACGGTCCTCGACCGAGTGGAAGGTCACCACGCCCAAAAGTCCGCCGGGCTTGAGCGCGCGTTCGGCGGCGGCAAGGCCCTCGTAAAGCTCGTCATATTCCTCGTTCACCGCGATGCGCAGCGCCTGAAAGCTGCGGGTCGCGGGGTTGGATTGTCCAGGCTTCTGGCGTGGCAGGCAGCGCGCGACGATCTCGGCCAGCTGCAACGTCGTGGTAACGGGGCGCGCCGCGACGATGGCGCGAGCAATACGACGGCTCTGCCGCTCCTCGCCATAAAGGAACAGGATCCGCGCGAGATGCGCCTCCTCGGCCTCGTTCACGATGTCGGCGGCCGAGGGGCCGGTATTGCCCATGCGCATGTCGAGCGGGCCGTCTTTCTGGAACGAGAACCCGCGCTCGGCCTGATCGATCTGCATCGAGGAGACGCCGAGGTCGAGCACCACGCCGTCGAGCGACTCGCCTGCGAGCTGGTCGAGCTGCGAAAACCGTCCCTCGCGCATCTGCAGCCGATCACCGTATTGTACGGCCCATGCCTGCGCCATCCGGAATGTCGACGGATCGCGATCAACCGCGAAGACCCTGTCGGCGCCCGCGTCGAGAAGCGCCCGCGTATAGCCGCCCGCCCCGAAGGTGCCGTCGAGCCATACGCCTTCGATCGGGGCCAAGGCCGCGATCAGCGGTCGCAACAGGACGGGAACATGCGGTGCGTCGGTCATATCAAAGGCCTCCCACAAGGCTTAGTGGGTCGAAGCCCTCGGGCTGCTCTCCGAGCCAGTCGGCGGCGTCCTGGCCCACGGTGGTCTCGAAGGTGTCGGCCTTCCAGATTTCGAAATAGTCGCCGACGCCCATGAACAGAACCTCGCCCTGCTCCAGCCCCAGCTTGCGGCGCTGGCGGATCGGCATGACGATGCGGCCGTCGCGGTCGATCTCAAGCTTCATCGATTGGCCGAGATAGAGCCGGCTCACCATCTGCTTTTCCTTGGTGCCCGAGGGCATGGCCCGGATCTGGGCGTAGATGCGGTCGAACTCATTGACCGAGTAGACCCGCAGATTGTCCTTAAGATGGTCGCCGAACTGCAGGTAAATCTTGGGGTTTAATCCTTCGGTCCAGTCCGGATCACCGGCTTCGAGCACCCGGCGGAAATCGGCCGGGATGGACATGCGCCCTTTCCCGTCGATCTTTTGCGGATACTCTCCGGTGAACGCCAGCACGCCTATCGAGACCCTTGCCCATGCCCACCCAGGTCATCAGACCTTGTGTAACGAAAACGGCGGACCGAGCTGCTGCCACTGCTCGATCCGCCGCATCGTCCCGTTTCCGGGATGTCCGATCGCGCGCGCCACCTGGGGGGATGTCTGCTCGCTCGCGCGCCGGATCTCTTGTTAGAAAACAGCGGGTTGCCTGTATGAACCTGCTAATTTTTTGCCGATGGGGTCTTGTTGCCCCGTAATCGTCGTCCACCGTTTCCTTGGCCATAGGGATGCCATGGGAATTCATGGGAGGCAACAAATTTCAGGCCCGGAGTTAACCGTATCCCAACGCGATTCAACGCGTCACGTCTCGGAAATGTGAGAATTCATGGAATAAACCGCAACATAAGGCGCAATAAGTAACATCTTACACCATATGTTGATTAAGGCGCCGAGTGGCGGAAAGCCCCGGTCCTGCAGCATTGTCGCAACGTGCAACGGATTCCCCGAGGGCAAGTTCCGACAAGACCCTTCGAATCTTCAAAAAGATCGCCAAGTTGTGGGTAATTATGGGGATAACTTGATCCAGCCTGTCGAATCGACGCGCTCGATTCGAGCAAGCCGACGAACTCCCATGAGATCCCGGAACGCCATCCCATGCGATCCCGGCTGTGGCTACTGGGGTTTCCCAAGGGACGGTCGGGACCGGAGAGGTCAGGCCACGCCGCCCGCGACGAGACCACGGGCAATCTGCTGGTAGGCCTCGGCCATCGCGCCTTCGCCCGCGGCGACCGGCACGCCCGCATCCCCGGCCAGCCGCGTGTCGAGATCGATGGGCAGGCTGCCCAGCAGCGGCGCGCCGAGGCGCTCGGCCTCCTGCGCGACGCCACCATGACCGAAGATATGTGCCTCATGCCCGCATTCGGGACATATATAGAGAGACATGTTCTCGATCAGCCCCAACACGGGTGTCTTGAGCGTCTTGAACATATCGATCGCCTTGCGCGCATCGAGAAGCGCTACGTCCTGCGGCGTCGACACGACGATCGCCCCCGTCAGATGCGTGCGCTGGCACAAGGTGAGCTGGATGTCGCCCGTGCCCGGCGGTAGATCGACGATGAGCACGTCGAGTTCGCCCCAGGCCACCTGACCCAATAGCTGCTGCAGCGCCCCCATCAGCATCGGCCCGCGCCAGACCACCGCCTTGTCCGGGTCCAGCATCAGGCCAATCGACATCATGGTGACTCCATGCGCCCGCAGCGGTTCGATCGTCTTGCCGTCCGGCGAGCCGGGCCGCTTGGACACGCCCATCATGCGCGGCTGCGAGGGCCCATATATGTCGGCGTCGAGCAGACCGACCCGCCGCCCTTCGCGCGCGAGCGCCACGGCAAGGTTCGAGGCGACGGTGGACTTGCCCACGCCACCCTTGCCCGAGCCCACGGCGATGATCCGGTCGACGCCGGCAATGCGCTGCGGGCCGGCCTGGCCCGGCGGCTGGGGTGTCGGGTGGCGTCCGATCTTGAGGGAGGGTGCCTGTCCGGTGGATGCGGGGCGCGGCGCAGGAGCGCTGGGCGCTGCCGGCCCATGCGCCGTCAGCACCACGCTTACCAACTCGACACCCGGCAGGGCCCGCACCACCGCTTCGGCGGCTTGGCTTACCGGTTCGAGCTTGCGCGCCGTCGCCGCATCCGGCGCCTCGATGACGAATCGTACCTTGCCACCGTCGATACCGAGTGCGCGGATCATGTCGCGCGAAACGAGATCGCCGCCGTCGGGCAAACCGATGCGGCGCAGTTCTTCGAGGATTTGGTCGCGCGTCAGGGTCATCCGGGATCCGTTTCCTTGTCTGCCATCAGGCGCTTGCCCGATCTCCGGGCGAGACTCGCGTTTTGCCGCCCAAAGCGCAAGCAGCCATGAAAAAGCCACAATTACCTTGGGGAAGCCCATGATTTCATGAAACTTTTACCATGCGTTCGCTGCATAGCAGCATTGCCCATCCGGGGGATTGTGCATCCGCAGCATGAGCCTATTTTGAATATCGAAGACGCATACGGCGCCTTTGACGACCGGTCCCGCAGTCTGGGGCCTACCAGAGAGCAGACCGGCCCGACATCGGGCCCCGAATGAAAGAGGTATGCAACATGGCATACACGACCGAAACCCGCAGCGCCGGCCTGGGCCAGCGCATCTCGGCCTTCCGCGCCAGCTTGGCTGACCGGATCGCGAAGAACAAGACCTATCGCTCAACCTATAACGAGCTGCAGGCGCTGACCGATCGTGATCTTGCCGATCTGGGCATCGCCCGGTCGATGATCAAGCGCATCGCGATCGAGGCTAGTGAGACCAAGTGAGTTTCCCAGTTCCCGACCGGTTCCTCCTCCTCCCTGAACCGGTCGCGAGCCGCGGCACCGCCCTTCCTCCTCTCTGGGCGACCCGCAACGAGGCGACGGCATCCTCCTCCTCCCTGATGCCGTCGCCTTGAAAGTTACCCGAATACGGGCCGCTCCCTCCTCCTCCCTGGGGCGCGCACGTAGATCAGACCGGCAGGGTCCTCCTCCTCCCTGACCCTGCCGGTCGCATACCACGGGCGCTTCTCCTCCTCCCTTGGAGCGCACGCGGACCAAAGAGCGGCGGGGCCTCCTCCTCCCTGCCCCGTCGCTCGCAGGAATTGACAAATACGGGCCGCCCCTCCTCCTTTCCTGGGGCGCGCACGTAGATCAGACCGGCCGGGCCCTCCTCCTCCCTGGCCCTCGCCGGTCGACCAAGACGCGCGACGCCCTCCTCCTCCTCCCTGGGTGGCGCGTGGATCAGAGCGACGGGATCTCCTCCTCCCTGTCCCGTCGCTCGCGACATTCGAATACGGGTCGTTCCCTCCTCCTCCCTGGAACGGCGCGCATCAGACCGGCGGGGTCCTCCTCCTCCCTGACCCCGCCGGTCGCTCAGGATACGGATGCTCCTCCTCCCAGACAGGCATCCGTTGCATAGACCGGCCGGGCCCTCCTCCTCCCTGGTCCGAGCGGGTCGACCGAGACGGTCACGGGTTCTCCTCCTCCTCCTCCCTGAGGGCCCGCGCACCGGAACATGACGGCGGCGCCCCTCCTCCTCCCTGGGCGTCGCCGTTTCTCGTTTTGGGACTTTCCATTCCCGTCGGAGGGTGCAGATTGGCGCACATGACAGCGCTCTCGCTCCTCCCCGCCCTCATGGGCTTTGCTCTCGTTACCCTGTTCACGCCGGGGCCCAACAACCTGATGCTGATGGCGTCGGGCGCCAATTTCGGCCTGCGCCGCTCGGTGCCCCACATGGCGGGGGTGGCCCTCGGCTTCGCGGCGATGGCAGGGCTCGTCGGGCTCGGGCTGGCGCAGGTGTTTGAGATCTGGCCCGCGCTGACCACCGTGCTGCGCGTGGTCTCGATCGGCTTCCTGCTCTGGCTCGCCTGGAAGATCGCCAGCGCCGCGCCGAAATCCGCCGCGGCGCCCGAAACCGAAGGGACACCGCTCACCTTCCTGCAGGCGGCGGCTTTCCAATGGGTGAACCCAAAGGCTTGGGCCATGTCGGTAACGGCGACCAGCGCCTATGTCGGAGATGGCGGCCTGTGGGGCGTGGCGCTGGTGGTCGCGGTCTTCGCCGCGATGGGCACTGTCTCGGCGGGGCTATGGACCGTGCTGGGCCAGAGTCTGCGACGCCTGCTGTCGGAGCCGCGCCGGTTGCGGATCTTCAACTTCGTCATGGCGGGCCTGCTGGTCGCCACGCTTTGGCCGATTCTCGCCGCGCTGTGACGCGAAACGCCGGAGGCCCGCGAAAGCCTCCGGCGTTCAGATCGATCCCGACCGCCGGGATCAGCTCTCGGAATAGGCCTGCATGACCTCGTCGGAGGCTTCGAAGTTCGTCGTGACACTCTGCACGTCGTCGTCGTCTTCGAGGGTCTCGACCAGCTTCATCAACTTTTGCACGCCATCGAGATCGAGCGGGGTGCGGTTCTGCGGCTTCCAGATCAGCTTGGTGGTCTCGCTTTCGCCGAGGCTGGCCTCAAGCGCCGTCGCCACCTCGTTGAGGTCTGTGTCGGCGCAGTAGATCCAGTGGCCGTCCTCGTCGCTCTCGACATCCTCGGCGCCAGCTTCGATCGCGGCCATCATCACCGTGTCGGCATCGCCGACCTCGGCCTTGTAGAAGATCTCGCCCTTGCGATCGAACATGAACGACACCGAGCCGGTCTCGCCGAGATTGCCGCCGCTCTTGCCAAAGGTGGAGCGCACGTTCGAGGCGGTGCGGTTGCGGTTGTCGGTCATCGCTTCGACGATCACCGCGACGCCGTTGGGGCCATAGCCCTCGTAGCGGATCTCGTCATAGCTCTCGGCGTCGCCGCCTTGGGATTTCTTGATGGCGCGGTCGATCACGTCCTTGGGGACCGAGACCGACTTGGCCTCCTTGACGGCCATGCGCAGGCGCGGGTTCTTGTCGGGATCGGGGTCGCCCATCTTGGCGGCGACGGTGATCTCCTTGGAGAGCTTCGAGAACAGCTTGGAGCGCGCGGCGTCCTGCCGCCCCTTGCGGTGCTGGATGTTGGCCCATTTGGAATGGCCGGCCATGGCGGGGCTCCTGTCGTGATATGCGAAAGTCGGGGTCTCTATATGCCAGCCCCCCTGAAGGGGGCAAGCGCGCTCAGAGCGGGAAGAACAGCGGGATCACGATCGACGCCGTCAGGGCGGTGAGCACGTTGAGCGGCACGCCGATCCTGAGAAAGTCCGAGAACTTGTAGCCGCCGGGGCCATAGACCAGCGTGTTTGTCTGGTAGCCGATCGGCGTGGCAAAGCTGGCGGAGGCCCCGAACATCACCGCCACGATCAACGGGCGCGGGTCGACGCCCAGCGCCTGCGCAAGACCGATCGCCACCGGCGTCAGGATCACCGCCACCGCGTTGTTCGACACGATCTCCGTCAGGACCGAGGCCAGAAGATAGACCACCAGCACCAGCGCCCAGCTCGGCAGATGCGTAAGCCACGGGGTCAACCAGTCGACCAGCAAGCTCACCGCGCCCGAGTGATCGAGCCCCGCCCCCACCGCCAGCATGCCGAAGATCAGCGCCAACAGCCGCCCGTCGATGAAGCCGAACGCCTCGTCCGCGTCGATGCAGCGCGTCAGCAGCACCACAGCCACGCCGATGAAACTCATCACCGCGATGTTGGCGACACCGATCGCCGAAAGGCCGACGATGGCAAAGAGCACGGCGAGCACGATCGGCGCGTGGCTGCGGCGATAGGCGCGCTCGGTCGGCTGCGCGACGTTGACGAGGTTCATGTCGGTGGCGAGGCGCTGGATGTCGGCCATCGAGCCTTCCAGCAGCAGCGTGTCGCCCACCCGCACCACGAGATCGTCGATCTGACGGCCGATGTTCTTGTCGCGGCGATGCACCGCGAGGGTGTAGACGCCGTAGCGGCGACGCAGGCGCAGATCGCCGAGCTTGCGACCGACCATGCGGCAATCAGGCGAGATCAGAACCTCGACCGTCGTGGTTTCGACCGCCGAAACCTGATCGACGCGGCGGAGGCTCTTGTTGGATTGCAGCGACAGAAGCTCGGTCATCGCGGTGCGCAGCACCACCCGGTCGCCGACTTCGAGCGTGACGCCGGTGAGGTTGCGCCTGAGCGAGGCGTCGCCCCGCACCACGTCGATCAGCCGCACGCCTTCGCGCTTGAACAGCTGCACGTCCGTGACCTCGCGGCCGATCAGGTTGCTGTCGGGCGGGATCACGGCTTCGGTGAAGAAACGCATCTTCGACTTGCCCGAAAGCAGGCCCGCCATCGAATCGCGATCGGGCAGCAGCTTCCGGCCGATAAGGCCGAGATAGGCCACAGCGACACTGGCCATGACGAGACCCGCACCGGTGATCTCGAAAATGCCGAAAGGCTCCATGCCAGCAGCTTGCACGACGCCATCCACCAGCAGGTTGGTCGAGGTGCCGATCAGCGTCAGCATGCCGCCGAAGATCGCGAAGTAGCTCAGTGGGATCAGCAGCTTCGAGGGCTGGTGCCCCATCTGGGCCGATAGCCGCACGAAAATCGGGATCATCACCACGACGATGGGCGTGTTGTTGATGAAGGCCGACATGGCGAGCACGGTGAAGGTGAGCGTGATCAGCGTCGTCTTGGGACGTTTTTCGACATGGCGCGCGGCCTGAGCCGAGATCCAGTCGAGCGCACCGGTGCGTACCAAGGCCCCCACCACGACAAAGAGCGCGGCGATGGTCCACGGGGCCGGGTTGGCAAAGATGCCGATGGCGGTGGCCTCGGGCAGGATGCCCAGTACCAGCATCGCGATGGCGCCGGTGATTGCCACCACCTCAACGGGATATATCTCGCGCAGAAAAGCGAGGAACATCGCCAGCACGATCACCATGGCGGTGATCGCTTCGATTTCAGGCGACAGGGAAATGCCGAACATCGTCAGAACCTTTTCAGACGACCGTGATCACGGCCGGAGCATCGAATGGCCGAAGGCCGGGCCTCATGCGGGGCCGCTTTGCGACAACCGACCGCCCTGCCGCACCATCTCCACCCGCGTGGCGAGGCCGGTGCGATCGTCGGTCTCGACATAAAGACCCGACAGGGTGACTTCTTCCATCGCGGGCGTGAACCGCCCGCCCGGCATGCCGGTGATGAAGCGCCGGAGCGGTTCCTCCTTCTGCATGCCGATGACGCTGTCGTAATCGCCGCACATACCCGCATCGGACTGGAACGCAGTGCCACGCGGCAAGATTGTCGCATCCGCCGTTGGCACATGGGTGTGCGTACCCACCACGATCGAGGCGCGCCCGTCGCAGAAATGCCCCACCCCCATCTTCTCGCTCGTCGCCTCGCAATGGATGTCGATCAGCGACGCGGCCACGGTTCCGCCCAGTGGATGCGCCTTGAGCACCGGCTCCAGTGCGGAGAAGGGATCGTCATAGGGCCGGCTCATAAAGACCTGCCCCAACGCCTGCGCCACGAGGACCTTTCGGCCCCGCGTCGCCTCGAACACCCGCGCGCCGGTGCCGGGGGCGGCTTTGGAGTAGTTGAGCGGACGGATAATGCGCGGCTCGCTCTCGCAAAAGCGCATCATGTCCTTCTGATCGAAGGCGTGGTCGCCCAAAGTGATCACGTCGGCGCCCGCCTCCAGGATGCCCTTGGCATGTTCGGCCGAAAGGCCACGCCCGCCGGTGGCGTTCTCGCCATTGACCACCACGAAATCGAGCCGCCAGTCACGGCGCAGGCCAGGAAGCCGCTCCGCCACGGCCTGCCGGCCACCGCGACCCATCACGTCGCCAAGGAACAATATTCTCATTCCGCAGGTGTTAGGGCGGTGATTTGCAAAGGGCAAGCGAAGCATCGAGGCCCGCCCTCGTCACGTGGCGACGCGGGGCAAACCGCCCGATCCGGCGACAGCGCAGGGCCCGGAACGCCCGTTCACGGGCGTCGCTCAGGACGGGACGACGATCCCGGATTCGGTAATGATCAGGTCCAAAGGCTGATCGGTCTCCTCGACCGGAATTTCGTCGGCCTCCTGCGCGGCAAAGGCGAACCCCACGGCCTGAACCGGCCCCGTGGCGCGCAGCAGCTCGAGCGTGCGGTCGTAGAATCCGCCGCCATAGCCGAGCCGGTGGCCGTGCCGATCAAAGGCCACCAGCGGCAGGATGACGATCTGCGGCACGATCCAGTCGCCCGAAACGGGGATCCGCGCGCCGAAATGCCCCTCCTCGAGCGCGCATCCCGGCATCCATTCGCGAAACCGGAGCGGCCGCCCCGCCCCTTCGATCACCGGCACGCCGACGCGGGCGGTCTCGGCGGCCTTGGCCATGGCGGGCAACGGGTCGATCTCACTGCGCATGGCCATGTAGCCCGCGACCGGCAGGCCCGGATGCCCTGCGATCCAGCGAGTCAGATGCTCGGCCTGTGCGCTTGCGTCGCGATGCGCCAGTTCGCGACGCAGAAACGCCGCCTCGCGCGCCGCCTTCTTGCGGGCCGCAAGGCCGGTATGTGCGCTCACAGCAGAATCACCGAGGCCAGCCCGAGAAAGGCGAAAAAGCCCACCACGTCGGTCACCGTGGTCACGAAGGTTCCCGAGGCCAGCGCCGGATCGACGCCGAAGCGGTCGAGCACCACCGGCACCACGACCCCCGACAGCCCGGCCACCACGAGGTTGATCACCATCGACACCGCGATGACGCCCCCCAGAAGCGGCGAGCCGAACCAGACAACACCGACGATGCCCATCACCACCGCGAAGGCGAGACCGTTGATCAGCCCGACGGCCACCTCGCGCCGGATCACGCGCCAGACGTTGGAGGTGGTCAGGTCGCGCGTGGCGATCGCCCGCACCGCGACGGTGAGCGACTGTGTGCCTGCGTTGCCGCCCATCGAGGCCACGATCGGCATGAGAACGGCCAGGGCCACGAGACCGGCGATGGTTTCTTCGAAGATCGAGATCACTAATGAGGCGATGATCGCCGTGCCGAGGTTCACGGCGAGCCATGGCAGCCGCTGCCGCGTCGTCTCGCGCACCGAATCCGACAGCTCGCTTTCGCCGCCGACACCGGCGAGGCGCAGGATATCCTCCTCGTGCTCCTCGTCGAGCACGTTCATCGCGTCGTCGATGGTGATGACGCCGACCAGCCTGTCATCGTCGTCGACCACCGGGGCCGAGATCAGATGGTACTGGTTGAAGGCATAAGCCACCGCGCCCTCGTCATCCTCGACATGGAAGGTGCGAAAGCTCTCCTCGGTGATGTCGCGCAGCGGCGTGGCGCGCGACTTGGACAAGAGCCGCCCGATCTGAACATAGCCCACCGGCTTCATGCGTGGATCGACGAGCATCACGTGGTAGAACTGATCGGGCAGCGTCTCGGAGCGGCGCAGGAAGTCGATCGCCTCGCCCACGGTCCAGTGCTCGGGCGCACGCACCACCTCGACCTGCATCAAACGCCCGGCGGATTCCTCCGGGTAGGCCAGCGCCTTTTCGACCGCGATCCGGTCGATGGCGGCCAGCGCGTCGAGCACGGCGGCCTGCTGGTCCTCATCAAGATATTCGACGAGGTCGACCACATCGTCCGACTCCAGCTCGCGCACGGCCTGCGCCAACTCGGTCGGCGCGAGGCTCTGGATGATCTCCTCGCGCAGGTTGTCGTCGAGCTCCGACAGGATCTCGCCGTCCATGCCACCCTTCCACAGCGCCAGCAGCGCCCGGCGGTCGCGCGCGTCGATCTGTTCGAGAAGGTCGGCGATGTCGGCGGCGTGCAGCGGCTCGAAGATCGCGTCGAGCCGGGCCACGTCCCCCGCCTCGACCGCGTCAAGCACCTCGTCGAACAGCCGCGCCGGCAGACCGAAATCGCCCTCGTCGTCCTGTGGCTCCTGGGGGTCGATCTTGTCGGTCATGGCGGCTCCCGATGTTTGCGCGGACCATAGTGGATGTTCGCGCGACGGCAACCGGGGGGCCGAGGCACGGGCGGATTTACCTGACGCCCGACCGCTCCTATCGTCGCCGCATGACAAAGATATTGCACTTGGGCCAGACCCTGAGCTTCACCGGCGATCCTTTCGTGGAAGGCCCCGCCGCCGCCACCCATTCAAGCCGCGGCGGGGTGCTGATCGAGGGCGGCCGCGTCATCGCCACCGGCGAGGCCGACGCGCTGCGCGCGAACCATCCCGGGGCGGAGGTGACCGATCACGGCGACGGGCTGATCCTGCCCGGCTTCGTCGATGCGCACATGCATTATCCACAGACCGCGATGATCGCGAGCTGGGGCAAAAGGCTGATCGACTGGCTGAACAGCTATACCTTCCCCGAGGAGATGAAATTCGCCGACCGCGCCTATGCGAACGAGATCGCGGGGCGCACGCTCGACCTCGCCATCGCGTACGGCACCACGACGCTGACCAGCTTCTGCACGATCCATCCCGGCAGCGTCGATGCTTTCTTCGAGGCGACACAGGCGCGCGGCATGGCGGGCTTCGCGGGCAAGACCTGCATGGATCGCAACGCCCCCGACGGACTGCGCGACGATGCCCGAAGCGCGCATGACGACAGCGAGGCACTGATCGAACGCTGGCACAAGAAGGGCCGAGCCACCTATGTCATCACGCCGCGCTTCTCGCCCACCTCCAGCCCCGAGCAACTCTCGGCGCTGGGCGCGCTCTGGGCGGCGCATCCGGACTGCCTGATGCAGACGCATCTGTCGGAGCAGGTGGACGAGATCGACTGGGTCAAGGGGCTCTACCCGCAGGCGTGCGATTACCTCGACACCTACGAGCAGCACGGCCTCTTGGGCGCGCGCGGCCTCTACGGTCACGCGATCCATCTCGAACCGCGCGAGACCGACCGGCTGCGCGAGACCGGTGCCGGGCTGGTGCATTGCCCGACCTCGAACACCTTCATCGGGTCGGGGCTGTTCGACATGGCGGCACGGGTGGCCGAAGGGCAGCGGATCGGACTGGCCTCTGATACGGGCGGCGGCTCGTCCTTCTCGATGCTGCGGGTGATGGGCGCAGCCTATGAGATCGGCCAGCTGAAGCGCAACCCGATCCACCCGGCGCAGCTTCTTTGGCTCGCCACCGAAGGCTCGGCCACAGTGCTGCATTCGGAAGGAGAAATCGGCCGCCTCGCACCGGGGGCGATGGCGGACATGATCGTGCTCGACCTCGCCTCCACCCCCGGCATCGCCCAGCGCAGCGCGGTGGCCTCCGATATCTGGGAGGCGCTGTTCCCGACCATCATGATGGGCGACGACCGCGCCATCGCGAAGACCTATATCGCGGGGCGCCAAATGAAGGGCTGAGGCCCCTAGTCGCGTTCGTGCAACAGCGCCAGCGCCTCGGCATGGATTTGGGAGTTGGCCGCGGCAAGCACGCGGCCGCCCTCATGTGCCGGACGCCCCTCCCAATCGGTGACGACGCCGCCCGCGGCTTCGATCACCGCGATGGGGCCACAGATGTCATAGCTGTTGAGCCCCGCCTCGATCACCAGGTCGACCTGACCGAGGGCGACGAGCGCATAGGCGTAGCAGTCCATGCCGTAGCGGGTGAGCCGCGCGACCCGGCTCACCGCTTCGAAGCCCGCGCGATCCTGCGCCGTGCCGACCTCCGGGAAAGTGGTCATCACCGTCGCTTCGGCGAGCGGGCGCGCGGCACGGCCGCGCAGTGCCATCTCGCCGCGCGGCCCGGTGAGACGCGCGATGCCGAAACCGCCTTCGAAACGCTCTTCGATATAGGGTTGATCGATCAGGCCGAACAGCGGGCCCTCCGCACCGCATACCGAAATGAGCACGCCCCATGTCGGCGCTCCGCAGATATAGGCGCGCGTGCCGTCGATCGGGTCGAGCACCCATGTCAGGCCGCTGGTCCCGGGGGTCGCGCCATATTCCTCGCCCAGTATCGCGTCATCGGGGCGACGCCGGGCCAGCACGGCACGCATCGCGCGTTCGGCAGCGCGGTCTGCCTCGGTCACGGGATCGAAACCTGCCGCATCCCCGGTCTTGTCGTCGGCGGCGATGGCCTGCCGGAAATGACGCAGGGTCTCGGGTCGTGCGGCATCGGCCAGCGCATGTGCGGTGGCAACGAGGTCCTGCGCGAGGTCGAAGGGGAGCGTACCGGTCATGAGAAGCCCATCCAGATCGGACGGACAGCCCCGCCCCGACACGGGCGGTAACGCGCGGACGGTGCCCCGGTCAAGCCGGGGGCACCGCCGCGACCGGGCTCATTCAGGCCAAGTCTTTCAAGCGGCGTCGCTTAGCACCCGGGCCAGATCGAACAGGCGGCGGCGCTGCTGTTCCGGGATCGCGTAGTAGGAACGCAGAAGCTCCAGCGCCTCGCGATCGGCCATCACGTCGCCCGGCATGTCGCCGGGCCGCGCCTCGGGTTCGGCGGCGTCCATGCCTTCGAAGAAGAAGGAGACGGGCACGCCGAGCGCATGCGCGATGTCCCACAGCCGCGAGGCCGAGACACGGTTCATGCCGGTTTCGTACTTCTGGATCTGTTGGAACTTGATGCCGACCTTTTCGGCCAGCTGCTGCTGTGTCGTGCCGTTCATCCATCGTCTATGACGGATGCGCTTCCCGACATGAACGTCTACCGGATGCTTCATGTCTCGTCCCTTTTGCTCTTGCTTTTGCGAATATCGGCGACAGCCCAGTGGACATCGCCTTGCGCGTGAAATGCTTCGCGGACACCATGCCCATCTATATACCCATATAGACACGCATCGGTTGCATCGGTCATCATTGCTTTTTGGTCATGAATCGGGGCATTGGATCACCGGAACCTGTCCGGAAGGACAGGAAAACGCCGCAAACTGATGTTTCCAAAGACGGATCACACAGGCTTGTCACCGCGTCGCGCACGGCCCGCCTGTCGTTTCCCAAACGGACATGGGTCGACCTCGGTGATTGTCAACCGCAGCCTCGCCTTCGCCCTCCCCAAAGCGACCGCCTTTGCGGGATATGGCGGGGATCGGACCGCCGATCGCCGCCGCCTGCCGCCCTGAGCGATGAGGCTTCGCTGCAACCGGATGAGAGCCTTGCCGAAACTCTGTCTCAGCAAGGCTCCGCGATCTTGAATAATCGGCCCTGATCGCCAATATCGAGAGCAAGAGTTGTATTCCAACGGAGGTCTCGATGGCTGATTACAATACGATCCATGCGACGGCCGGGGCCCGGTCCGCACGGATCGACGAGGGGCTCCGCGCCCACATGAACAAGGTCTACGGCACGATGTCCGTGGGCATGCTGATCACCGCCGCCGCGGCTTGGGCCATTTCGGGTCTCGCGGTGACGACCGATCCCGGCATGGCCGCGGCGCAGATCGGCACCGGCAAATATCTGACCAGCTTCGGCGCGGCGATCTACACCTCGCCGCTGCGCTGGTTGATCATGTTCGCGCCTCTCCTGTTCGTCTTCGGCTTCTCGGCCGGCATGAACCGCATGTCCGCCGCGACCGCGCAAGTCGTGTTCTATGCCTTCGCGGCGGTGATGGGGCTGTCGCTCAGCTCGATCTTCCTCGTATTCACCGGTGCGTCGATCATTCAGGTGTTCTTGATCACTGCCATCGCCTTCGCGGGCCTGTCGCTTTACGGCTACACCACCAAGAAGGACCTGTCGGGCTTCGGCACCTTCCTGATCATGGGCGTGATCGGCCTGATCGTCGCTTCGATCGTGAACATCTTCCTCGCCTCCTCGGCGGTGGCCTTCGCGATCTCGGTGTTGGGTGTTCTGATCTTTGCGGGCCTCACGGCCTATGACACTCAGAACATCAAGAACATCTACGTGAGCCACGCGGCCCACGGTGACAGCGAGTGGCTGGGCAAGGCCGCCATCATGGGCGCGCTGCAACTCTATCTCGACTTCATCAACATGTTCATGTTCCTGCTGCAGATCTTCGGCAATCGCGAATAAGCGACGCGAACAAGATGCGATCTCGGGGCCGGTGGACACACCGGCCCTTTTTCGTGGCCAAAGACCTGCCCTCGCGTCGTGCCAAGGCCGCGATTGCGGCGGCACAGAGCGCCGACTAGGCTCGCGCCAACCCGCAGGAGACCATGATGACCAACGACAGCCCCAATAGCTGGGATGCCCGCGCCGCCGCCCATTCCTTTTACGGTTTCACCGACCTGCCGACCGTGGCCGAACGCGGCACGATCGTCGTCACTCATGGCGAGGGACCCTATATCGTCGACACCGAGGGGCGGCGCTATCTCGACGCCAATTCCGGCCTTTGGAACATGGTCGCGGGCTTCGACCACCCCGGCATGATCGCCGCGGCCCAGGCGCAATACGCACGGTTTCCGGGCTACCACGCCTTTTTCGGCCGGATGTCGGACCAGACGGTGATGCTGTCGGAAAAGCTCGCCGAGGTTTCACCCTTCGACAATGCCAAGGTGTTCTATACCAATTCAGGCTCCGAAGCGAATGACAGCATGGTCAAGATGCTGTGGTTCCTCTGGGCCTCGGAGGGGCAGCCGCAGCGCCGCAAGATCCTTACCCGCGTCAACGCCTATCACGGCGTCACCGCCGTCTCCGCCTCAATGACCGGCAAGCCCTACAACGCCGTCTTCGGCCTACCGCTCGACGGCTTCGTCCATCTGTCCTGCCCGCATTACTGGCGCTTTGGCCAAGAAGGCGAGAGCGAGGCGCAGTTCACCCAGCGCATGGCCGACGAGCTGGAGGCGACCATCGCGCGCGAGGGGGCCGACACCATCGCGGGCTTCTTCGCCGAACCGGTGATGGGTGCCGGCGGTGTGATCCCGCCTAGCGAAGGATATTTCCAAGCAATCGCGCCGATCCTGCGCCGCCATGGCATTCCGCTCATCTCGGACGAGGTGATCACCGGCTTTGGGCGCACCGGCAATACATGGGGCTGCGAGACCTACGATTTCATGCCGGACGCGATCATCTCATCGAAGAACCTCACCGCGGGCTTCTTTCCCATGGGGGCCGTAATCCTCGGCGAGGCGCTGGCCGATCGGATGCAGCGCGCGGCCGAGAAAATCGAGGAGTTTCCGCACGGTTTTACCGCCTCGGGCCACCCGGTCGGCTGCGCCATCGCGCTCAAGGCGATCGACGTGGTGATGAACGAAGGGTTGGCCGATAACGTGAGACGCCTGACGCCGCGCTTCGAGGCGGGCATGGCGCGGCTCGCGCAGCATCCGCATATCGGCGAGTGGCGCGGCAAGGGCTTCATGGGGGCGCTCGAGGCGGTGGCCGACAAGGCGACGAAGACGCCGTTCGCGGGGCACCTGTCGGTCAGCGAGCGGATCGCCAACGCCTGCACCGACCAAGGGCTGATCTGTCGCCCGCTGGGCCAGTCCATCGTGCTCTGCCCGCCCTTCATCCTCACCGAGGCCCAGATGGACGAGATGTTCACCAAGCTGGAAACGGCGCTCGACAAGGTCTTTGCCGAGGTCGCCTGACGGTCAAGCGGGCCGGACACAAGGTTCGGCCCGCCGGTTCATCCCTACGGAAACAAGCGGCGGGCGGTCCCTGCCCCGGTCATCTCGGGGGGCGGGTCACTTGCTCATGCGAGCCAGTTTGGATTGAAGCTCGGCGAGTTGCTTCTTGATGTCCTCGAGATTGTCGCCGTTGCCGTCCTGCCCAGGGCCGGTCGAGCCCATGACGCCGCCGGTCATCGCCTTGAAGAAGGCCTGTTGCTGCGCGCGCATCGCGTCGAAGCCGGGCATCTGCCCCATCGGCGAAACCTTGGTCATGTTCTCCATCATCTTCGACTGCCCGTCGCGCAGCATCTCGAAGGAGGCGGCGAGGAACTGCGGCACGACGGAGCTGGCCTGACTGGTGTAGCTGCGCACGAGATCGGTGAGCACATCGACCGGCAGCACGCTTTCGCCCCGACTCTCGTGCTCGGCGATGATCTGCAGCAGATACTGCCGCGTCAGGTCGTCGCCCGATTTCAGATCGACGATCTGGACCTCGCGGCCGGCGCGGATGAAGCCCGCAATATCCTCGAGCGTGACATAGTCGCTGGTCTCGGTGTTGTAGAGCCTGCGGCTGGCATAGCGCTTGATCAGAAGCGGTTTCGCGGTCTCGGCCATCTCGGTCCCCCCAAGGCATGATGCGCTGCAGCAAAGCCTAGGGTGATGTTTCCCAAAAAGAAAGGGCGGGCTGCGCGTGGCAGCCCGCCCATACGGCGCGGGAGAATCGCCGCAGTGCGGCTTACTTCGACGCGGTCTGACCGGCCTGCGCGGTCGCCTTGCGGGTCGCGGCCTGTGCGTCGGCGCCGGCCTTCTTGGCGGCGTTGGTCATGTCATCGCTCATGTCCTTGCCGGCCGAAAGCATCAGTTCGAGGGTCTCGGTCTGCAGCTTCTTGGCGATCTCGGCGAAGGCGGCCATGTGCTCGGAGGCAGCTTCGGCCGAGGCCGAGGCGAAATCGCTCATCGACTTGGCATAGTCGGCAGGCTCGGACTTGGCGCGGGTCACTTCGCCGAACTTGGCAAGCGTGTCCTGAGCCCATTTGGCCGACAGCTCGGTCGACTTCTGAGCGGCTTCGAGGTTGGCAGCCGACAGCTTCTCGGCGAGAGCGGTCTGGTTGCGGAAGGTCTCTTCCATGTTCTTGGTGTCGACGGGGAACGAACCCATCATGTCCTTGAAAATCGAAGTGAAATCTTGAGTATTGGCCATTGGAGGTCCCTTTCTGGTCGCAGGTGCGGCAGCTCGGTGGCTCCGCTTGTGAACTCGTAGACCGAATATGAATGCTGCACCGCAGCAATTCAAGATGTTTTTCTGCGGTGCAGCAAAAAAATTCCCTAGGGGCAAGCATCGGCCTATTCGGCTGCGAGGCGCCCCCCCGTCACGTATCGCCCAGGCGCCGGACCCAGCGCGGGATGCACCTTGGAGCCGGGCTGGCGTGCAGGCACAAGCTCGCCCGAACGCGGCTCCAGCCACTCGATCCAGGCCGGCCACCACGAGCCTTCGTGCCGGGTCGCGGCCTCTCTCCAGGCCTGCGCATTCTCGGCGGGTGCGGCGTTGGTCCAGTAGCCGTATTTCTTCTTGGCAGGCGGGTTGACGATCCCCGCGATGTGGCCCGATCCCGAAAGCACGAAGGTCTTGTCCTTCGACCCCATCTTCTGCACGCCGCGCCAGCTCGAATCCCACGCCGCGATATGGTCGCTCTCGCAGCCCACGGCAAAGACCGGCACCGTCACGTCGGAAATCTTCGCCTCGTGTCCCGCGACGGTAAAGCCGGTGGTGGCGAAGCGGTCCTGCTGACACAGCCCGCGCAGGTATTCGACCGCCATGCGCGCGGGAAGGTTGGTGCCGTCGCCGTTCCAGTAGAGCAGGTCGAAGGCGGGGGGCGCCTCGCCCATCATGTAGCTGCGGATCGCGGGCTGGTAGATCAGGTCACGCGCGCGCAGGAAGGAGAAGGTCCGCGACATGTAGAACTTGTCGAGCACGCCCGCCTCGCGCGCTTCGGCCTCGATCCCGTCGACGAAGTCATCATCGAGAAAGACGCCGACCTCCCCTTGATCGGAAAAGTCGGTGAGCGTGGTGAAGAAGGTGGCCGAGTTGACCGACTTGTCCTTGCGCGCCTTGAGTACCGACAGCGCAAGCCCCAGCGTCGTGCCCGCGATGCAGTAGCCGACGGCGTTGACCTTCTTGACGCCGCAGATTTCCTTGACCACCTCGATCGCCTGAACATAGCCGTCCTCGACATAGTCGGTCATGCCGATTTCGGCATAGCTCGGATCGGGATTGATCCAGCTCACCACGAAGAGGGTGTAGCCCTGATCGACCACGTGGCGGATCAGGCTGTTCTGCGGCTTGAGATCCAGGATGTAGAACTTGTTGATCCATGGTGGGAACAGCACGATCGGCGTCTCGCGCACGTCATCGGTGGTAGGCGAATACTGGATCAGCTCGAACAGATGGTTGCGAAACACCACCTCGCCCGGTGTGGTGGCGAGGTTCTCGCCCACGCGAAAGGCGTCGCCGTCGGCCAGCGTCACCACGAGATTGCCCTCATTGGCCTCGAGATCGCGCACGAGGTTCTCCAGACCGTCGATCAGGCTCTGGCCATCGGTCTCAAGTGCCTTTTGCAGCGCGTCAGGGTTGGTGGCGAGAAAGTTGGTCGGGCTGAACATGTCGACGATCTGCCCGGCGAAGTAGTCGAGCCGCTTCTTTTCGCGCGGCTCCAACCCCTCGATTGAATCGATCGCCGTGCGCACGGCTTCGGCATTGGTGAGGTATTGCTGCTTGATGAAGGCGAACCACGGATGCGTGTTCCACAGCGGGTTGGCAAAGCGGCGGTCGCTCGGCCCATCGCCGGGCGCGGGCGTCGCGGCCCCCTGTACCATCTTCTGCTGGGTTTCGACGTAATGCTGCAGCGTCTTGCCCCAATACCCAAGCTGATGCTCCATCAGCTTGGCGGGATCGCGCATCATTTCGGACCAGTAAGTTCCCGCTGCCTTCAAGTAGAGGTCGTGCTTGGGCCCCTGCAAGGCGCTGGGCACCTTGCGACCCCGCCCCATAGCTCCCACAAGCCTTTGCGTCAGTGTCTCGATCCGGGCGAGATTCTGCTCGAGCCGTTCCTTGGCTTTCGTGGCCAAAGCGTCACCGCTCACGCTCTCGTCGTTAGCCCTGTTCTGATGGTCAGTTGTCATACGCCCCCCCACGCCCTAGTTTGCAGCTGCAGCATGCGGCCTGCCGGGACGGGCCTGCGCCCCATGTGCCGCCGAGGCGGGGTTGGCCCCGGTGGACCAATGACCCCTGCCTGGAGCAGTCTTATGAAGTATATGCCCACCTATGACCTTATGGAAAGCGTGCGCAACACCAACCAGTGGTTGGGTGCGACTGCACGGGCCATGGGGGACCATCCGGCCATGGCGATGACCGCCAATCCGGTGATGCAGATTCTGCGGGCCTGGGGCGACGTGACCGAGCGCAGCTTCGCCCGCATGGTGGCCAAGCCCGACTGGGGTATCCCTTCGGTTTCCGGCCCCGATGGCAAGGACCATATCGTCCGCGTCGAGACGCTGCTGGAGCTGCCCTTCGGCGACCTGATCCGCTTTACCACCCCCGGCAGAAAATCGCCGAGGCGGCGCGTCCTCCTGGTGGCACCGATGTCGGGCCATTACGCCACGCTGCTGCGCAAGACGGTGATCAGCCTTCTGCCCGATTGCGACGTGCACATCACCGACTGGCACAACGCCCGAGACATCCCCGTCAGCGCGGGCAAGTTCGACGTCGAGGATTACACCAAATACGTCGCCGAGTTCATGCGCCATCTCGGGCCCGACTTGCACGTGATCGCCGTGTGCCAGCCGGTGCCGCTGACTCTCGCCGCCACGGCGATGCTGGCCGAGGACGACCCGTCCGCGCAGCCGCGCTCGCTGACCCTGATCGGCGGGCCGGTGGACCCCGACGCCGCCGCCACCGACGTGACCGATTTCGGCAGCCGCGTCACCATGGGGCAGCTCGAACACTCGATGATCCAGCGCGTCGGCTTCAAGTACAAGGGCGTGGGCCGCGAGGTCTATCCGGGCCTGCTGCAGCTTGCCTCCTTTATCGCGATGAACGCCTCGACCCATGCGCAGGCCTTCACCGACCAGATCTTCCGCGCCGCTCATGGCAAGGCATCCGAGCACGACAAGCACAACCAGTTCTACGACGAATACCTCGCCGTGATGGACATGACGGCCGAGTTCTACCTCTCGACCGTGGAGCGGGTGTTCAAGTCGCGCGATATCGCGCGCAACGCCTTCACCGTGGATGGCCGCAGGCTCGATCTGGGCAAGATCACATCGGTGGCGGTGAAGATCGTCGAGGGCGAGAAGGACGATATCTCGGCTCCGGGCCAATGCCTCGCCGCGCTTGATCTCCTGACCGGCCTTTCCGACGACAAGAAGGCCGCGCATCTGGAGCCCGGCGCCGGGCATTACGGCATCTTCGCCGGGTCGAGCTGGCGCAACAACATCCGCCCGCTGGTGCTTCAGTTCATCGACGACAATTCCGACGCCCCCGCCAAGCCGACCGCCAAGGTCGAAACGCCCAAGCCGCGCCCGGCCAAACCTGCCGCCGCCAAGCCCGTCAAGGAGGCCAAGGCAAAGCCAGCTGCAAAATCCGTCGCAAAGCCCAAGCCCGCAGCGACTACGAAGGCCGAAAGTCCGAAGCCGAGCGTTGTGCCGGCTCGCACAGAGACCGCGGCCCCCGAGGCGAAGACCGCCGAGCCGCCCAAGCCCAAGCCCGCAAAGCCGACGCTGGTCAGCACCAACGACCCCAAGCCGACGCCCGGTGCCACGAAGGCCGAAGCGCCCGAGGGCGGGGACGCCAGGACCGCCGAGCCGCAGAATGACAAGGCAAAGCCGGGCGACGTCCAGATTGCCAAATCGCAGAGCGACAAGGCGAAACCGGGCGATGCCCAGACCGAAACACGGCCCGGCACGCCGGACCGCGCGGCCAACACCTGAGCGATCAGGCGGCGGCCAGCGATCTGGCCGCCGCCACCACGCCACCCGTGGCATGCGGGATCGACAGGGCCGAAAGCCCCGCCTCGATCACCCCAAGCGCCCCCATCACCATATGCGCGTTGACATGGCCCATATGGCCGATCCGGAACCAGCCTTCGGGCGGCGTCCGCCCCAGCCCGATCCCCAAGGTCACCCCCATCTCGGCTTCACACCATGCGCGCAGCCGGTCGGCGTCCGGTGCGCCGAGGTGAATCGAGGTCACGGCATGGCTGCGGGCGCGCGCCTCGCGGACCCCAAGCCGCATCTCGCCCTCGCGGCCCCAAGCCTCCACTGCCGCCCAGATCGCGGTGGCCAGAATGGCGTGGCGATGCCAGACCTGTTCGATTCCCTCCTCGACGATCAGGTCGAGCGCGGCCCGCAGGGCGTAGAGATGGTGGGTCGGCGCAGTACCAGCGAAATGCTGGTAATAAAGGTCGGGGGCGGCACGCGGGGCCCAGTCCCAGTAGGGCGTGACCATGTCGGCCCGCCGCCGCGCTTCGGCGGCGCGTTCATTGAAAAAGACAAATCCCAGCCCCGGCGGCGTCATCAGCCCCTTCTGGCTCGCCGTGATGGCGACGTCGACGCCCCACGCGTCCATCTCGAACCGGTCGCAGCCCATTGAGGCGATGCAGTCGGCCATCAAGAGCGCCGGATGGCCGCAAGCCGCCAGAGCGGCGCGGTAGTCGGCCATCTCGGCGCGCACCCCGGTCGCGGTGTCGACGTGGCAGGCGATGACGGCCCGAATCTCGTGGGCCGCGTCGTCCCGCAGACGCGCCTCGAGCCGGTCGGGCGTCACCGGCCCCGCCCCGTCGCTTTCGATCACCTCGACCTGCGCCCCGAGCGCGCGCGCCGTCGCGGCCCAGCCCTGCCCGAAATGCCCCGAAACCAGCGCCAGCACCCTGTCGTCGCGCTTGAGCACGTTCAACAGCGCCGCCTCCCACATGCCATGGCCGTTCGCGATATAGATCGCGGCATGATGGTCGGTGCCCGCGATGCGGCGCAGGTCGGGAAACAACGTCTCGGTCATATCGTGAAGGGCGCCGGTATAGATGTTGGGCGCGGGCCGCTGCATCGCCGCGAGCACCCGGTCGGGCATGACCGAGGGGCCGGGAATGGCGAGATAGGGACGGCCGTGGGAAAGCGTCATGCGGGGGGCCTCGCAGGGAATGGGCGGCAATTGGATCGGCGCGCAGCCTCGCGCCGCCCCGGCCCGCCGTCAACGCCCCTTCAGCGTCCCAGCGCCCGCGCCAGCGCCGCCTCGACCTGCGCCACCTCGGCTTCGCCATCCTTGGGCATCGCGCCATGCAGGTTGTTGAGATCGCTGACGTAGCCGCGGATCTGCTCGCGCAGCGAGGCGCGGCTGCGGTCTGGCAGTATCCCCGCGCCACGCAGTTCCGCCTCGGTGGTCGG
The DNA here is from genome assembly GCF_047631075.1 of Limimaricola cinnabarinus. Lineage (NCBI taxonomy): Bacteria > Pseudomonadati > Pseudomonadota > Alphaproteobacteria > Rhodobacterales > Paracoccaceae > Limimaricola > Limimaricola cinnabarinus. Next base: position 47,797 of record NZ_JBLHYX010000009.1, read on the forward strand.
AGTCTTCTCGGGGTATTTCGTCAGGTCGGCGAGCCGCAGCCCCGCGGTGATGCCGCGTCCGCGCGAAAAGAAGCTGCGGTAATCGCGCACCGCCACCAGACCCATCGGTTCGGGCCCGATCCCCGCCGCATGCAACCGGGCGAACATGACCCAATTCTCGGCCACCCGGCGCAGCACCGGCGTGGAGAAGGCGCGCGCCCAATTCTCGGCGTCGCCGCGCCGGTCAAAACCACCCAGCACTTCCTCGCGCCGTGGCGCCTTGTGATAGATACAGTGCTGAAGCCCCGACACAGCATGCATGATCTTGACCTGCGGCCCCGGCAGATAGACGGCCCAGGCACCCCACTTCACCCGGCAGACCCGCCCGGCGACCGTGGCATGGCTCGGCCAGAGCCGCACCTTGTCGATGACCTCGACCCGTTCCTCGTCCATGCCCGCCACTCCTGTCTGCGTCTCTGCCCTAGGCCGCGATCCCGGTCCCGTCAAACCCCGGCCTCCGCTCGCCCGCCCCCTCGCCCGCTTGCGAGGTGGGGCGGGGATGCTTATGCAAAGGCCGGATGCACCGATGGGATGGGCAATGAAGCTTCTCGACGATCTGAAGGCCTGGGAACGGCGCACCCGCACGCGGCACCACAACCTCGACGAACCCGAGGCCCGGCGGCGCGCGCTGGCGAGCTACCTGATCCTCGACCACGCGATCCTGCGCTATTGGTGGACCAACTTCCACCTCGTGACGCCGGGCGTTTTCCGCTCGAACCAGCCGACGCATGGCCGGTTCGGCCGGATGGCCAAGATCGGCATTCGCACCGTCATCAATCTGCGTGGCGAAGGCACGCATCCGCGTTACCTGTTCGAGGCCGAAAGCTGCCGGGCGCTGGGCCTGCGCCTCGTCTCGACCCAGCTCTCGGCCCGCAAGGCCGCCCCGCCCCGAGAGATCCTGCGGCTCTTCGACCTGTTGCGCGAAGTCGAGCGCCCCGTTGTGATGCATTGCAAGTCGGGGGCCGACCGCGCCGGGTTCGCCTCGGCGCTGCACCTTCTGGCGGAAGGCCACTCGATCGAGGAGGCGCGCCGGCAGCTGCATCCGCGCTTCCTGCATTTCCGCCGCTCGCGCACCGGTGTACTCGATCACATTCTCGACCTTTATGCCGCCCGTCTCGAACAGGGGCCGATCGGCATCGAAGAGTGGATCGCCACGGAATACGACGCCGAAGCGGCGCAGCGGGGCTTCGATGCCAAGCGGGCCGCGACATGACCGCGGCGCTGCGCCCTCCTGCCGACGCAGACCCCCGCCCCCCCGCTCTCGACCGGCGCGGGCTCTTTCTCTGGCTGTGGCGCAACTATCTTGCACGGCACTGGCGCTGGCTCGTCGTCGCGATGATCCTGATGGCGATCGAGGGCGGCTCGCTGGGGCTTTTCGCCTCGATGATGAAACCGATGTTCGACGAGGTCTTCGTCGCCGGAAAGACCGAGGCTCTGTGGATGGTGGGCGTCGTGGTGATGGGCGTCTTCATCGTGCGCGCCGTCACCTCGCTGGGTCAAAGGGTGCTGATGACGACGATCCGCGAGCGGTCCGCCGCGGCGCTGCGCTCCGATCTTCTGGGGCACCTGATGCGGCTCGACGGTGGCTGGCATCAGGCCCATCCGCCGGGCTACCTGATCGAGCGGGTGCAGGGCGACGTCTCGGCGATCAACCAGGTCTGGGCGACCCTCGTCACGGGGGCGGGCCGCGATCTCACCTCGGTCATCGCCCTTTTTGCCGTGGCGTTGTCGGTCGAATGGCGCTGGACGCTGGTGGCGCTGATCGGCATCCCGATCCTCGTGCTGCCCTCGCTCATCGCGCAGAAATACGTGCGCCGACGCTCGCGCAGTTCGCGTGAGATCGCGGCGCGGATGTCGACCCGCCTCGATGAAGTGTTCCACGGCATTGCGCCGATCAAGCTCAACGCGCTCGAAGGCTACCAATCCGAACGCTATGGCCGCCTTGTCCAGGCCCGTGTGCGGGCGGAGATCCGCGCGGCTTCGGGTCAGGCCGCGATCCCTTCGATGATCGACATCATGACCGGTCTCGGTTTTCTCGGCGTGCTGTTCTATGGCGGCGCGGAAATCATCGCGGGCGACAAGTCGGTGGGCCAGTTCATGGCCTTCTTCACTGCCATGAGCCTTGCCTTCGAGCCGCTGCGCCGGCTGGGCAACATCTCGGGCCAATGGCAGACCGCGGCCGCCAGCTTGGAGCGTTTGCGCGCGATCTTCGATGCCAGGCCGACGCTGACGTCGCCCGCGACGCCGCAATCCGCCCCTACCGGCGCGCCCGAGATCCGTCTGGACGACGTGCACCTCACCTATGGCGACCTACCGGTTCTGCGCGGTGCGAGCTTCACCGCCCGGGCCGGGCGCACCACGGCCCTGGTGGGGGCCTCCGGGGCGGGCAAGAGCACCGTGTTCAACCTGCTCGCACGTCTCGTCGATCCGCAATCGGGCGAAATCAGCATCGGCGGCGTGCCGACCCGCGCATTGGCGCTCGACGATCTGCGCGGGCTGATCTCGGTGGTCACGCAGGACGCGCTGCTGTTCGACGAGACGATCCGCGACAACATCCTCTTGGGACGCACAGATGTTTCCGAGGCGCGCCTGCGCGAGGTGCTCGACGCGGCGCATGTGTCGGATTTCCTGCCGCGCCTGTCAAAGGGTCTCGACAGCCCCGCGGGGCCGCGCGGCTCGGCTTTGTCGGGCGGCCAGCGCCAGCGCGTCGCCATCGCGCGGGCGCTGTTGCGCGACACGCCGGTGCTGCTGCTCGACGAGGCGACGAGCGCGCTCGACACCAGATCCGAGTCGGTCGTGCAGCAGGCGCTGGAACGGCTCAGCGAGGGACGCACGACCCTGGTGATCGCGCACCGCCTCTCGACGGTGCAGGGCGCCGACAGCATCGTGGTGATGGATCAGGGCGAGGTCGTCGATCAGGGCAGCCATGCCGAGCTTCTGGCGCGCGGCGGGCTCTATGCGGATCTGCACGCCTTGCAGTTCCGCGACCCCGAGACGGGCTGACGCGGGCGCCGCGCGGCCCTATGTAGGGCGCATGACACAGGACCGCACCATCATCGCCGTCACCGGCACCGACCGCGAGGAGTTCCTTCAGGGGCTCGTCACCAACGACATCGCGCGCGCGAGAGACGGCCTCGCCTATACCGCGCTACTCACGCCGCAGGGCAAGCTCATCGCCGACTTCTTTGTGAAGGGCGAGGCGGATCGGCTTCTGATCGACGTGGCCTCCGACGTCGCGGCGCAGCTCTTTCAGCGGCTGTCGATGTACAAGCTGCGTGCCGACGTGGCGCTGGCCGAAGCCGATCTGAAGGTTTCGCGCGGCACCGGCCTCGCCCCTGAGGACGCCCTTCCCGATCCGCGGCACCCGGCACTGGGCTGGCGGCTCTATGGGGCGCAGGCCGGCGATGATGGCAGCGACTGGGCCGCGATCCGCGTCGAACACCTGATCCCCGAATGGGGCGCCGAGCTTGGCCCCGAGACCTATATCCTCGAAGCTGGCTTCGAGCGGATGGGTGGCGTCGATTTCAAGAAGGGGTGCTATGTGGGCCAAGAGGTTACCGCGCGGATGAAGCACAAGACCGAGCTGCGCAAGGGTTTCGCCCGCGTCGCGGTCGAGGGGGATGCCGCCCCTGGCGCTCAGATCCTGTCGAACGACAAAGCCGTCGGTACGCTGCACAGCCGCGCGGGCGACCGGGCCATTGCGTGGCTGCGCTTCGACCGAGCCGAGGGCGAAATGCGGGCTGGCGAGGCCCGCGTGATCCGGATCGATTAGAGCAGTGCCGGGCGCAGCCGGACGGCCATCGCCTCCCATGCCGCCTCGCTCGACGCGGTAAGCAAGTAACCCGCGTCGCGCGCCAGACCGAGATGATAGTCATCCCCGTCCAGCATCCGCGCCACACCGCCCGCGCGCGTCACCGCCAGTGCCCCTGCCGCGTGATCCCACGGGTTCAGCACGGCGGCAAGGGCGGCTTCGGCGTGGCCCTGTGCGATCAACCGATACTCATGGCACGAGCAGCGCAGCCCGCCAACCCGGCCAAACTCCGCAAAGGTCGCGGCCAGCGCTGGGCGCCTCTCGCGCGGCACCAGCGCCAGCGGCAGATAGACGGTCATCAGCGCGGGATCGGCGATCGGGGAGGTCGCGAGGCGGCAGCGGTTGCCATCCGCCGTCACCATCTCGCAGGGGCCATCCTCGCTTGCCTCGACCCGGTCGTCGAGCAGCGGGTCGTAAAGGATGCCATGCGTCACCCTGCCCCGCGCCCCAAGCGCGAGGATCATGCCGAACAGGGCCAGACCGCGTGCGAAGTTCCAAGTGCCGTCGACGGGGTCGATGATCGCCGATAGCTCCGCCGTCCCGAGACCGTCGAGCAGGGAGGCATTTGCCGACACCGCCTCCTCGCCTACGATCAGCGCCTGAGGCAGACGCGCGCGCAGCGCCTCGGTGATCCGGACCTCGGCGGCGGTATCGGCCTCGGTGACGAGGTCGTGGGGATCGGCCTTCGTGGCGATGTCGCCCGCGCCAAGATTGCGAAATCGCGGCAGGATCTCGGCCCGCGCCGCCGCTCTCAGGATCGCCGTCAGTTCGCCATTGTCGATCATCACCAGCCCCGTCGCCATGCAAAAGGGCGGCCCCGGTGGAGCCGCCCCGTTCAGGCGCAGTCTGACGATCCCCGCTCCGGCCGCAAGGCGCCAAGCGGATCAGGCGCGCTCGGCGTATTCCATGGTTTCGGTGTTGACCACGATGTCCTCGTCCTGACCAACGAAGGGGGGCACCATCACGCGGATGCCGTTGTCGAGCAGAGCGGGCTTGAAGCTGTTGGCCGCCGTCTGGCCCTTCACGACCGGCTCGGTCTCGACGATTCTGCAGGTCACCTTCTGCGGCAGGGTGACGTTGAGCGCCTCCTCGCCGTAATATTCGATATGCACCGTCATGCCGTCCTGCAGGAACGGGCGACGTTCGCCCAGAAGCTCGGCAGGCAGGGCGATCTGGTCATAGGTTTCGCTGTCCATGAAGGTCAGCATCCCGTCGGTCTCGAACAGGAACTGCTGGTCCTTCTGGTCGAGGCGCACGCGCTCGACCTTGTCAGCGGAGCGGAACCGCTCGTTGAGCTTGGAGCCGTTGCGCAGGTTCTTCATCTCGACCTGTGCGAAGGCACCGCCCTTGCCGGGTTTCACGTGATCGACCTTCACGGCGGCCCAGAGGCCACCATTATGCTCGAGGATGTTGCCGGGGCGGATTTCGTTACCGTTGATCTTGGGCATGTCGGTCCATGTGACGGAATTAAGGCGATGGGTTGATCGAGATTGGCCCCCGCCTATATCTCGCAGGTCGCCTCAAGGCAAGCTGAGCCAGCCCCGCAAGGTCGTCATGCGAAAAGCCATGCACTCACGTCATGGCTGCCATTCCAAAAAGGCGGCCCGAATCATGGCGGAAACGGGCTAGTCACCGGGACGCATTGGCGACAAGAGCAAAAAGAACGTAAGGAAGCATGATGAAGGATTTCGTTGACGGCACCGCCTACAACAACGAGCAGGGCAACCGTGCCCGCAAGCTCTTCGCGGCCGTCGTCCTTGCCGCCCTGGATGACGCCATCGCCGACGACAAGAAATATGGCAACGGCCCCGAGCAGATCGCCCGCTGGGCCCGTTCGCGCGATGGCCGTGAAGTGCTGTCCTGTGCCGGAATCGACCCCAACGAGCGTGTGGTCGCCGGCCTGATGGAGTTCGTCGGCAAGGGTGTGCGCACCTCGGTCGCCCTGTCGCGCGAAGAGAGCGAGCGCCGTCACGCCGCCGAACTCGAATCTCGCGCCGCCTGATCCGACGCCTCTCGACCCGAAAAACGCGCGGCTCCTCCGGAGCCGCGTTTTTTTGTCAAAAAACAAAGCGCCAGATGCCCGAGGAGCCCAGCTCGGCCAACAGCAACAGAACCATACCTACACGCAGGGCGATGGAGCGAAACCGCCATAGCATCCATGCCGTCAAGCAGATAGACACCCCCGCCTCAAGCGGCCCGAAGATCCCGGCATGGTTGTTACGGTCCCAGTAACTGAAAGGTGAGTCGAATTTCCAATCGGTCAGGGGCCAGAACATCGGACGCGCGTCGCTGCCATGCAGCGGGAAATCCAGCGCGAGGTGCAGCAGCCCCGCCCCCGCGAAGGCCGTGACCACCGGCCAGCGCCGCCACACCCCGAGGCCCAGAAGCGCGCCCCAGAGCAGGAAGGAATTGTCGATGGCGAAGACCGCCATCCACGCGTCCGAAAAGTAATATTCGTCGAAGATCACGCGTGCAGGCACGTCAGAGACGAGGCGCGCCCAAGCCACCATGAGGTAGAGCGACAGGTCCGGCGCCAGCCCGCCCAGCAGCGCCGCCGCCGTGACCCGTGCATGGCCCGGCCGCCCGAAGGCCGCCGCGCCGAAGATCAGATGCGCCGGGGTGTTCATGCACTTTTCCTTTCGCGGTCGCGCCCCTAGACAGCTAACTCAGTCGGGATGAACCGGAAAGCCGGGCAATCGGAGGGCGCATGGCAAGGGCGATTATGATCCAGGGCGCAGGCTCGAATGTCGGCAAGTCGATGATCGTCGCGGGGCTGGCGCGTGTGGCGCTTCTCAGGGGCTTGTCGGTCGCACCGTTCAAACCGCAGAACATGTCCAACAATGCCGCCGTGACGGCGGATGGCGGCGAGATCGGCCGCGCGCAGGCGTTGCAGGCCCGCGCCTCGGGCCTCGCGCCGCTCATCGACATGAACCCTGTGCTTCTCAAGCCTGAGAGCGAAACCGGCGCGCAGGTCGTTGTGCAGGGCCAGCGCCTCACCACGGCGCGGGCCCGCGACTACGCGGCGCTCAAGCTCACGCTTATGCCACGGGTGCTCGAGAGTTTTCACAGGCTTGCGACAAGGCATGAGCTGATCATCGTCGAGGGGGCGGGCAGCCCGGCGGAGGTGAACCTTCGCGCGGGCGACATCGCCAATATGGGGTTCGCCCAGGCCGCGGGCGTGCCCGTCATCCTCTTGGGCGACATCGACCGGGGCGGCGTCATCGCGCAGCTCGTGGGTAGCCACGTGGTGCTGGCGCCTGAGGATGCCGCGCTGATCCGGGGCTTTGCCGTCAACAAGTTTCGCGGCGACGCCAGTCTCTTTGCCGATGGCATGGATTTCATCGCGGCGCGCACCGGTTGGACACCGCTGGGGATCGTGCCGCATTTCTGCGATGCTTGGCGATTGCCGGCCGAGGACGCGGCGGAGATCGTCACGCGCCCCGGCGGGCCGATCCGGATTGCGGTGCCACGGTTGAACCGCATTGCAAATTTCGACGACCTCGATCCGCTCTCGGCCGAACCCGATGTCAGCGTGACAATGATCGAACCGGGCCGCCCCCTGCCCGGCGACGCCGACCTCGTGCTCATCCCGGGCACCAAATCGACCATCGCGGACCTCGCCGCATTTCGCGCCGAGGGCTGGGACATCGATCTGCGCGCGCATCTGCGACGCGGCGGGCGGATCATGGGGATCTGTGGTGGATACCAGATGCTCGGCCGCAGCATCGCCGACCCTGAGGGCATTGAAGGATCGCCCTCGACTGTCGAGGGGCTCGGGCTCCTGGACGTGGAGACGGTGATGCGGCCTGAAAAGCGGCTTGGCCTTGTCGAGGCGCGGCTGTGCGACGACGGCACGCCGCTCAGGGGCTATGAAATCCATATCGGTCAGACCGATAGGTTCGGCCAAGCCAATCCTTGGATCGAGATCGATGGCCGCCCCGAAGGCGCGGCAAGCGCGGATGGGCGTGTGCGCGGTTGCTATCTACATGGGCTCTTCGCCGACGACCGGTTTCGCGCCCGGATGCTCGCGGAGCTGGGCGGGACCGGGCGCACGGCCTATGAGGACGGCGTGGAGGCGACGCTGGATGCGCTCGCCGCGCATTTGGAGGCACATCTCGACATCGATCGGCTGCTGGCCCTCGCCGCCCCGGTCTAGCGCGGCAAGCCTCAGTCGACCTCGCCGCTGGCGAGAGCGCGAAAGATCTCGCGGCGCACGAGCTTGCGCAGGTTGCTGGTAATCCGGTCGCCGAGTGGACCGCGCAACTCGTCGCGCAGCACCTCGACGATCAGCTCACGCAGCATGCCCTCGTCGATCTGCGGCGCACCTGCCGGGACGGGCCCGGGTGCTTCGGCGGCAGCGGGGATCTCCTCGGCCGGGGCTTCGTGCAGGGTTCGGAGCTCGGTCACCTCGGCCATGTCCGCCGGATGCATGGCCTCGGGCGCCGGCTCGGAACGTTCCGCCACCGGAGCCTCGACCTCATCCGTCTCCTCGTCGGCAAGGCCGTCGTGGAAACCGGCCTCGGGCACGGGCGCGATGGAGCCCACTCCTTCGGCGGGATGCCCGCCGGACCTGACGGACGCTTGGGAATTGGGGTGTCGGCGGCTGAGGAACGGGGCGTCCTCCGGGCGGGCCTGTGCCCAATCCATCACCGGGGCCGGTTCGCTTCCGTCAGGCTCCCACTCATCGACCTGGTGGGTGATCGCGGCCTCGAGCTCGGCGATCGTCGCCTCGAGACGCGATCGAAGGGCCGAATCCTGCGGTTTGCGGGCCGTGGGAAACGAGGGCGCCTCGAAATCCTCGTCGGTCTGGTCGCGGTCTGCTTTAGGGACTCGACCGACGTTCCCCGGAAACGGCGTCGGCGCTGTGGGCGCTGTGGCCTCCTGCGGCTCGGGGCGCCCCGCGACACGCAGCGCCGGGGTCAGCATCAAGGGCGCCGAACTGCGACGTTCGTCACGGCCCTGCGTCGGGGAAACCGGGGCATGCAGGCTCCGATCGACCGGGCGCGGGCCGGTCTTAGCGGGCGCGCCCTGCGGATCGCCATCCGCGAGCAGCCTGCGGATGGACGACAGCACATCCTCGATTTCGACACTCTTGACGGGATCGGACATGTTCTACCCTGCTTGCCTCGGGTGAAGTCTAGCGAAGGCCGCGGCACCCGGCAATGATCCTGCCGGGTGCGGATCAACGGCCGATGGCCTCGAGCACGCGATCGAGCGCGCGGCCCTGCTCCGAGCTGCCGGAGGGCGCGTTGCGCACGAGGTTGTAATAGGCGGCGGGGTCGTAGATCTGCACCGCCAAACCGAGCTGCCGGGCATCCAGCATCCCGATCGACGACAGCACCACGTAGGTCGCCAAGGTCTCGTCCATCTGGGCCGACACGAGCGAGGCGCGGGCGTCGAGCAGATCCTGCTCGGCGTTGAGCACATCGAGCGTCGTGCGCGCACCCAGCCTGGCCTCTTCGCGCAATCCATCGAAGGCCACCTGCGCGGCACGGACCTCCCGGCCCGACGCCTCGATACTGGCGCGCGCGACGGTCAGGCTGGTATAGGCATTGGCCACCGCCTGCTCGACCACCCGGCTGGCGCGCAGCAGCGCCGAACGCGCCGCGTCCCGACGCGATTTCGACTGGCGCAGCTGACTGGCCAGCGAACCGCCCGTGTAGAGCTGCTGGCTGACGGAAAGGCCGATCTGTTCGCTGTCGTCGAAATCATCATTGACCGAGACGCTGCCCTGCAGCGAGAGCTCCGGACGGTTGGCGGCTTCGGCACGTTGGATGTTAAGCTCGGCCACGGTGATCGCATGCTGCGCCTCGACGAGGGACGGGTGATTGCGCCGTGCAAGGGCCTGCGCCTCGGCCAGCGAGCCGGGGATTCGCGCATCCGGGACGTCGGCGAGATTGCCCGGCCGTCGGCCTACGGCCGCCGTGAATTCGGCCTGCGCATTGGCAAGAACGCCCTCTTCGGATGCCAGAAGGCTGCGGGCCGATGCGAGCCGGGCCTCGGCCAGGGACACATCGGTCCGGGTGACCTCGCCGACCTCGAACCGGTCCCGAGCCGCTTGGAGTTCCGTCGTGATCAGGCGCAGGTTGTTGCGCCGCAACTCGACGAAAGCGTCGGCCCGCTGCACTTCCATGTAGGCCGAAACCACACGTTGAAGCATGTCCTGCTCGATTCGACGCAGCTGCTCGCGGCTCGAGAGGACGAGTGCCTTCTGGGCGTCGAGGGCATAGCGGCTCTGGCCGCCATCATAGAGCAGCAGGGAGGCCGACAGCGTAGCCGAGCTGCTGATGTCGTAGGGATCGACGCCGACGGCATCGCGCAGGGGGCCGCTTGTCGACAACGCCGTCTGCGCCGACCAACTGATGATCGGGCGCAAGGTCGCGAGGGATTGCGCGACGTTTTCGTCGGCCGCGCGAAGCAAGGCCCGGTTCTGCTCAAGTAATCCGCTGTGCTCGTAGCTGTAGGCCAGCGCATCCGCGAGCGTCTCGCCCCGCGCCGCGCCGGTCATGGCGGCGGCAAGACCGGCGCCCAGAATCAAGCTTCCCCAAAAATGCCGCATAATGCCCGCCTTGTTTTTCTTGTTGCTCGTCAGCCTACAACACGAAGTCCCGTGTCGACTCGAAGCCCTTCAAAAGCGGGGCTCCGGCATTGAAGGCGAAGCGCCATGAGATCCGGCCGTCGATCTTGTGACCGATTCGGACCACGCCCAGCGCGCCTTCCGCGAAGATCGCCGCGACCCGCCCGCCTTCGCGCAGCTGCTCGACCAATGCGTCGGGAAAGCGCTCGATGGCGCCTTGCAGGATGATCACGTCGTAAGGGCCGCTCTTGGGCGCACCTTCGGACAGCGTGCCGCAGACCACGGCAGCGTTGTCGACACCGTTTTCGGAGAGGATGGCCTGCGCCTCGGCGGCGCGCTGCTCGTCATCCTCGACGGCCGCCACGAAGCCCGCCAGCCGCGCCAGCAGCGCCGTGGAGTAGCCAAGCCCGCATCCCAGATCGAGCACCGCGTCATGCGGTTCGATCTCCAGACCGTCGAGCATCTTGGCCAACGTGCGCGGCTCGAGCACGACCCGATCGCCGCCAAGCGGCAGATTCTCGCCCACATACGCGGCTTCGCGCATCGCGGCAGGCACATATGTCTCACGCGGAACCCCGAGCATCGCGTCGATGATCGGAAATTTCGTCACGTCCGAGGGTCGCACCTGCGTGTCGACCATGAAGACGCGGCGGGTCGCATAATCAACCACGGACCGGACTCTTTCGTTCAGTTTCGCCATGGCCCTGATGCCACAACCCCGGCGGAGCGGCAACTGCGCAGGGCTTCGGGACCGACGCCACATCCGCAGGGAGACCTGAGGGCCACACCCCTGCTCATGCCGGATCATGGCTCCGGACCGCCCCGAACGGCCGAAGCGCACCGGTTTTCGCACTCTTCGGCACCATCGGGCGCTTGCGAACCTGCCCTTCCGCGCAGACCGGACGCCAGCCCCTTATCGTCTTCCGCCCCCTGTCAGGAGGGCTTTCAGAACGGCCCTTAGGCCCGCAGCAACGGCGCACCGCACCCAACATTGATAAAGCGCGACCGCCCGAGGGCATGGAATGCCGAATGTCGAGGGAAACGGCTCCGCCCTCTTGCGGCCCTCACCGAAGATTTATATAGGAACGGCGGCTGGCGGGTTGGCGGAGAGGTTACGCAGCGGATTGCAAATCCGTGTAGACCGGTTCGATTCCGGTACCCGCCTCCACTCTTCACTTGGCCTCCCCTCCAATCGACCTCGCATGCGGGCAGCGTAGTTTCGTCGATGACAGCGAGACAGGCCCCTGCAGTGTGGTCATGCGAAGGGCTCGGTCAGTCCAAGGCCCCTCCCCGTGACGGCACACATCAGAACCCCGGCCCTAACGGATCCAGACGCGCGCGTGCGGTGGCAGGGCGATCGCGCCTTGCGCATCGAGCACCGGGGCGTCGGACAGCGCATCGTGCAATGCATGCGCTCCGTGCTGGATCGCCCAGTCTCCAGGCATGTTCTGCCAAGTGTCCGTGAAATTGAACAGGCAGACCACGCTCCCCGTGGGGGCGCGGCGCGCGAAGGCGAAGAGCGCGGCGTTGCCGGTGTTCAGTATCTCGATGGCGTGGCTTGCATGAAACTCGGACGTCGCCGCCCGCCGTGCCAGGATGTGGCGCAGCCCGGCCCGCAAGCGTCCCGCCGGGCTGTCGTCGCCCTGCCGCGCCGCTTGGGCCGTGTCCCAATCCATGCGAGGCCGATGCAGCCAACGGCTGTCATGCGCCTGCGCCGGATGGTTCACATAGCCATAATCGTTCAACAGCCCGATCTCGTCGCCCATGTAGATCAGAGGAATACCCCCATAGCTCGCGATCAGCGCGTGTCCCATGAGGATGCGGTCGATGGCGTCGGTCACGCCCGCCGCGTCACCCGCATCGAGCCCGGCCTCCAGCCCCGCGAGGGAGGCGCAGCTGCCGCTGATCCGCTTGTCGCCGGTCTCGGGGTTGTATTGAAACAGGGCCCCGCGTGAGAAGCTGCCCGGATATATGCCCTCGTAGAACTTCGACAGGAAGGCGCGGTGCTGCGGACCGCCGAGTCCCACCGCCGCCGCGTCCTCGTCGGTCACGGCCCAGCCGATGTCGTCGTGGCACCGCAGATAGGTCGCATAGGTGGCGTTCGTCAGCACGGGCGGAAAATGCGTAGCCATGACATGGGTGAGAAGCCGTGTGTCGCGCGCTGCGAGAGCCGACCAGAACTGTACCATCAGCGAGTTGTGGTAGGCGAGGTTGCCCTCTTTGCCATCATGCTTGCCGCGCCCGAGATAGGGCAGCATCTCGGCCGGTCCCACGATCGCCTCCTCGAGATGGATCACCGCCGGTGCGGCGATGCGGCAGGCCGCGCGCAGAGCCTGCAACAGCATGTGGCACTCCGGCTCGGACTGGCAGCGCGTGCCTATCCGCTTCCACAGGAAGGCCACCGCATCGAGCCGCAGTACCTCGACGCCGCGATTGGCGAGAAACAACATCACCTCCAACATCTCGACGAAGACCTGCGGATTGGACCAGTTTAGGTCCCATTGATGTTCGTTGAAGGTGGTCCAGACCCATCTTTGCATGTCGTCGTAATAGGTGAAGCTGCCCGGCGCGTTGTCGGGAAAGATCTCGATCAGCGTGTCCTCATAAGCCTTCGGCAGCGTGTCGTCCTCGAAGGTGAGATAGTAGTCGAGATAGGTCGGATCGCCCGCGCGGGCCTTTTGCGCCCAGTCGTGCTCTTTGGCCGTATGGTTGAGGACAAAATCGATGCACACGCTCATGCCGCGCGCACGTGCGGCTGCCGTGGCGGCCTCGAAATCGGCCATGTCGCCATAGGCGGGGTTGATGGCACGGTAGTCCTGCACAGAATAGCCGCCGTCGCTGTCGCCCTCGCGCGGTTTCAGGCAGGGCATGAAATGCACATAGGTGATGCCAAGATCCGCGAGGTAGTCGAGCTTGTCGATCACCCCATTCAGATCGCCGGCGAAGCGATCGATGTAGAACACATAGCCGTTCATGCCGGGCCGCTGGAACCAATCGGGTTCCAGATCGCGCCTCAGGTCCAGGCGCTTGAGATCGGCAGGGCGAGCTGCCCAGCCCGCACGCAGCGCCGCGTCGAGTCGCTCACGGAAGGCGTCGAATCCCGGATTCTCGCCATAGAGCTCGTCGAGCATGCTCCACAGGTCGTCATGGCTGCGCGCGTATCGCAGGTCGAAGACTACCTCGTCGGTAAGGGTGGCAGGGCTGGATGCAGTCGTCATCGCGGACACTCCGGCAAGAAATTCAACACTCAAAGCCCGCAAATCCACAAAGCCACAGGGGCGACGTCGATCCTGAAAACCTGAATCGCACGGATCAACCGTCCCGCGCGGGTCGCGTCTCGCTCGACTGCTCCATGGCCCAGCCGACGCTGAAGCCGTGCAGCAGGGTCGAACAGAGGATGACCAGCGCCACGAGGGACCACAACGAATCTTCGTCGACGAACTCGATATGGCTGCCCGCGTAGCACAGATAGTAGATCGAGCCGATGCCGCGCACGCCGTAGACCGCGACGATGGCCCTGTCGCGCCGGTCCATCCCCGCCCCCGTCAGCGCCAGCCAGCCCGCGACGGGCCGGACCAGCAGCAGCAGAACCGCCGCCGCCGCCACCTGCGTCCATGTCAGATCCGCGAACAGCAGCGGCAGCACCGTGCCCAGCGCCACCAGAAGCCCCGCTGTCAGCGCATGTTCGATCGATTCGGAAAAATCATGCAGGCGACGGTGAAAGTGATGGTCTTCCTCGATCCGTCGCAGCGTCAGCCCGAGGATCGCGACCGAAATGAAACCGTAGCCCTCGATCAGCTCGGTCGAGCCATAGCACAACAGGATGCCCGCGAGCGCGATCACACCCGATCCGGTCTCGGCCAAGGCCGCGTCGCGCGGCAGCCGGAACAACACGTAACCCAGCGCCTTGCCGCCAATCCAGCCCATCGCGACACCCACGGCGATCCGGTAGATCACGTCGAGCATAAGCCAGTCCAACGCCCAGGCGCCGGGGTTGAGCCCTTCGGCGGCGATGATCAGACCAAGATAGACGAAGGGAAAGGCCAGCCCGTCATTGAGCCCTGCCTCGGTGGTCAGGGTAAAGCGCACCGGGTGTTCGGCCCCCTCCTGCGGCGGGCCGACCTGCACGTCGGCGGCCAGTACCGGATCGGTCGGTGCCAAAACTGCGCCCAGAAGGATCGCCCCCGCCACGGTCATGCCGGTGAGCCCAACCCCCAAAGCCGCCACGGCGAAGATCGTCAGCGGCATGGCGATACCCAGCATACGGAAGGTCGGTGTCCAGCGGGTCCATGGGCGCAGCTCGTCGATCCGCATGCCCGAGCCGAAGAGCGCCACGATGACAGTCAACTCGCTCACCAGCTCCCATGGCAGCGGCGTCTCACGCGGATCGGGCAGCGTGGCGAGGTCGGGTAGCAGCAGCGCGATCCCCGCGCCGAACAGGATCATCAGCGGCGCAGCCGCTGGCTCGCGCCGCGACACCAATCTCGGCAACCAGCGCGCGAGAATGACGACCATCCCCACCACAGCCAAAGCCACGTGATACGGGTTCAGCCCGAAGAACGGCTCGCCTTGCATCCCCCCTGCCCTCTTTCCAAGCTGCATTCGCATGGAAACTGCGTCGCCGGGCTCTCTCGGCAAGTGGCGTCGTGACGGCAACCGCGCATACGGAAACCGCGCATGCGGACGCGCGGGGCTTTTGGCGGGATCGCGCCGCTACGGGCCGGTCGCGAGTGACAGGGCAGCGCGTCCTGCCTAGTCTTCGCCCCGAACGGCGCCTCCCGATAATGGCCGCCGCCCGATGCCCCAACCCGAACGGATCGCTCCCCATGATGCGCCTTCTGCTCCTTATCATGTCTCTCGCCCTCCTGCCCGCAACCCTCGCCGCACAGGATCGCGCGGCGGTCGAACGGCAGTTCCGGGGCTGGCTCGAACAGGCGGTCTGGCCTCGCGCGCAGGCGAACGGCGTCGCGCGCGGCACCTTCGAGGCGGCCTTCACCGGCGTCACGCTCGACTGGGATCTGCCGGACCTCGCCCCACCCGGTGCACCCGCGCAGCCCCAAGGCCGGCAAAGGCAGGCCGAGTTCGGCAGCCCCGGCGCCTATTTCGGGCGCGGCACGGTCGATGGCGCGGCCTCGGTGGGGCGTCAGATGGCGGCGCGTCACGCGGGCACGCTGGCACGGGTGCAACGCGCGACCGGTGTGCCGGGGCACGTCATCCTCGCGATCTGGGGCCGCGAGAGCGCCTATGGACGCGCCGCGATCCCGCATGACGCATTTCGCATCCTCGGCACCAAGGGTTTCATGGGCCGACGCGCCGATTATTTCACCGACGAACTCATTGCTGCCCTGCGCATCGCTCAGGCGGGCCACACCCCGGCGCGCTCCATGAAATCGAGCTGGGCCGGCGCACTGGGCCAGCCGCAGTTCATGCCGTCGAGCTTTCTGAAATACGCCGCCGACGGCGATGGCGATGGGCGCGCGGATATCTGGCGCTCCGAGGCGGACACCATCGCCTCGATCGGCACCTATCTCGCCCGGCACGGCTGGATCGCGGGGCGCGACTGGGGCTTCGAGGTCGCGGTGCCGGGGACCGTCTCCTGCGCGCTCGAAGGCCCGGATCAGGGTCGCGCGATCGCCGATTGGGCGGCGATGGGCATCAGGCGCGTGTCGGGCAAACCCTTTCCCGACCACGAGGTGCGCGCCGAAGGGTTTCTGATGATGCCCGCCGGGCGGCATGGCCCGGCCTTTATCGTGACGCCCAACTTCTACGTGCTCAAGGACTATAACATGAGCGATCTCTACGCGCTCTTCGTGGGTCATGTGGGCGACCGGATCGCCTATGGCTCGGGTGATTTCGCGGGCCGCTGGGGCGCGGTCGGCGGGCTGATGCGCTCGGACGTGGCGGCGATGCAGCGCGCGCTCGAGGCCATGGGACACGACGTGGGCGGGGCCGACGGACTCGCGGGCTACAAGACGCGCCGCTCCATCGGGCGCTGGCAGCAGGCCACGGGTCAGGCCCCCACCTGCTTTCCACAAGCTGCGATGACCGCGGCACTGGCCCGCTGAGGGACATGAAAAAGGCCGGTGCCTCGCAGGTACCGGCCTTTGGGATTGAAGAGAACGACCGGTTCAGCCGCCGATCTTGTCTTGCGTCATCGTCTCGAAATCCTGCGCCGAGTGCCGCTCGTGAAGCTGAAGCTCCGGATCGCCGAAGGCGCGGTTGACCATGCGGCCCCGCTGCACCGCCGGCCGCGCGTCGATCACCTTGGCCCAGCGCATCACGTGGCTGTAGCTCTCGACATCGAGGAACTCGGCCGCATCGTAGAGCCGCCCCAGCACCAGCTGGCCATACCAGGCCCAGATCGCCATGTCGGCGATGGAATATTCGTCGGCCATGAACTCATGCCCGGCGAGATGTCGGTCCAGCACATCCAGCTGACGCTTGGTTTCCATGGTGAAGCGGTCGATCGGATATTCGAACTTTTCCGGGGCATAGGCATAGAAATGCCCGAAACCACCGCCGAGATAGGGCGCGCTGCCCATCTGCCAGAAGAGCCAGTTCATCGCCTCGGTGCGGCGGCCCGGATCATTCGGCAGGAAGGCCCCGAATTTTTCGGCCAGATGCAGCAGGATGGCGCCGGATTCGAACACGCGTTGCGGCTTGTCGCCGGAGCGATCCAGAAGCGCCGGGATCTTGGAGTTCGGGTTGATCTCCACGAAGCCCGAACCGAACTGGTCACCATCGCCGATGTTGATCAGCCACGCGTCGTATTCCGCACCCTCATGCCCCGCCTCGAGCAGTTCCTCGAACAACATCGTGACCTTGACGCCGTTGGGCGTCGCCATGGAGTAGAGCTGAAACGGATGTTCGCCCTTGGGCAGCGCCTTGTCATGCGTGGCCCCGGCGACGGGCCGGTTAGTCTTGGCGAACTGGCCGCCATTTTCGGCCTCCCAAGTCCAGACCTTGGGCGGGGTATACTCGGTGATATCCTTCATCGCGGCGTCCTGTGGGTTAGGCTGACATTGACCCGATAGATGGGATCGCAGGGCCATTCTGTCGAGGCTTCGCCCGCGCACAGGGCTCTGCACACCGCCGCACGACCTCTTTTGCTCGACGCGCCATCACGACTCCTGAAACCGGTGCTGATCGGACGGAACAGGCGAAATTCCGCTGGGCCGGTGGCAATTTTCGCCTAGGTCGGGCATGAAGCCGACTTTGAAACAACCCGGAGATCGCCCGCATCGTGACTGATAGAAACCTGCCTTCCCTCGGGCTGGCCCTGTTGCCGGTCGTGCTGACGCTTGGGCTTCTGGCCCTGCAACTTTTCTATTTCGGCGACTTCACGCCGCACATCCCCCTTGTGATCGGCCTTGCCATCACCGGGCTTCTGGGCGTGCTGCGCGGCCAGAAATGGACCGACATCCGCGAAGGCGTGTTCCACGTTATCCACGTCTCCCTGCCCTCGCTTTCGGTGCTGATCGTGGTGGGCATGATCATCGGTGTCTGGATCGCCTCGGGCACCGTGCCGACGCTGATCTATTACGGGCTGACGCTTCTGAACCCCTCGATCTTCCTTGCCGCGGCAATGATCCTCTGCGCGGTCGTCTCGCTGTCGCTGGGCACATCCTGGGGCACCGTCGGCACGATCGGCGTGGCGCTCATGGGCATCGGCGCGGGCTTCGGCATCCCGATGTACTGGACTGCGGGCGCGATCGTCTCGGGCGCCTTCTTCGGCGACAAGATCTCGCCGCTGTCGGACACCACCAACCTCGCCCCCGCCGTGACCGGCGTCAACATCTTCGACCACATCCAGAACATGCTGCCGACCACGGTGCCGGCGATGCTGATCGCGCTGGGCGTCTACATCGTCGCAGGCTACGGGCTGATCGAGCCGGCCGAGACCTCTCTCGACGCGATCACCCAGATCACTGCGCGGCTGGAGCAGGACTTCGCCCTCGGGCTGATCCCACTGACCCCGGCGCTTCTGGTCATCGGTCTCGCGCTGTTCCGCCAGCCGCCGCTGCCCTCGCTCTTCGCGGGCGTGCTGCTGGGTGGTGTGATCGCGATCTTCCAGCAAGGGGTGGGCCTGCATGACGTGTTCACCTTCGCGCAGTCGGGCTATTCCATCGACACCGGCATCGCCGATATCGACGCGCTGCTGAACAAGGGCGGCATCCAGTCGATGATGTGGACGATCTCGCTCATGCTGATTGCGCTGGGCTTCGGTGGCGCGCTGGAGCGCACCGGCTGCCTCGAATCGATCATTCTGTCGATCGTCAACAAAGTGAAGAGCTTTGGCGCGGTGCAGTCCTCGGCCATCTTCACGGCTTTCGCGACCAACGTGGTTGCGGGCGATCCCTACATCTCGATCGCGCTGCCGGGCCGGATGTATGCCCCGCTCTATCGCGGCATGGGCTACTCCACGCTCAACCTCAGCCGCGCCGTTGAGGAAGGTGGTACGCTGATGAGCCCGCTGATCCCGTGGAACGCGGGCGGCGCGTTCGTGATCACCGCGCTGGGCCTTGGCATCATGGACGGCAATCTCGAGAACCTTCTCTACATCCCGCTGGCTTTCGCCTGTTGGACCGCGCCGGTGATCGGGGTGTTCTACGCGGTGACGGGCTTCTTCTCGCCCAAGGCCTCGGAGAAGGACCGCGCCAACTGGGCCGCCGACAACGAGGATATCATGGACCTCACCGAGCACGACCACCTTGGCGATCCCGGCCCTGCGAAGGAAGCCACGCCGATCTGATCGACGACACATCGTGTCAGCGAACGCCCCGCCCCACCGGCGGGGCGTTCGTCGTTTCAAGGGTTGGTGGATCGGCATCCCTGCCTATCTTGAGAAAGACCCTGAACGAGAAGGACATCACATGGCCGGAGGATGGGCCCGCGACGGCGCGGTGGAGGAACAGATCGAAGCCTCGATCAATGACGAATTGAGCAGGATGAAGGCCCGGCGCGGCCCCGTCGGCGAAAGCGCGACCCATTGCGCCGAATGCGACGAGGAGATTCCCGAAAAGCGCCGCGCGGCGATCCCCGGCGTGAAGCTCTGTGTCGCGTGCCAGCAGGGACGCGACGCGCGGCCGCAATCGCGCGGCGGCTTCAACCGGCGCGGCTCCAAGGACAGTCAACTGCGCTGAGCATTGCGCCGGATGTCCGGCAGGGCAGGTTTCAAGCCGCCCCGCCTACGTCCTGTGGCGCCACGGCGCTCGCCTTGACGATGGCCCAGAGTTGCAGCCCGGGCTCCAGCCGCAGCGCCCGCGCGGAGCGACGCGTGACCCGGGCGAGCAGCCGGTCATGGCCGCAGCGCAGCCCGACGGCCACGCCCTCGGGGCCCTCGTCGAGGGCCGTGACCTCCGCCGACAGGATGTTGAGCGCGCTCAGCCCCACGGGGCGCTCGCGGCTCAGGATCACATCCTGTGCCGAAATGCGCAGCCGCAAATGCGTACCGAGGCCTCCCAGCCGCCCCGGCAGCACGATCCGCCCGCCCGACAGCGCGAGTTCCGTCAGCCCGTCGATCCGGTCGAGGCCCGCAATGCGCGCATATACCACCGCCCCCGCCTCCTGCGCGCCGATCATGCCGACAGCGGCGGGGTCGGACAGCACCTCGGAGACCGCGCCGACGCGTTTGACCGCGCCCGCCTCCATCACCACGACGGTGGTGGCGAGGCGGGCCACTTCGGAGGCGGCGTGACTGACATAGAGGATCGGCAGCCCGGCCTCGTCGCGCAGCCGTTCCAGCCATGGCAGGATCTCCGCCTTGCGCTCCGCGTCAAGCGCCGAGAGCGGCTCGTCCATCAACAGCAGGCGCGGATGGCTCATCAGCGCCCGCCCGATCGCCACGCGCTGTCGCTCCCCGCCCGAAAGCGCCGCCGGGCGACGGCCGAGCAGATCCGGCAGGCCGAGCATGTCGATCACCCGGTCACGGTCATGATCGCCGCCATAAGCGAGGTTCTTTGCCACAGACATGTGCGGAAACAGCCGTGCGTCCTGAAACACATAGCCGATGCGACGGCGATGCACGGGCACGTCGACGCGCGCGGCCTTGTCATAGAGAAGCGCACCGCCGATCTCGACCCGTCCTGCATCGGGGCGCAGCAGACCTGCCACGGCGTTGATGACGCTGGTCTTGCCCGAGCCGGACCTGCCGAACAGCGCGATGACGCCCGGTGGCGCTTCGAACATGGCGTCGAGATCGAAGGCCCCGAGCCGCTTTTTCACGTGAATCCGGATCATGCCGCGACCCGCCGCGCGACCCGCCGCGACAGCCACTCCGAGGCCAGCAGCGCGCCCATGGCCAGCGCCACCGACACCGCGACGAGCCGCAGCGCTGCACCCTCGCCGCCCGGCATCTGCAGGAAAGCGTAAATCGCTGTAGGGATCGTGCGCGTCCCGCCGGGGATGTTCGACACGAAGGTGATCGTCGCGCCGAACTCGCCCATCGCCTTGGCGAAGGCGAGGATCGCGCCCGCGACCACCCCCGGCAGCGCCAGCGGCAGCGTCACCGTGGCAAAGACCTTGAATCTCGATGCCCCCAGCGTCGCCGCCGCCTGCTCCAGACCGGGATCGACCGCCTCGAAAGCGAGCCGCATGGGTCGCACCATCAGCGGAAAGGCCATGATCGCGGCGGCCAGCGCCGCCCCGGTCCAGCGAAAGGCGAAGGAAACGCCGAGGGGCTCCAGCAGTGCGCCCAGCGGCCCTTGGCGTGAGAACGCGATCAGCAGCAGGTAGCCCGTCACCACGGGGGGCAATATCAGCGGCAGATGCACCAGACCGTTGAGAAGCTGCCGCCCCGGAAACCGGCCCTTGGCCAGCGCCAGCGCACAAACAAGGCCCAGTGGCAGGCTCGCGGCGACCGCCGTGGCCGACACCTTGAGCGACAGCCGTACCGCCTGCCATTCTTCAGGGCCGAGCCAGTCGGTCACTCGGCAGACTCCGGTTCGGGCGTGCCAGCTCCGGGGAGGACAGCGTCGGGGATCGTGAAGCCCGCCGCCATGAACACGGCCTGCGCCTCGGCGCCCGACAGGAAGTCGAGAAACGCCGCCGCTTCAGGTGCTGCATCCAAGACGAGGGCCGCGGGATAGCGGATCGGTGGATGGCTGTCTTCCGGGAACGCCCCCAGCATCGTCACGCGGGGCTCTTCGGCGGCGTCGGTTTCATAGACGATGCCGAGCGGCGCGGCCCCGCTCGCCACCAGCGCCAGCGCCGCGCGCACGTTCTCGGCCTGTGCCACCTGCGCGGCCACGCCATCCCAGAGCCCGAGGCCTTCGAGCGCCGCACGGCCATATTGCCCGGCGGGCACCGCATCGACGAGCGCCATGGCGAGACGGCCTTCGCCCAGCAGGGCGGCGAGGTCGAGATCGGGGCTGATCAAAACCGACGCGGCGTCCGGATCGGATGCGATCAACACGAGGCCGTTGCCCAGCAGGTCGCGGCGGCTGCCCGCCTCGATCAGCCCGGCTGCGGCGACCTCGTCCATCCAGTCCTCGCTGGCCGAGATGAACAGATCGGCGGGCGCGCCCGCCGCGATCTGCCGCGCCAAGGCCGAGCTTCCGGCATAGGACACCGTCACTTCCGCGCCGCCCTGCGCCTCCCAGGCTTCCACTACGCGGTCGAGAGGGCCACCGAGGCTTGCCGCCGCGAAGGTCAGGATCTCGGCCCGCGCGGCGCAGGGCAGCGCCAGCAGCAGCGCCATGCAAAGGGGTTTCACCAGCATCGTCCACCTCGTGTCATGCGGGGTCTTTCGCATTGCACGCCCCTGCCCCGCAAGCCCGCGCCCCGAGGATCGCCTCAGACCCATGCCACGAGCCGCGCCTCCAGCGCCGCGACACGCGCACGCAGCGCATCGGCGATCTCGCCGGGTCGCGCCGCATCGACAAGCGTCGTGAGCCATGCCTCCGGCGGTGTCGTCACCCGTCTCTGCCCGTGCCACTTCAACCCGCGCAGCACCGCCTGCGCGGGCGGCTCCAACCGCTCCGGCAATGCGCGCCCTGACAGCACGCCCCATGAGGCGGTCCAGAGCCGCCCCACGCCCCAAGGGTTGTAGCCGCCGCCCCCCAGCAACAAAAACCGCGGCGCGAGCGGCAACAACCCCCGCAGCACGCCCAGATGTGCATGCCCCGACATGGCCAATCGCGATTGCGGATCCTCGAGCAGCGCGTCGGCCCCGCATTGCAGCACGATCGCGTCGGGGCGGAACGCGGCGACGGCGGGCAGGATCACCCGGTCGCGCGCCAGCGCCATCGCGTCGTCGCCCGACCCTGAGGGAATGGGGAGGTTGAACACCTGCCCCGCCCCTTCCTCTTCGACGGCCCCCGTGCGCGGCCAGCGGTTCTCCTCGTGGGTCGAGACGAGAAGCGTATCCGGGTCATGTGAAAACCCCGCCTCGACCCCGTCGCAGTGATGCGCGTCGATGTCGACATAGGCGACGCGGCGCGCGCCATGGCGCCTGAGCGACTGGATCGCGAAGACCGGGTCGTTGAGATAGCAAAACCCGTTCGCCCGATCAGGCAGGCCGTGATGCGTACCGCCGCCGAGCAGGTGCAGCCGACCGCCATGGCGCAGAAGCTCTCCCGCGAGCAGCGCGCCGCCCACCCCGGTGGCCGGCCGGCGGTACATCTCGGGAAACACCGGGTTGGCCGGTGTGCCGAGGTGATGGCGCGCGCGGATCTCGGGGGTGACCTGCTGGCTGGTTTCGGCCCCGAGCAGCGCGTCGATGTAGTCGGGCGTGTGAAAGGCGTGCAGGGCGGCGGGCTTGGCGCGCGGGCTGCGAATATAGGCTTCGGGCGGCAGCCAGCCCAGCGCGCGCGACAGGTCCATCACGGTCGAGACGCGCGGCACCCTGAGCGGGTGCCAGTCGCCATAAGAGGAGCCGCGGTAGATCTCGGAGCCGATGAAACGTGCAGACGGCGTCATGTGTCCCCCTCGGCGCAACTTCGGCGCGATGCGTCGCGGCGTCATGGCCACGTTGCCGCAGATAGCGCCCTAGGCGCTCTTGCCAGCCCCCGCCCTGTCGTGGAACCTCGGCAGACCCGCGACCCGAGAGGCCCCATGATTCAGCTTCCGCTCCGCGTCGCCAAGCGGCACCAGCGCCTCGGCCGCACGCAGTTCGCGGCTCTGCCATGGCGCGTCACCGGTGATTCGGTCGAGTTCTGCCTCGTCACCAGCCGCGGGCGGGGTCGCTGGATCCTGCCCAAGGGCTGGCCCATGGACGGCGCCACCCCGGCCGAGGCCGCCGCCACCGAGGCGCGCGAGGAGGCCGGTCTGGTCGGCCTTCCCGATGATCGCTGCCTTGGCGTGTGGTCCTATGTGAAGGGCGGCGGCAAGACCGGCGCACCGCATTTCGCCATGGTGTTTCCGGTGCAAGTCACGCAGGTGCTCGCCGACTGGCCCGAACGCGGCCAGAGGCGGCGCAAATGGTTCACCCGCGATCGCGCGGCGGCCAAACTCGACGCGCCCGAGCTGCGCCAGATCGTACTGAGCTTCGATCCTGCGCCGCAGCGTCCCGTGGCGCTGACGACACCGCAGGCGGCCCCCTGACCGCACGCGTGATCGACCCCGCTTTGCACCTGGTCGCCCGAATGCCTATCTGAGGTCTGCATGCCACCGGGACACCCGCCGATGATCCGCTATGACCTCACCTGCAAGAACGGCCACGCCTTCGACAGCTGGTTCGCCTCGGCCAGCGCCTATGACACGCTTGAAAGATCCGGGCAGTTGTCCTGCGCGGTCTGCGGCGACACGCGCATCCACAAGGCGCTGATGGCCCCGTCGGTGAGCGAGGGCGCCAAGCAACCGGCGCGGCGGCTCTCCGAGCCGGGCAACCCGCTGGAAAAGGCGATGGCCGAGCTCAGACGCAAGGTCGAGGCAGGTTCGGACTATGTGGGCGACGCCTTCGCCCGCGAAGCCCGCGCCATGCATGAGGGCCGCTCACCAGAGCGCGCGATCCATGGCGAGGCCCGCATCGATGAAGCCCGCCGCCTGATCGAGGACGGCATCCCGGTGGCGCCGCTGCCCTTCGGCCCCAAGCGCAAGGCCAACTAGCCGTCCGTCGCGCATTGCCCTCGCGTCGCCCCGCCGCTATGGAGACGCCGAAATCTGCGCGGGGAGAGCCATGTCGGTCCTGGTGATGAAATTCGGCGGCACCTCGGTCGCCACGCTCGACCGGATCCACCGGGCCGCGAAACGCGTGGCCGTCGAGGTGGCCAAGGGGCACGAGGTGATCGTGATCGTCTCGGCCATGGCCGGCAAGACCAACGAACTGGTCGGCTGGGTCAACGAGACTTCGCCGATGTTCGACGCGCGCGAATACGACGCCGTCACATCCTCGGGCGAGAACGTGACCGCCGGGCTGATGGCGCTGCGGCTTCAGGAAATGGAAATCCCGGCCCGTAGTTGGCAGGGCTGGCAGGTGCCGGTGCAGACCACTTCGGCCCACAGCGCCGCCCGCATCCTCGACATCCCGCCCGAGAACATCCGCGCGAAGTTCGCCGAGGGCATGAAGGTCGCCGTGGTCGCGGGCTTTCAGGGCGTGAGCCCCGAGGGCCGGATCACCACGCTGGGGCGCGGCGGGTCGGACACGACCGCCGTGGCCTTTGCCGCCGCTTTCGACGCGGTACGCTGCGACATCTACACGGATGTGGACGGGATCTATACCACCGACCCGCGGATCTGCGAGAAGGCGCGCAAGCTCGACCGCATCGCCTTCGAGGAAATGCTGGAGCTGGCCTCTCTCGGGGCCAAGGTGCTGCAGACCCGCTCGGTCGAACTGGCGATGCGTTACAAGGTGAAGCTGCGGGTGCTGTCGAGCTTCGAGGAACAGTCCGACGAGGCGGGAACGCTCGTCTGCGACGAGGAGGAAATCATGGAAAGCAACGTGGTCGCCGGTGTCGCCTATTCGCGCGACGAGGCCAAGATGACGCTGATCTCCGTGGCCGACCGGCCCGGCATCGCCTCGGCGATCTTCGGTGCCTTGGCGGATGCGGGTGTGAACGTGGACATGATCGTCCAGAACATCTCGGAGGAGGGTCGCACCGATATGACCTTCTCCTGTCCCAATGATCAGGTGATGCGCGCCGAAAAGGCGGTCGAGGCCGCTCGCGAACGCGGCGACATCCGCTTCAACGACCTTGTCACCGACACCGGCGTGGCCAAGGTCTCGGTGGTCGGCATCGGCATGCGCAGCCACACCGGCGTCGCCGCCGACATGTTCAAGGCGCTCTCCGCCGAGGGTATCAATATCAAGGTCATCACAACCTCGGAGATCAAGATTTCCGTGCTGATCGACCGGAAATACATGGAACTCGCGGTGCAAGCCCTGCATGATGCCTTCGGGTTGGACAAGGCCGCCTGACCGGGATCACTCCCCCCGGACATGGCGTTGAAAGGGCGGCGATGGTCGATCGACTGGTAGAATCCGAGAGCCGCAAGCTCCTGGGCCGTCTCTCGGCGGTGATGGCCGAGGGCGGTGCCGGGCAGGCACGGCTCGACAGCATCGTGAGCCTCATAGCGACCTCGATGAAGACCGAGGTCTGCTCGATCTATCTCTTTCGCGACGCCGAGACGCTGGAGCTTTGCGCGACCGAGGGGTTGATGGCCGAATCCGTGCACCAGACCCGGATGCGGCTGGGCGAGGGTCTGGTCGGGCGCACCGCGCGCACGCGGCAGGTCGTCAACACCGCCGACGCCCCCTCCGAACCGGGCTTTCGCTACATGCCCGAGACCGGCGAAGAGCGGTATTCGAGTTTTTGCGGCGTGCCGATCCAGCGTCTGGGCGAGCCTCTCGGCGTGCTCGTCGTGCAATCGCGCGACGCGCGCGAGTTCACCCCGGACGAGATCTATGCCCTCGAAGTGGTCGCCATGGTGCTGGCCGAAATGACCGAGCTTGGCGCCTTCGTCGATACCGGCGCGGCGCTCTCGGCGCGGCATCAGCAGGCCGTCATGTTCAAGGGCACCTCGGGACAGGAGGGCGCGGCCGAGGGCCGGGTCTGGCTGCACGAGCCGCGCGTCGTCGTCACCAACCCCTTTGCCGAAGACCCCGTGATCGAGCTGACCCGCCTGCGCGCCGCCATCGACGAGTTGCGCGTGACGGTCGACGAGATGCTGTCCGGCGCGACCTCGGCCAATGCCGATCAGGTGCAGGTGCTCGAAACCTACCGCATGTTCGCCAATTCGCGCAGCTGGATGAAGCGCATGGAGGAGGACATCGAGAGCGGTCTTTCCGCCGAGGCCGCCGTCGAAAAGGAACAGTCCCTCGCCCGTTCGCGCATGAACCGCTCGGGCGACAACTACATGCGCGAACGCCTGTCGGATCTTGACGATCTGTCGAACCGGCTGCTGCGGATCCTCACGGGTCAGGGCCGCGACACCGGCGCCGAGATGCCCGATGATCCGGTGCTGGTCGCGCGCAATATCGGCCCCGGCGAGCTTCTGGAATACGGCAAGAAGCTCAAGGGCATCGTGCTTGAGGAGGGGTCGGTCGGCTCGCATGCGGCGATCGTCGCACGGGCCTGGGCGATCCCCTTGGTGATCCATGCCAAGAACATCACCCAAGAGGCGCTGAACGGCGATGTCATCCTCGTCGATGGCGATCAGGGGGCGGCGCATCTGCGCCCCGAGGAGACGGTCAAGACCGCCTTTCGCGACAAGATCGCGATGCAGGCCCGCGCGCTAGAACGCTATGCCTCGATCCGCGACTTGAAAGCGACGGCCCTGTGCGGCACCACCGTTTCGCTGCACATGAACGCCGGGCTGATGGCTGATCTGCCTTCTCTCAAAGGCTCGGGCGCCGAGGGCGTGGGGCTGTTTCGCACCGAGTTGCAGTTCCTGATCCGCAACAAGATGCCCAAGCGCGCCGAGCTCTCCGCGCTTTATGCCCGCGTCATGGATTCGGCCAATGGCAAGCGGGTGGCCTTCCGCACGCTCGACATCGGGTCCGACAAGGTCCTGAGCTACATGAAGCCCAATGACGAGCCGAACCCGGCGATGGGCTGGCGCGCGATCCGCGTCGGACTCGACAAGCCGGGCGTGCTCAGGATGCAGCTTCAGGCGCTGATCCGGGCCGCCGCCGGGCGCCCTCTCGCGGTGATGTTTCCTTTCGTCGCGCTCCCGGCCGAGTTTCACGCGGCGCGCGAGGAGTTCGACAAGGCGATGGAGCGTGAGCGCATTCTTGGCCATCCCTTGCCCGAAAGCGTCGAGGTCGGCGCGATGCTGGAGACCCCGAGCCTCGCCTATGCGCCAGACGATTTCTTCAACGCCGTCGATTTCCTTTCGGTGGGCGGCAACGATCTCAAGCAGTTCTTCTTCGCCGCCGACCGCGAGAACGAGCGCGTGCGCCGCCGCTACGATACGCTCGATGTAAGCTTTCTGTCGTTCCTCGATCACATCCTCATGCGGGCAAAGACCGGCAACACTTCCGTCTCTTTCTGTGGCGAGGATGCGGGTCGGCCGATGGAAGCGTTGTGCCTCGCAGCGCTCGGCTTTCGGATGCTGTCGATGCGCCCGGCCTCGGTGGGACCGGTCAAGCACCTGATCCGGCACTGCAATCTTCAGGGCCTGCGCGGCGTCATCGACGAGGCGCGCGGCAGCGGTGCGGCTTCGGTCCGGCCCGCCGTGACCAAGTGGCTGACTTCTCAGGGCTGGCTGATGTAACGGTTGAACGGCTCCTTATAATTCCATATATCCGGAATCATGGAAATCAGGAGCCTGCCATGTCTGACTTGCCCAATCTTGATCTCGACCTCCTGATGCCGATCGATCCCGCGCTTTACACCGCCCCCGGCGATCCGGGCCATGCGCCGCGCATCTTGATCCTCTATGGCAGCCTGCGCGAACGCTCCTTCTCGCGCTTCGTGGCCGAGGAAGCGGCGCGGCTTCTCGAGCATCTGGGCGCGGAGGTGCGGATCTTCGACCCGTCCGGCCTGCCGCTTCCCGATGCCGCGCCCGAGGACCACCCCAAGGTGGCCGAGCTGCGCGGGTTGGCGAACTGGTCCGAGGGCATGGTCTGGTCCAGCCCGGAGCGCCACGGTGCGATGACCGGCATCCTCAAGACGCAGATCGACTGGATTCCGCTGTCGCTGGGCGGCATCCGTCCGACCCAAGGCAAGACGCTGGCGCTGTGTCAGGTCTGCGGCGGCTCGCAGAGCTTCAACGCGCTCAACCAGATGCGCGTGCTGGGCCGCTGGATGCGGATGGTGACGATCCCGAACCAATCCTCGGTCGCCAAGGCATGGGATGAATTCGACGAGGCGGGCCGGATGAAGCCGTCACCGTATTACAACCGTATCGTCGACGTGATGGAGGAGCTGGTGAAGTTCACCCTGATGACTCGCGGCAGGCCGGCCCTTACCGATCGCTATTCAGAACGAGTGGAAAGCCGCGAGGCCCTGTCGAAGCGGGTCAACGCAAGCAGGATCTAGCGGCGCGTCGGCATTCGGCGGCAGTCGAGCGCGGCATGAAAGCTTTCGAGCACCCTCTCCTCACCATGCAGCCGCGCCAGCCGGCGCAGGCCGAAATGCACATGCGCCACCTCCACGTAGTAGTCGATGAACGCATAGTTCGTCCCTGCCCCCGCCGCCGCGCCGAGGATCGGCACCGCCTGCCCCGCGAGCTTCTGGCCCAGCACGGTGGCAAAGCGCGGGGCCACGCGGGAGATCAGCCGGTTCACGGCAACGCCTGACAACCCCAACCGCGCGCCAAGAAAGGCGGTATCGATGCCGTCATCCTCCCCGCCCGGCGCGCCCGCGCCGAAGACGCGCAGGCATTCGGCGCGGGTGTCCTCGCTCAGCAGGTCTTCTCCATTCGCCTCCGCCACGCGTTGAACGGCGCGAAAGATCATGGTGGTGGCCACGGGCAGTTCCGCCAAAGCCGTGGTCAGGCCGCCAAGCCCGCCCAGCGCGCCGGAGAGCGTCGCCATGATGCGCGCGGCCCTGTCAGTCCCGAAGGCCGCCTCAAGCGCCCCGGCGCCATTGCCCGGCGCGCGCGTCCGGCTGGCGACGTCATAGCTGCGCGACAGCGCGCCGCGGGCGGCTATCTCGATACGCGCGCGGGCCGGTTTGGGCAGCATTCTCATGCCGCTCTCGACCCTGTCGCCCGCGAGGTTGACGATCCGCATCAGCCCGCGTCCCGCCCGCGCCTGCCGCTCTGCGAGCGCCACGATCTCGGCCTTGACCGCGTCATCGAGCGGCTGGGGCGGACTTTCGGGGTTGATCTCGCGAATGGGGGTGCTCATGCGCCGATACTTGGGATGCGCGAGGCGGTTTTCAATCCGCCTCAGTCTGCCTCGGGCGAAACCTCGCCCCGTATGCCATCCCAAGCTCCATCTTCGAGCGCTATGCCCAACACCCGTTCGGGGTTGGTGGGCGGCGGCATGATCACCCCGTCGAGCCGCGCAAAGCCGAAGCGGCCATAATAGGGCGCATCGCCCACCAGCATCATGCGCGGATGCCCGCCCGCGCGCGCGCGTTCAAGTACCTCGAAGATCAAGAGCGCGCCAAGCCCCTCGCCCTGCCGGACCGGATGCACGGCCACGGGGCCAAGCAGCAGCGCCGCATGACCGCCAACCCGCACCGGCCAGGTTCGGATCGCGCCCGCCGCCTCGCCCGCACGGCCACGCGCGACGAGGCACAGCTCGGCCTGAGGCGCCACGCCTTCACGCAGACGGTAGGAGGAAAGGGCCTCGCGCCCGGGTGCGAAACACAGATCATAAAGGGCCTCGACCTCTTGGTGATCCCCGGCCTCTTCCCGCGCGATTTCGGCCATTGATCCCTCCCGCCCCTGTCGGCGCCGCCGCCGCGCCGGGCCCTAGCACGGCGCCGAGGCGGTGCAAACCGTTCCGCGCTGGACCGGGTGCGGCACGACCGCTACCTCTGGCGTGACCAAGGAGGAGATGCCGATGTTCTACCGCCCCGAGGACGGCCATGGCCTGCCGCACAACCCGTTCAACGCCATCGTATCTCCGCGCCCGATCGCTTGGGTCTCGACGCGCGGTCCGGACGGAAGCGAGAACCTCGCCCCCTACTCCTTCTTCAATGCTGTGGCCTATGTGCCGCCGCAGGTGATGTTCGCCTCGACCTCGGCCAAAGAGGACCGGCCGTGGTCCAAGGACACGATGTTTAACATACGCGAGACCGGGCAGTTCTGCGTCAACATCGTCGAATATGCCGCGCGCGACGCGATGAACGCGACCTCGGGGCCGTGGCCCAAGGAGCAGGATGAGTTCGCGCACGCGAACATCGAGCGCGCCGCTTGCGACACCATAGCCTGTTCGCGCGTGGCGAATGCCCCGGCCTCTCTCGAATGCCGACTGGTAAGGATCGTGGATCTCGAGGGCGTGCACAACTTCATGGCCATCGGCGAGGTAACGGGCATCCACATGCGCGACGATTGCGTGGTCGACGGTCGCTTCGACGTCACCACCTACGAGCCGCTCGCCCGCCTCGGCTACCGCGATTACACCCGCGTGAGCGAATTGTTCAGCCTCACCCGACCGGGCCAGTAAACGTCAAGGGCGGCCTCCAGGAGACCGCCCTTTCCAGTGGCTTCACGCCTGAAATACTCATGACGCGCGGGTTTGGTCCGGCCCCGCTGCCGGAGCCTTCAGTGCCCGCCGCCAAGCGCGCCCGGCTGGACATCGTAATCCACCGCGACGCCGTAATTGGGATCATCGTCGCTCTCGACCACAAGCTGGCCCGCGCGACGCAAAAGCGCGTGGCAGTCGGGCGAGAGGTGCCGCAGCACCAACCGCTTGCCCGCCGCCGTGTAGCGATCCGCCATCCCCTCGATCGCCGCCAGCGCCGATTGGTCGGCGACGCGGCTGTGCTCGAAATCGACGATCACATGGTCGGGGTCGGTCTCGACCTGGAACAGTTCGGAGAAGCCGTCGGCCGAGCCGAAGAAGAGCGGGCCTTGCACCTTGTAGACCTTGGCGCCGTCCTCGGTGCGGTAGGTGCGCGCCCCGATCCGGGTGGCGTTCTGCCAGGCATAGGCCAGCGCCGAGACGATGACGCCCGCGACCACGGCGGTGGCAAGGTCGGTCAGCACGGTGATGACGGTCACCAAAACGATGACGATGGCATCGACGCGCGGCACCCGGCGCATCACCCGGAAGGTGTTCCACGCGAAAGTGCCGATGACGACCATGAACATCACCCCCACGAGGGCCGCAAGCGGGATCTGCTCGATCACCGGGGCGGCGAAGAGGATGAAGCACAGCAGGAAGATCGCGGCCGAGGCGGCGGCGAGACGGGTGCGCCCGCCCGAGGAGACGTTGATCATCGACTGGCCGATCATCGCACAGCCGCCCATGCCGCCGAAGAAGCCGGTGACGACGTTGGCGATGCCCTGCGCGACGCATTCCTGGCTGGCACCCCCGCGCTTGCCGGTGATCTCGGAAACAAGGTTGAGCGTCAGCAGGCTTTCGATCAGGCCGATGGCCGCGAGGATCAGCGCATAGGGCAGGATGATGCCGAAGGTCTCGAGGTTCAAAGGCACCAGCGGGATCGAGAATTTGGGCAGACCGCCCGAGATCTGCGCCAGATCGCCAACGCGCGGCACCGGCAGGCCAAAGCCGATCACGAGCGCGGCGACGATGCCGATGGCGGCGAGCGGCGCGGGGATTGCGCGGGTGAAGCGCGGCATGATCCAGATGATGAACATGGTGAGCGCCACGAGGCCCAGCATCAGCACCAGCGGAAAGCCCGACAGGAAGCCGCCTGTCGCGGGATCGTGGAACTGTTCGAGTTGCGACAGGCCGATGACGATCGCGAGGCCATTGACGAAGCCGAGCATCACCGGGTGCGGAACGAGGCGCATGAACTTGCCCAGCCGGAAGATCCCGGCAAGCACCTGCAGAATGCCCATCAACACCACGGTGGCAAAGAGGTATTCGACCCCATGATCCGCCACGAGGCTGACCATGACGACCGCGAGCGCGCCGGTCGCACCCGAGACCATACCTGGCCGGCCGCCGATCAACGCGGTGATGATGCCGACGAGAAAGGCCGCGTAGAGACCTACGAGCGGGTTCACCCCGGCGACGAAGGCGAAGGCCACGGCTTCGGGCACCAGCGCCAGCGCCACGGTGAGGCCAGACAGGATCTCGGTCTTGTAGTCGGCCGCCGAGCTTGGCAGGGCTGGGGCGTTCTCGGAGGAAACGGCATTGGCCAGCACGGCCAGCGGAGATCGGCTCATCGGCTCACTTTCGCATGATAGGTGTTCGGGCTGCGGTGCGGGCATAGCCCACGCTGCCGCGTGACGGAACCCGCAAACGCGCCGTTTCCCCGAATCGGGCTTCGCAACGGCCGCCGTGGGCTTTATGAACGCGCCGCCCACATCAGGGGCACAAGATTTGATGCGGGGTGCCCTGCCCCGCCCTCCAGCAAGGAGCCGTCATGGCCCATGTGACCGACTACATCCGCACCATCCCCGATTTCCCGCATGAGGGGATCCAGTTTCGTGACGTGACGACGCTGTTCGCCGACCGCGACGGGCTGCGCCTTGCCATCGAAGGGTTGGTGGCGGCCTGCGAAGGGCTCGAGATCGATACCGTCGCGGGGTTGGAGGCGCGCGGCTTTATCCTTGGCGGCGCGCTGGCCGATCGGCTCGGCACCGGCTTCGTGCCGATCCGCAAGAAGGGCAAGCTGCCCGGTCGCACCATCGAGCAAGCCTATACGCTGGAATATGGCGAGGCGGTGGTCGAGATGCATGACGATGCCCTGCATGCGGGCCAGAAGGTGCTTCTGGTCGACGACCTGCTCGCCACGGGCGGCACCGCCGAAGCGGGGCTGCGGCTCATCGAACGGCTGGGGGCCGAGGTGGTGGCCTGCGCCTTCGTGATCGATCTCAAGGATCTCGGCGGTCGCGCGCGGCTCGAAGGCTTGGGTCAGCGGGTCGAGGCGCTCTGCGCCTATGAGGGCGCCTGAGCACGGATGATCTCGTCGAATTGATCGCGATGGCGCACCCCGCCGAGCAACCAATGTCGGGCCCGGAGTGTTCGTCTCGCATATTGCGGAGCCGAGGCGATCACCGCCCGCCCGCGTAGCGCGAGGATGTGCCTATGGGTGAGTTCATCGACAAGACGAAGGCTGCCGCCAACAAGGCCGCCGGCTCCGTCAAGGATGCCGTCGGCGAAGCGACAGGCGACGACAAACTGCGCACCGAGGGCAAGGGCCAGAAGGCGCGCGGCACGGCCCAGAACGTCTCCGGCTCCATCAAGGGCGCGTTGGGCGACGATATCTGAACCCTTCACCGAAACCTTGGTCACATGCATGACCCGAATGGCCGCGAAGACGCGGCCATTCGCCCGTCCGGCCTCAGCCTCTGAGGACCGCGCCCGGGTTCAGGATGCCATGCGGGTCGAGCGCCGTCTTGATCGCCCGCATCATCGACAGTTTCACCGGGTCGCCATAACGCTCCAGATCGCCCACCTTGAGCCGTCCGATGCCATGTTCGGCGCTGACCGAACCGCCGAAGCCATGCGCGAGATCGTGGACGATCTCCTTCACGCGCGGGCGGATCTCCTCGAACTCCTCGCGCGTGCGGCCCTTGGGCGGGAACACATTGTAATGCAGGTTGCCGTCCCCGAGATGGCCAAAGCAGTTGATCCGCACATTGCCCAAGGCGCGCAGCACCGGTTCGGCCTGCTCGATGAAATCAGGCAGTGCCGAGAGCGGCACCGAGATGTCGTGCGAGGAAATCGAGCCGATGCGGCGGTTGGCCTCGGGGATCGTCTCGCGGATCGCCCAGAGCGCCTCGGCCTGCGTCTCCGACGAGGCGATGACGCCATCCACACTGAGGCCTGCCGCCACCGCCGCCTCGAAGATCGCGGCGAGGCTGTCCTCGGGGCGCAACCCCTCGGGCAGGCCCAGCTCCATCAGCACCATCCATTCGGGCAGCGGATCAAGCGGCACCCGCGCATCAAGACCGGCCTCGATCAGGAACTCCGGCCCCTGCCGATGCATCAGTTCGAAGGCGGTGACGGTGTCGCCCACCCGGTCGCGCGCCAGCGCCAGAAGATCGAGCGCCGCGCGCGGCGAGGCCACGTGAAACAGCGCCGTGCCCGAAGCGGCGGGAACCGGCGCCATCCTTAGCGCGGCGGCGGTGATGATGCCGAGCGTGCCCTCGGCGCCGATCATCAGGTCGCGCAAATCATAGCCGGTGTTGTCCTTGTAGAGCCGCGTCAGCCCGTGCCAGACCTCGCCCGTGGCCGTCACCACCTCGAGCCCGAGGCACTGCGCACGCGCATTGCCATAGCGCAGCACGTTGAGCCCGCCCGCATTGGTCGAAAGCAGCCCGCCGATCCGGGCAGAGCCTTCGGAAGCGAGCGAGAGGGGAAACATTCGCCCCGCCTCGCGCGCCGCCCGCTGCACGTCGGCAAGGATCGCGCCCGCCTCGGCCAGCATCACGTTTTCGGAGGGGAAGACGTCGCGGATCGCAGTCATTCGCGCCAGAGACAGGATCACCGGGGCGACGCCGCCCTGCATCACCTGCCCGCCCACGAGGCCGGTGCCGCCGCCATGCGGCACCACCCCGACGCAGGCCGTGTGGCAGGCTTGAAGGATCGTCGCCACCTCCTCGGTCGAGCCGGGTGCCAGCAGCAGCCCCTGTCCGCGATAGCGTCCGCGCGGCTCTTCGAGATGTTCGGGGCCCGCGTCGCGAAAGACAGGTTCGGGCAGCCGGTCGCGCAGCGTGTCGAGGAACTCCGGCGTCGCGGGATTGAGCATGGGGACCTCCCTTGGCCTCGTATCGGCGGTCAACCGGTCTCGGTGCGTCCGCGCCGGTCAGCCCGCAGGTTGGCGTAAAGCACGTGATTGCGCCAGCGCCCGTCGATCTGCAGGTAGCTTTGCGCCACGCCCTCGTACTTGTAGCCGCAGCGTTCCAGCAGCCGCCGCGACGGCGTGTTCTCCGGCAGGCAGCCCGCTTCGATGCGGCTCAACTCCATCGCGGTGAAGGCGTGGTGCACCACCGCCTGCACCGCTTCGCGCATGTAGCCCAGCCGCGCGAAGGGCGCACCGATCCAGTAGCCGGTGGTGCCCGCCTGCGCCGGACCGCGGCGGATGTTGTCGAGCGTGATCGCGCCCAAGAGCATGTCGTCTTCGCGACGGATCAGGAACAGCGGCAACGCGGTGTTCTGGCTGATCGACCGCTGCGCCCAGTAGACGCGATTGGTGAAGGCGCGCCGCGTCAGGTGATCGGGCGCCCATGTCGGCTCCCATCGGGTCAAAAAGGCCGCCGAATCCTGCCGCAGCGCCGCCCACGCGCGGAAATCGCCATGTACCGGCGGGCGCAGTGTCAGCCGTTCCGTCTCGATCTGGACCCGCCGACGCTGGCCGAGCATCAGGCGGCGAGCCTTTCCTTCAGCTCTTCGAGGTGCGGCGCGGTCTCGGCCGGACCGTAGAGCGCCAGCGCGCTGCCCGCGCCGCCCGCCGCATGGGCGGCAAAGTCGCGCACGGCCTCGACGGTGACGGCATCGATCTTCTCGACCGCCTCCTCGACGCCGGGCACCCGGCCCCAGATCGCCAGCATCCGTGCCAGACGCTCGGCCCGGTTCGACGGACTCTCCAGCCCCATCAGCATTCCGGCCTTCATCTGCGCGCGAGCGCGAGCGACCTCGGCTTCGGACATGTCATGCGCGGCGCGCTTCATCTCGTCCATGGTGATCCGCGCCAGATCGCCGATTTCCTCGGCCGAGGTGCCGGCATAGATCGTGGTCATGCCGGTGTCCTCATAGGCCCCGGCCTGCGCGAAGATCGTGTAGCACAGGCCGCGATCCTCGCGCACCTTCTGGAATAGCCGCGAAGACATGCCGCCGCCCAGGGCCGTGGCATAGATCTGCGCGGTGTAGATCGCGGGATCGCGGTAGTCCGGCCCTTCGAGCGCCATGGCGAAATGAACCTGCTCGAGCGGCTTGATGACCCGCTTTTCGCCGCCCATGAAGCGCGCGGGCGGCTGGATCGGCGCGGTGACGCGCGGCGCGAGCCCGCCGAACAGCCGCTCGGCTTCGCGCACGATCTCGTCGTGGTCCACGTCGCCCGCCGCCGACAGGATCAGCTGACCGGGGCCGTAATGCGAACGGGTGAAATCCGCCAGATCGGCGCGGCTGAAGGCCGAGACCCGCTCGGCGGGGCCGAGGATGGTGCGGCCCAAGGGCTGATTGGGATAGGCTTCTTCCTGAAGCCAGTCGAAGATGATGTCGTCGGGCGTGTCGAGCGCCTGACCGATCTCCTGCAGGATCACGCCCCGCTCGACCTCGATCTCCTCCTCCGAGAAAACCGGATTCAGTAGGATGTCCGAGATCACGTCGAGCGCGAGCCCCACGTCCTGACCCAGCACCCGCGCGTAATAGGCCGTCATCTCGCGCGAGGTGTAGGCGTTGATGTAGCCGCCCACATCCTCGATCGCCTCGGCGATGGCGAGCGCCGATCGCGTCTTGGTGCCCTTGAACGCCATGTGCTCAAGGAAATGCGCGATACCGTTCTGATCGGCGGTTTCGTGGCGGCCACCGGCCAGCACCCAGATGCCGATCGAGGCCGATTGCAGCCCCGGCATCCGCTCCGTGGCGATGCGGAAGCCGTTGGACAGGGTATGAAGCTGGACACTCACCGTGCGATCTTCTCCCGAATGACGGATTGCAGGGCGGCGAGATCGTTCTCGACCCGCGTCACCCGTTCCGGCCGGTCATACAGCCCCGCCATCCGGGTGGGAAGGGGCGGCCGGATCGTGGTGGCGGCCTCGACCGCGTCGGGGAACTTGGCCGGGTGCGCGGTGGCCAGCGTCACCATCGGGTTGTCGCCGATATGCGCCTCGGCCACATGAACGCCGACGGCGGAATGCGGGCACAGGAGCTCGCCAGTCTCGGCGTAGACGCGGCGGATCGTCTCGCGGGTTTCGTCCTCGGAGGCGCATCCCGAGGCGAAGCCGTCGCGCAACCGTCCGATGGCGCCTTGGCTCACCGCGAAACCGCCATCGCGCTTGAGCTCGTCCATCAGCTGGGCAACGGCGGCGCCATCGCGCCCATAGGCGTCCCACAGCGCGCGCTCGAAGTTCGAGGAGACCTGGATGTCCATCGAGGGGCTGATCGTGGGCGTCACGCCGGACTTGCGATGCTCGCCGCTCTGGATCGTGCGGTGCAGGATGTCGTTGCGGTTGGTGGCGATCACCAGCCGCCCGATCGACAGCCCCATACGACGCGCGATGTCGCCCGCGTAGATGTCGCCGAAATTGCCGGTCGGCACGGTGAAGTCCACCTCGCGGTGCGGCGCGCCGAGCGTGGTGGCGGCGGTAAAGTAATATACCACCTGCGCCAGCACCCGGCCCCAGTTGATCGAGTTCACGCCGGCGAGCCGCACCTCGTCGCGAAAGGCGAAGTCGTTGAACATGTCCTTGAGCGCAGCCTGGCAGTCGTCGAAATCGCCCGTCACCGCGAGGCTGTGCACGTTCTCCTCCGACGGCGTCGTCATCTGGCGGCGCTGCACCTCCGAGATCCGCTCATGCGGGAACAGGATCACCACGTCGACATTGGCCAGCCCTCGGAACGCCTCGATCGCCGCCGAGCCCGTGTCGCCGGAGGTCGCGCCGACGATGGTGATGCGCTCTCCCGAGCGCTCCAGCGAGGCCTGAAACAGCTGACCGATCAGCTGCATGGCGAAGTCCTTGAAGGCCAGCGTCGGCCCGTGGAACAGCTCAAGCAGGTGATGGTTCGCGCCGATCTGATTGAGCGGCGCGCGTGCCGGATGGGCAAAGCTCGCATAGGCCTTGGCGATCAGGCCTCGAAACTCGTCCTCGGTGAAGGCGTCGCCGATGAAGGGGCGCATCACGCGGAAGGCCACCTCCTCGTAGGGCTGGCCCGCCATCGCCGCGATCTGGGCGCGGTCGAACATCGGCACCGTCTCGGGGACGTAGAGGCCGCCGTCGCGGGCGAGCCCGGTGAGCATCGCCTCCTCGAAGGAGAGGCTCGGGGCCTGGCCCCGTGTGGAGACGTAGCGCATGGGTCGGTCCTTCGAAATCATCAGGGGGCGACGCGGCGGCCGCGCCACAGGAACAAGCCGGTCATGACGGCCAGAACGGCCGCCAGCGAAAACCAGGTGATCGCGTAGCCGAGGTGGTCGTTCGCCACGGCGGCGCTGTCAAGCGGCATGGGGGCCGTGCCCAGCTCGGGCGTGATCCGCCGGGCCACGATCATCAAGGGCGCGGTGCCGAGAGCGGCGGCCATCGGGG
This sequence comes from Limimaricola cinnabarinus, assembly GCF_047631075.1. Classification (NCBI taxonomy): domain Bacteria; kingdom Pseudomonadati; phylum Pseudomonadota; class Alphaproteobacteria; order Rhodobacterales; family Paracoccaceae; genus Limimaricola; species Limimaricola cinnabarinus. The sequence continues at coordinate 86,439 of NZ_JBLHYX010000009.1, forward strand.
CCACGTCGCGGGCATACCAGATATTGACGGCCATGTCGGGGGCGGGGGTCCAGTCGTCGACCTCCTGCGGCCAGTGCAGGTTACCGGTGATCATCACGTCGGATGCGGCGCGCCCGATATCCTTGGCCCCCAGCGGCACGAAGCCCAGATCCACCATGACCCGCCGCTGCGCGGTATCGAGCACGCCAATGACGCGGTAGCCGGGCCCGTCGGCGGCGCTGAGCACATGAAGCTCTTCACCGGTCAGCTGCCCCTGCGCCACCACGGGCAGGTAGCGCTGCGCCTGCGGGTCGGCGGTGTCGAGCCCCGCGAGCGGCACGGGAGCGGCGAGGATGCGTGCGTCGAGATCCGCGAGGATCGCCGTTTTCCATGACAGTCGCTGAAGCTGCCAGACACCCAGACCGATCAGGATGACGCAGCCGACGAGGCCCATGAGCAGCGGGAGAAAGGTTCGGCGCATCGTGTCTCCGGAAACGGACAGGACGCGCGGGAGGGCCCGCGCGTCCGTATTCGGTGGGCTGAAGTGTGGTCGGACGCGCAGGCCCGTTCCGATCAGCTGCCCCAGACGTAGATCGCCATGAACAGGAACAGCCAGACCACGTCGACGAAGTGCCAGTACCATGCCGCCGCCTCGAAGCCCACGTGCTTCTCGGGGGTGAAGTCGCCGCGCTGCAGGCGGATCAGGCAGATCGCAAGGAAGATCGTGCCGATGATCACATGCGCGCCGTGAAAACCCGTCGCCATGAAGAACACGCCGCCATAGACGTTGCCGCCGAAGGTGAAGGGTGCCTCCCAGTACTCCAGCGCCTGAAAGGCGGTGAAGATCAGGCCGAGGCCGATCGCGATGGCGAGGCCGTTGCGCATGTCCTTGCGGTTATTGTCATGCACCAGCGCGTGGTGCGCCCAGGTCGCCGCCGCGCCCGAGCACAGCAGGATCAGCGTGTTGATCAGCGGCAGGTGCCACGGGTCGAAGGTCGTGATCCCCTCGGGCGGCCAGGTGCCGTCGACCATCGGGCTTTCGGGGCCCATGGGATAGAGCGCGTTCTTGAAGAACGCCCAGAACCACGCCACGAAGAACATGACCTCGGACATGATGAAGAAAATGAAGCCGTAGCGCAGGCCGATCCGCACCACCGGAGTGTGATCGCCGATGCGGCTTTCGCCGACGACGTCGGCCCACCAGCCATACATGGTGTAGAGCACCGCCGCGAGGCCGATCAGGAACAGCCAGGGGCCGGAGCCGTGCATCCAGGTGACCGCGCCGAACAGCATGGCAAAGGCGCCGACGGCGGCGATGAACGGCCAGATGGACGGGGCCAGGATGTGGTAGTCGTGGTTCTTCTCATGCGCCATTGCGTCGATCCCTCGGGCCTTTCGTTCAGTTCGTGTCTATCGCCTGAGCGGCGGTTCGTGTCAAAGACTCGTTGCCCGGCGCAAGTGCGGCCGTCTCCGTGTCCTGAGGCAAGTCGATCTCGTAGAAGGTATAGCTCAGCGTGATCTCGTGGACATACTTGGCCTCGCGATGCTCTACGATCGCCGGATCGACGAAGAAACTCACCGGCATCAGCACCGTCTCGCCGGGCTGCAGCACCTGCTCGGTGAAGCAGAAGCATTCGATCTTCTCAAAATAGCCGCCAGCGGCATAGGGGGCGACGTTGTAGGCCGCCTTCCCCGCCACCGGGCGGTCGGTCGGGTTGTGGGCCTCGTAGAAGGCCAGTCCCGTCTCACCGATCTTGAGCGTCATCTGGCGCTCGACCGGATTGAATTCCCAAGGCATGCCCCGCTCCAGCGAGGCGTCGAAGCGCACGGTGATGCTCTGGTCGAGCACGGTGTCGGAGGCGGTCTCGGCCACCGAGGTGGCACCGCCAAAGCCGGTAACCTGACAGAACCAGCTGTAGAAGGGCACCGCAGCCCAGGCCAGCGCCCCCATGACAACGACGACGCCCGCCGTCTGTAGCGCGGTGCGGCGCAGCTTGCGGTCCCGATCGGTCATTGCGCAGGCGCCTCCTGAGGCACCAACTGCGGCCGGGCGACATGGTCGAAGCGCTCCAGCTCGACGATCGAGCCCAAGCTCAGCGTCTTGACCACGGTGAGACCGAAGATCAGGGCGACAAAGCCCACGAGTAGCAGCCCGACGCCCCAGTTGCGGCCCCGCCTGCGGTGATGCAGTTCATGTTCGACACGCATGGACATGTCTCCTTATACCCCGACCAGCCCCGACAGGATCTGCCAGGAACCGCCCCAAGGACGTAGCGCCGCTTCGATCAGAAGCGCGCCGAAATGCAGGAAAAGATAGCCGAGCGAGATCTTGAAGACCCTCTTCTCGGCGGCATAGCCATCGGCCTCGGCCGCGGCTTCGTCGCGGTTGTAAAGCCGCCACGCACCGCCGAGGAACTGGATGTTCAGCGCCGCGGCGATGACGAGATAGATCGGCCCGCCGATCGAGGTGAACCCCAGACCCAGCGCCACCGGCACCAGAAGCACCGTATAGGCGAGGATGTGGCGGCGGGTGGAGCGACGGCCATGCGTCTCGGTCAGCATCGGCACGCCGGCATCGCCGTAGTCGGACTTCACGAACAGTGCCAGCGCCCAGAAATGTGGCGGCGTCCACATGAAGGTCAGCGCGAACATCAGCACGCTTTCGATAGCGATGTCGCCAGTGGCGGCAGCCCAGCCGATCATCGGAGGGAACGCGCCTGCGGCGCCGCCGATGACGATGTTCTGCGGCGTCGAACGCTTGAGCCACATCGTGTAGATCACGGCGTAGAAGAAGATGGTGAAGGCCAGAAGCCCGGCGGCGAGCGGCCCGGCGGCGAGGAACAGCACCACGACCGAAAAGCCCGAGAGCGCGAGGCCCAGCGCCAGCGCCTCGCCCGGCGTGGTCTTGCCCGCAGGGATCGGGCGCGACTTGGTGCGGCGCATCACCGCGTCGATATCGGCGTCCCACCACATGTTGAGCGCGCCCGAGGCCCCGCCGCCCACGGCGATGCACAGCACCGCCACGAAGCCGAGGAAGGGATGCACCGGCACCGGGGCCACCAAAAGGCCCACCAGTGCGGTGAAGACTACGAGGGACATCACGCGCGGCTTCAGCAGTGCGAAGTAATCGCCCAAGCCCGCTTCGGGGGCGCCGTTGTAGCTCACGTCGGTCATGCTGGCATCGGTCATGCGGGCTCCCGTCCGGCGGTCATCATCCGCCGTCGCTGGTGGCGCGGTCGCGGGGGTCTGCCCCGCCGTCGCGGTCGGGTTGTCCCGGCCGGTCGTCATGTCGTGTCGCGGCGCTGCCGCCGGGTCGGGCGGGCGCATCCGCGCCCGGCCCCGTCATGCGCGTCCCGGCTCAGGCCGGATACTCTTCCTTGGCGCCCGCGAGCCACTGCTCGTAGACCTCGGGGCTCACCACCTTGACGGTGATCGGCATGTAGGCATGGTCCTTCCCACATAGCTCGGAGCACTGGCCGAAATAGACGCCTTCCTGCTCGGCGGCGAACCACAGCTGGGCGATCCGGCCCGGCACCGCGTCCTGCTTCACGCCGAAGGCCGGGATGGTCCAGGAGTGGATCACGTCGGCGCCGGTCACGTCCATCACCACGGTGGCGCCCACCGGCACCACCACGGCGGTGTCGGTCGCCAGCTTGAACTCGTCGGCACCGTAACCGGCCTCGTTCAGCTCGGCCAGGATATCCTCATTGAGGTTGCCCATGCCCGCGCCGATCATGAAGCTTTCGAAGGCCACGTCCTCGTCGACATATTCATAACCCCAGTACCACTGGAAGCCGGTGACCTTGATGTGCACGTCGCCCTCGGGGATCTCCTGCTGGTCGAACAGCACCGGCAACGAGAAGGCCCCGATGAAGATCAGGATCACGATCGGCACGATGGTCCATGCGATCTCGAGCGGCGAGTTATGGGTGAACACCGCGGGCTTGGGGTTGGACTTGCGGTTGTAGCGCAGGATCACGAAGATCAGCAGGCCCGTGACGAAGAGCGTGATGGCGGTGATGATGACGAGCAGCATGCCGTCGAGCCAGTGGATGTCGCGCGCCAGCTTGGTGGCGGCGGGCTGCCAGCCCACGGCCCCGTCGACCGGACGACCGATGATCGGCAGTTCGGCGATCTGCTCCTGTGCCGAGACCATGCCCGCCATCAGGGTGGCTGTGGCGGTCCCGAGCACGGCGAGGGGCTTTGTGAGGTGCATGTCTCTACCTTGCGTGTGTGGCGTAAGTCGGCGCCCCGAGGCCCCCGCTTGGGCGGAATCCCCTGTCGTCCGCGGGTCTATTCCCATAAACTGCCGCGCAGAACAAGCTGTCGGGTTGCGGCAAACGGACGCCCACCGGCGGCGCGGCATCCAAGGAACATCGCATGTCCTCATTGCAGGCTGAGCCCGCTTTCGACCCTTTCGCAACCCATCTCGACCGCGCGGAGGCCCTGCGCCTGCTGCGCGAGGCGGTGGCGGGGGCCGATGACGGCGAACTCTTCATCGAGCGCCGCCGCTCGGAGGTTCTGGGCTTCGATGACGGTCGGCTGCGCCACGCCAATTTCGACGCCGCCGAAGGTTTCGGCCTGCGCGCGGTGCGCGGCGAGACCTCGGGCTACGCGCATTCCACCACCATCGACGAATACGCGCTCGGGCGCGCCGTCGCCACCACCCGGCTTGCCGTGGGCGATGGCGGCGGCACGCTGGCCGAGGCACCCGCGCGCACCAACCGCCATCTCTATACCGACGCCGACCCGATCGCCGGGGCCGCCTTCGGGGTGAAGGTCGATCTTTTGCGCGAGATCGACGCCTTCGCCCGCGCGCTCGACCCGAAGGTGGTGCAGGTCACCGCGAGCCTCGCGGCCTCGCATCAGGAGGTGGCGATCCTGCGGCCCGAGGACGCGCTTTACACCGACATCCGCCCGATGGCGCGCATCTCCATCGGCGTGATCGTCGAACGGAACGGGCGACGCGAGAGCGGCAACATGGGGGGCGGCGGCCGCTTCGGCCTCGACGGGCTGATGGCACGCGACCATTGGGAGCCGGTGGTCCGCGAGGCGCTGCGCATCGCTCTGGTCAACCTGGACGCCGAGGCCGCGCCGGCAGGCGTCATGGGCGTGGTGCTCGGACCGGGCTGGCCCGGCATCCTGTTGCACGAGGCGATCGGCCACGGGCTCGAAGGCGACTTCAACCGCAAGGGCTCTTCGGCGTTCGCCGGTCTGATGGGCAGCCAGATCGCGGCCCCCGGCGTCACCGTGCTCGACGACGGCACCCTGCCCGACCGGCGCGGCTCGCTCACCTTCGACGATGAGGGCACGCCCTCGAATCGCACGACGCTGATCGAGGATGGCAGGCTGGTCGGCTACATGCAGGACCGGCAGAACGCGCGGCTGATGGGTGTGGCGCCCACCGGCAACGGTCGGCGCGAGAGCTTTGCCCACACGCCGATACCGCGCATGACCAACACCTACATGCTCGCGGGCAAGGACGATCCGGCGGGAATGGTGGCGGATCTCAAGGATGGGATCTGGGCCGTGGGCTTCGGCGGCGGGCAGGTCGACATCACGTCGGGCAAGTTCGTCTTCTCCTGCACCGAGGCCTACCGCGTGAAGAACGGCAAGATCGGCGCACCGGTCAAGGGTGCTACGCTGATCGGCGACGGGGCGACCGCACTCAAGCAGATCCGCGCCATCGGCAACGATCTGGCGCTCGATCCGGGCATCGGCAACTGCGGCAAGAACGGCCAATGGGTACCGGTGGGCGTGGGCCAGCCCTCGCTGACGATCGGCGGGCTGACGGTCGGCGGATCAGGGAGCTAGGCTTCCCGGCCTCGGGCCGTCCTCGATGTTCGCTTTGGTTTACGCGCTGTTAACCAAAGCGACCTAGACCTGAGCCTGCAACAGGCGAGGCGCGGATGGCCCAGAACCCGACTTCTTCCGCTCACCCCCCACTCCCACCCACAACGGAAGAGGACACGCTGTCCCGCCTGCGCCTGTTGCGCTCGCGCCGTGTCGGCATCGCCACCTACTGGCGGCTGCTGGCCGAACACGGCTCGGCCCGCGCGGCGCTCGACGTGCTGCCCGATGTCGCGCGGACCGCTGGGATCGAGGATTACGCCGCCTGCACCCCGCAGGCCGCGCGCGCCGAGATGGCCGCGGCCGAGGCCGCAGGCGCGCGGCTGCTCGTCCATGGCGATCCGCTCTATCCCGCCGATCTCGCCGCCCTGTCCGACGCGCCGCCGCTGCTTTGGCTTCGGGGCCGCGCGGCCCTGTTGCGGCGACCGATGCTGGCCATGGTCGGCGCGCGCAACGCCTCTTCGCTGGGACGGCGCATGGCGCGCCGGCTGGCGGCGGATCTGTCGGAGGCGGGTTGGGTCGTGGTTTCGGGGCTGGCGCGCGGCATCGACGCGCAGGCGCATGAGGCCGCGCTCGGTGGCGGCACCATCGCCGTGACGGCGGGCGGGGTCGACGTCACCTACCCGCCCGAGAATTCCGATCTGACGACCCGCATCGGCCGCGAGGGGCTGATCCTGTCGGAGCAGCCGCTGGGGCTCGCGCCGCAGGGCCGCCATTTCCCGGCGCGCAACCGCATCGTCGCGGGGCTGTCGCGGGCGGTGGTGGTGGTCGAGGCCGCAACGCGCTCGGGCAGCCTCATCACCGCTCGCGCGGCGCTGGAGGCGGGGCGCGAGGTGCTGGCGGTGCCCGGTCATCCCTTCGATGCCCGCGCCGGTGGCTGCAACCTGCTGATCCGTGACGGGGCCACCTTGGTGCGCGGCGCGCAGGACGTGCTCGACCTCGTGGGGCCCATCCTGTCACCGGAGCCCCCGGCGGCCCCGCCCCGTCGCGTCGAAATGTCCACCGCTCCCAACGACGATCTCCCTGCTCGCATCTTGGAGCGGCTCTGCGCCGCGCCACTGGCCGAGGATCAGTTGTTGCGTGATCTCGGCCTTCCTGCGGCGCAAGTGTTGCAGGCGCTGGTAGAGCTGGAGCTTTCGGGTCAGGTTGGCCGACAACCCGGCGGGCTGCTGGTGCGGCACGATCTCGAACGGACGGAGGGCTGAGGGCCCCGGGACGGCAGTGGGATCAGGGCGCATTGACAATGCGGCGAGGCCCGCCACATGTTGCCCGCCCAAAGCGTCCCTCCCCTGACCCGAGGATTCCCCATGCCCGTCGTCGTCGTCGAATCTCCGGCCAAGGCCAAGACGATCAACACTTATCTCGGGTCGGACTACACCGTCCTCGCCTCCTATGGGCATGTCCGCGACCTGCCGGCCAAGGACGGATCGGTCGACACCGATAATGATTTCGACATGCGCTGGGAGGTCGGCGCCGACAGCCGCAAGCACGTGAAGGCCATCGCCGACGCGCTCAAATCCGACCCCAACCTCATTCTCGCCACCGACCCCGATCGCGAGGGCGAGGCGATCTCGTGGCACCTGCAGGAGGCGCTGACCGCGCGCAAGGTGCTCAAGAAGGACACGCCGGTCAGCCGCGTCGTCTTCAACGCGATCACCAAAGCGGCAGTGACCGAGGCGATGAAGAACCCGCGAGAGGTCGACGCGCCCTTGGTGCACGCCTATCTGGCGCGGCGGGCGCTCGACTACCTCGTGGGCTTCAACCTGAGCCCGGTGCTGTGGCGCAAGCTGCCCGGCGCGAAATCGGCGGGGCGCGTGCAATCGGTCTGCCTGCGCCTCATCGTCGAGCGCGAAATGGAGATCGAGGCGTTCAACCCCCGCGAATACTGGAGCGTCAAGGCGCAGCTCGTCACGCCCCGAGGCCAGGAATACGAGGCGCGGCTTACCCTGCTGGCGGGCAAGAAGCTCGACCGCTTCGACATCGCCGACCGGACGCAGGCCGAGATGGCGGTGCAGGCCGTGGCCTCGCGCGATCTCACCGTGGCTTCGGTCGAGGCGAAGCCTGCCTCCCGCAACCCCTCGGCCCCCTTCATGACCTCCACGTTGCAGCAGGAGGCGAGCCGCAAGTTCGGCATGGGTGCGCGGGCGACGATGTCGGCGGCGCAACGGCTCTACGAGGCGGGCCATATCACCTATATGCGGACCGATGGCATCGACATGGCCCCCGAAGCGGTGATGGCCGCGCGCGACGAGATCAAGTCGCGCTATGGCGAGGCCTATGTCCCCAAAAGCCCTCGCATGTACAAGAACAAGGCCAAGAACGCGCAGGAAGCCCACGAGTGCATCCGGCCCACCGACATGTCGCGCGACGCCTCCAAGCTGGCGCGGTTGGAGCCCGAGCAACGCAAGCTCTACGACCTGATCTGGAAGCGCACGCTTGCCTGCCAGATGGAAGCCGCGCGGATGGAGCGCACCACCGTCGACATCGGCAGCCGCGACGAGCAGGTGATGCTGCGCGCCACCGGGCAGGTCGTGCTCTTCGACGGTTTCCTCAAGGTCTATGAAGAGGGCCGCGACGACGTCGAGAGCGATGACGACCGCCGCCTGCCGCAGATCCATCAGGGTGAGGCCGCGAAATTCGCGTCGGGCACGCTGAAGAGCGCCTTCGCCAAGGCGACCGAGGAGAACAAGGACGCCGCCGTGCTCGGTGGCCCCGGCGCCGTGCTGGCGCTGCAGCACCACACCCAGCCGCCGCCGCGCTACACCGAGGCGACGCTGGTCAAGCGGATGGAAGAGCTCGGCATCGGCCGCCCTTCGACCTATGCCAGCGTCATCGGCACGATCCAGGACCGCGACTATGTCACCAAGGACAAGAACCGGTTGATTCCGCAGGACAAGGGCCGGATCGTCACGATCTTCCTGCTCAACTTCTTTAAACGCTACGTCGAATACGATTTCACCGCCGAACTCGAAGAACAGCTCGACGACGTCTCGGCCGGCAAGGCTGATTACAAGGAGCTGCTGGCACGGTTCTGGCGTGATTTCTCGGCCGCGATCGCCGAAACTTCGGAGCTTCGGATCACCGAGGTACTCGACGTGCTCGACGAAGCATTGGCGCCGCAGCTCTACCCGCCGCGCGAGGATGGCACCGATCCGCGTCAGTGTCCGCAATGCGGCACCGGCCAGCTGCACCTCAAGACCTCGCGCACGGGGGGCTTCGTCGGCTGCGGCAACTATCCCGAATGCCGCTATACTCGGCCCATCGGCGGCGACGGTGCCGACACCGGTGCCGACCGGGTGTTGGGCGAGGATGGCGGCGACGATATCTGGCTCAAGACCGGGCGCTTCGGCCCCTATGTCCAGCGCGGCGAGCCGACCGAAGACACGCCCAAGCCGCCGCGTGCCTCGCTGCCCAAGGGCTGGCAGGCGGATGCGATGGATCTCGACAAGGCGCTGACGCTCCTGTCGCTGCCGCGCCTCGTCGGCCATCACCCCGAAGATGGCGAGCCGGTCGAGGCCGGGCTTGGCCGCTTCGGCCCCTTCGTCAAGCACGGCAAGCTTTACGCCAACCTCAAGGAGGTGGACGAAGTCTTTGAGATCGGCATGAACCGGGCCGTCGAGGTGCTGGCGCAGAAAGCTGCCGGGCGCGCCGGTCGCGGCGCCGCCGCCAAGGCGCTCAAGGAGCTGGGAGAGCATCCTTCGGGTGGCGCCCTCTCCGTGATGCCGGGGCGATACGGGCCATATGTGAAGTGGGAAAAGGTCAACGCGACCCTGCCCAAGGACGTGGAGCCTGAGGCGCTGACCCTCGAACAGGCGATCGCTCTGGTGGACGAGAAGGCCGCGAAGGGCGGCAAGAAGAAGGCCCCGGCCAAGAAGACGGCGGCGAAGAAACCCGCCGCCAAGAAGGCCACGGCCAGCAAGACCACCGCAGCTAAGAAACCTGCGACGAAATCGGCGGCGGCCAAGAAGACCACCGCGAAAAAAGCGCCCGCGAAAAAACCCGAGGCCTCAGACGAGGCGGCCGAGTAGGCTCCGACCGGGCGGGATGCCGCGCCGCCCGCTGCAGCGCGGCATCCGCATTGACTTCGCGCCCGCCCGGCGCAACTCTCGCCCCGTGACAACAGGGGGAGACGCATGAAAAAAATCTATCCGGACGCGGCCGCGGCACTCGATGGGCTCTTGTCCGACGGGATGCTGATCGCCGCCGGGGGCTTTGGCCTCTGCGGCATTCCAGAGCTGTTGATCGCCGCCATCCGCGACGCGGGCACGAAGGACCTCACCTTCGCGTCGAACAATGCGGGCGTCGACGATTTCGGCCTCGGTCTGCTGCTGCAGACCCGGCAGGTGAAGAAGATGATCTCTTCCTATGTCGGCGAGAACGCCGAGTTCATGCGCCAGTACCTGTCGGGCGAACTGGAGCTGGAGTTCACGCCACAGGGCACGCTGGCCGAGCGGATGCGCGCGGGCGGCTCGGGCATCCCGGGCTTTTACACCAAGACCGGCGTCGGCACGAAGGTGGCCGAGGGCAAGGAGGAGAAGGTCTTCGACGGAGAGACCTACATCCTCGAGCGCGGCATCGTCGCCGACCTGTCGATTGTCAAGGCGTGGAAGGCCGACGAAACCGGCAATCTCGTGTTCCGCAAGACCGCTCGCAACTTCAACCCGCCCGCCGCGATGGCCGGGCGCGTCTGCGTGGCCGAGGTCGAGGAAATCGTGCCTGCCGGATCGCTCGACCCCGATCACATCCACCTGCCCGGCATCTACGTGCACCGTCTGATCCAGGGCGAGCACGAAAAGCGCATCGAACAGCGCACCCTGAGGGAGGCTTGATCATGGGCTGGGATCGCAAGCAGATGGCGGCACGCGCCGCGCAGGAACTCGAGGACGGCACCTATGTTAACCTCGGGATCGGCATTCCGACGCTCGTGCCGAACTACATCCCCGAAGGCATCCATGTGACGCTCCAATCCGAGAACGGCATGCTTGGCATGGGCCCCTTCCCGACCGAGGACGAGATCGATCCCGATCTCATCAACGCTGGCAAGCAGACCATCACCGAGCTGCCCCACACCGCCTATTTCGACAGCGCGACCTCCTTTGGCATGATCCGTGGCGGCAAGATCGCCATGGCGATCCTCGGCGCCATGGAGGTGGCCGAGAACGGCGATCTGGCGAACTGGATGATCCCCGGCAAGCTGGTGAAGGGCATGGGCGGCGCGATGGACCTCGTCGCCGGCGTCGGCCGCGTCGTGGTGGTGATGGACCACACCTCCAAGCATGGCGAAAGCAAGCTTCTGAAAGAATGTTCGCTGCCGCTTACCGGCAAGGCGGTGGTGGACCGGATCATCACCGGCATGGGGGTGCTCGACGTGGTCGAGGGCGGGCTCAGAATTGTCGAATGCGCGCCGGGCGTCACCGAAGACGAGATCCGCGCAGCCACGGAGGCGACCATTGTCTGAGGTAACGCGAGAGGGCGGCCCCGAGAGGGGTCGCTATGTCCTCGATCTCGAAGATGGCTCCGAAGCCGAACTTACATGGGTGGCCCGCGGCGAGACGCGCTTGGCCACCCATACCGGCGTGCCGCGCAAGCATGAGGGGCGCGGTCATGCGAGCACCCTCGTCGCGGCGATGGTCGAGGATGCGAGGGCGGAAGGGTTCCGCATCGTGCCGGCCTGCTCCTATGTCGCAGTCTGGGCGCGGCGGCACCCTGAGGCGGCGCAGCACTTCGCCTGAGACCTAAAGGCGGTTCACCGAAAAGACGCAGCCGTCGCTCACCAGCACCGGCGGCGTCAGGCAAAGCCCCCGCGCCACGGTCCAGGCGGCCAGCACCTTGGGCACGTAGGCGCGGGTTTCGGCATAGGGCGGCACGCCCGCATTGTCGCGCACCGATCCTTCGCCCGCGTTGTAGCCCGCGAGCACGAGGATCGGGTCGCGGTCGAAATGTCCCATCAACCAGTCGAGATAGGCGATGCCGCCGCGGATGTTCTCGGTGGCGACGCGGCTGTCGGTGACCCCGAAGCGCGCCGCCGTGGCGGGCATGAGCTGCATCAGCCCCTGCGCGCCGGCCGAACTGACCGCGTCGGCGCGCCCCGCGCTCTCCACCGCGATCACCGACAGCGCCAGCGCCGGGGACACCTTGGTGCCGATGGTCATGCGCATGATGTCGGCGCCGTGCAGGCGTGCGATCTCCTGCAGATGTTGCAACCGCGGTGTCGCGGCGGCCCCGGCCGGAGCGTCGCGCAAGGCCGCCAGCGCCTGTTCGAGCCGCCCCGGCCCGCTCTCGGACAGGCGGGGCGAAACGGCGGTCCAGAACCACTCGGCTGCGGGCCGTCCCACGGGGGCGGGGGATGCCCCCGCCGCGCCCGTGCCACCCTGTCCGGCCGAGGGGGGCGCTGCGGGCTTGAAAGGGGTCACGGGGGCGATCTGCACGGTGATCCGTCGGGCACCCGTCTTGGGGACGGCGATCCGGCGATAGGTGAAGTCGGTGCCGATCCTTTCTGCCGCCACAGGCCCCACCGCCCCGAGCAACAGCCCCGCCGCGAGGGCGATCGGTCCGTACAGTTTCGCAGGCGTCATCGGCCAGCCCCACAGTTGCCGCGATTCTCCTGCGCACCCTATCGACCCGCATCGCGCAACGATGCCCCCGTCGATCACTGTGTTGGCGCCTGAGGAGAAACCGACACGCCCCATGCGTGTCGGTTGACGGCAAAGCGCGCGAAAAACGCGCGAGTGCAAACAAACTCCCGCCCCAATCGACAGCGCATATAGGGACATCCAACGCGGTGATCGCAACCGGACAAATCCCGGCCGAAACAGCCCGCACGGGTAGAGAACGTTCATCATTGCCCCGAGGAGGGTTACAACATGCTCAACTTCTTCAAGACTTTCGCCAAGGATGAAGACGGTGCGGTCACCGTGGACTGGGTCGTGCTCACTGCCGCCATCGTCGGCCTCGGCGTGGTGATTCTCGGTCAGGTGACCGGCGGCGCCAAGACCCTTGCCGATGGCATCGGCACCAACCTGACCAGTCAAGTTGGCAAGACCTACTGAGTCGCTTCTGATGCCAGTCGCCAAATGGGCCGCACCCCGGGTGCGGCCCATTTTTCTGGTGGATGCAGACAGCCCCGCTTAGGGCCAGATATGCCCATCGCCGTGCCACAATCATCCGTCAATCCTGACAATGAAGTTCAGCAGAGCCCCAGCGATCTAGACAGGAAGTTGGCATGACGAATTCAATAATCGCCCTTTGGCAGCAAGATGACGGTGCCGTGACCATCGACTGGGTCGTGCTGACGGCCGCCCTAGTGGGGTTGTCGATTTCCGTCGTTGCGGTTTTCGCGTCGGCCTCGAAATCGCCCGAGGGGAATTACAACACCAACCTGAGCAGCGCGCAGAGCTTCGTCGACGACCTCGATCAATGACAAGCCCCGACCCGAGAGGAGACACGAGATGAGAACGGTATTCGGACTGGTCCTGATGCTTGGCCTCGGGCTTGCGGGCTTTGCGGTCTACATGATCAAGGGCTATTTCGACGAGCAGCAGGCCGCCATCATGGCCGAGCGCGAGGCCGCCTCGCTGCGCCAGCCGACGGTCGAGGTCGTGGGCGTCTCGCGGGCCCTGCCCTATGGCACGGTCATCACCCGCGAAGACCTCAGGCCGATCCTCTATGCCGAGGAGTTCCTGCCCGAAGGCACCTTCCCCGACCTCGATGCGCTCTTTCCCGAGGGTGAAGACGTGCCGCGCATCGTGTTGCGTCCGATGGAGCCGAACGAGCCGGTGCTGGCCTCGAAGATTACCGCACCGGGTGGCGATGCGGGCATCAGCACGCGCTTGGGCAGCGGCATGCGCGCCTTCGCGATCAGCGTCAACGCGGCAAGCGGCGTATCAGGCTTTCTGCGGCCGGGCGATCGGGTCGATGTCTACTGGACCGGCTCCGTCGCGAAAGGCACCGATGCCCGCGACGTCACCAAGCTGATCGAGACCGGCCTCGAGCTGGTCGGCGTCGATCAGACCGCCGATCAGGGCCGCGCCGAGGCGATCATCGCCCGCACCGTGACGGTGCAGGCCTCGCCCGAGCAGGTTGCCAAGCTCGCCCAAGCCCAGTCCACCGGCACGCTGGCGCTGTCTCTCGTGGGCCTGTTCGACGACAAGGTCGCAGGCACCGTGGAAGTAGATCAGCGCAGCCTGCTCGGCATCGCGCCCGAGCCAGAACCCGAGGCGGCGCCGCAGATCGCAGCCGCCCCCCCGCCCCCGCCCGAGGTCTGCTCGGTACGCACGCGCAGGGGCGCCGAAGTGGTCGAAATCGCGATTCCCTGCGCCAATTGAGCGGGTGGCCAGAGCGCGCGGCCTGTGGCCGCGCGCCCACAGACCCGTTCCATGCCCCGCCGCGCGTTGCAATACGCCGCGCCGTCGGGCAGGCTTCGCCACGACGGGGCACGACAAGACCCCGATGCACGACCTGCAGCGAGGCGGCCCGATGAGCATCCGACATACCCTCCGGGCCGGCCTGACCGGCCTCGCCCTGGCGATGGCGATCCCGGCGGCGGGCCAGGCCGAAGCACTCAGGATACTGGGCGGCTCTCCAACCGGAGCGCTTCAGGTGCCGATGAACCGCGCCGTCGTGGTCGAGAGCGATATCCCCTTCACCGAGCTTTCGATCGCCAACCCCGGCATCGCCGACATCTCCTCGCTCACCGACCGGACCATCTATGTGCTGGGCAAGGCGCCGGGCCGCACCACCCTCACCGTCTTGGGCGAAAACGGTCGCCTGATCACCAATGTTGAGGTCCACGTCACCCCCGACATCGCCGAGTTCAAGGAGCGCCTGGAGCAGATCCTGCCCGGCGAGCCGATCGAAGTGCGCACCGCCAATGACGGCATCGTGCTGTCGGGCGTGGTCAGTTCCATCGGCAAGCTCGACCGCGCGCTGGAGCTGGCCCAGCGCTACGCCCCCGAACGCGTGTCCAACCTGATGAGCGTCGGCGGCACCCAGCAGGTGATGCTCAAGGTCCGCTTCTCGGAGATGCAGCGCTCGGTGAGCAAATCGCTCTCGGCCTCGCTCGGCGCACGCGGCACCGCTTTGGGCGAGAATCTCGGTCTGGCCATCGGTACGAACACACTGGCCAATTCGGGCGCGCTGGGCACCGCCTTGGGCGGCAGCCTGCCGAGCGTCAGCACCGGCAACGCGGCGACGCTGTTCGGGTTCAACGCGGGCGGCGTCGAGGTGGGCCTGCTGCTCGAAGCGCTCGAGAATCGCGGCGTCGTGCGGACCTTGGCCGAGCCCAACCTCACCGCCCTATCGGGTCAGGAGGCGAGCTTTCTCGCCGGCGGCGAATACCCGGTCCCGGTGAGCCAGGACAGCGGCAACATCGCGATCGAATACAAGCCCTTCGGCGTCGAGCTCAACTTCGTTCCCCGCGTGGTCGAGGGCGACCTGATCAACCTCGAACTTAACGCCTCGGTCAGCTCGATCGACCCTACCAACGGCTTCACAGCCAACGGCTTCACCGTCGACGCCTTCCGGCGGCGGCAGACCTCGACCACGGTCGAGATGCGCGATGGCGAAAGCTTTGCCATCGCGGGGCTCTTGTCGGATGATTTCCGCGATCTCAAGGGACAGGTGCCGTGGCTGGGCGACATTCCGGTGCTTGGCGCGCTGTTCCGCTCCGCCGAATACAGCCGCCAGCAGACCGAACTCGTGATCATCATCACACCGCATCTGGTCACGCCCACCCGTGGCGAGACGCTGGCCATGCCCACCGACCGGGTCCGCCCGCCGACCGAGCGCGATCTGTTTCTCTTCGGGCGGATCGCGGCCGATCGCGCGCCGCAATCGGGCGGCGCGGGCGAAATCGCGCGGCAGGACTTCTCGGGCTCCTATGGCTACGTGCTCGATTGATGGAGGGAACCGCGATGCGCCACGTCCTGACCGCGCTGGGCTGCGCCCTCTCGCTCGCCGCCTGCGCCGCGCCGCCGGGCTTCGATCAGGAGGCCGGCGGCAACACCGCCGGATTCGGCAGCGCCACGCTGACCAATACCGTGGCGCAGGGACAGGCCTCCGAGGGGATCAGGGTGGATCTCGCGCGGCAGTTCGCCGCGGAGGTCGACACGGTGATCAACTTCGCCTTCAACTCCGACCAGCTCGACACCGCCGCGCGCGCTACACTGCAGCGGCAGGCGAACTGGATCCGCCGCTATCCCGAACTGCGGTTCCGGGTTTACGGCCATACCGACCTCGTGGGGAGCGACGCCTACAACGAGGCGCTCGGACTGCGCCGGGCCCGTGCCGCCGTCGCCTATCTCGTGGCGCAGGGCCTCGACGCGCGTCGTCTCGAGGCGGTGGCCTCCTTCGGAGAAACGCGCCCCCTCATCGCCACCTCTCAGTCGGAGCGCGCCAACCGCCGCACCGTCACCGAGGTCTCGGGCTTTGTTCAGGGCCATCCCAACCTGCTCAACGGCAAATACGCGGCCGTGATCTTCGAGGGTTATGTCGAGAGCGCGGCGGTCCCGACCACGCTCAGCAACACGGGCGGTGAGGCCGAAGCAGGGACCGCGGCGGCGCCGTAAAACTTGGCGACAAACCCCGGATTGCCCGGGGATCGTTGCCCCACTTCCAACAATTTCAGCTTTTTAGCCCCAATGCAGCCATGATTTCCCTGCATGAAAGGTCTGGTGGAGGATAAAGGCCGGGTTCGGCGACGCTCCGGACCAGCATATAAAGGCGGAGCCACCGCCTGACAGAGGATCGAAGGAATGAGCAGCACGGCACCCTTGCAACCGGACCCGCAGCCGATCACGGCCTGCACCATCAGCCGTGACGTGCAGCTGTTCGATCTGCTGATCGAGGACATGGAAGCCGCGATGGGCGAGAACTGGGGCGATCTGGGCTTCGACGACGCCCTCGCCTTTCTCGAACAGCCCGAGGCCACGGAGCTCGAATTCATCGCCGTGGCGCTGAGCAAGGACGACGAGGGCCAGCTCGCGCTCATCGCCGACATCATTTCCCATGCCAAACGGCGCGGCATCAAGGTGGTGCTCATCGCCGACGAGGTGAGCCCTGCGGTGCTGCACCAACTCTTGCGCGAGGGCGGCGACGAGTTCGTGCCGTATCCGCTGCCCGAGGGCGAGCTGGCGCAGGCGATCGACCGGCTGCGCCGGGGCGTGGGACCGATCCTGCCCGACGCCCCAAAGCCCGAGCCGCGCGCCACCGGCGACCGCAATGGCGTCGTGATTCCGGTGCAGGGGCTGGCCGGCGGCAGCGGCGCCACGACGCTGGCGGTGAACCTCGCCTGGGAGCTGGCCAACGCCGACCGGAAATCCCCGCCACGGGTCTGCCTGATCGATCTCGACCTGCAGTTCGGCACCGTCGCCACCTATCTCGACCTGCCCCGCCGCGAGGCGGTGCTCGAATTGCTGGGCGACCTCGCATCTGCCGACAGCGACAGCCTGCTCTCGGCGATGCTGCTCCATCAGGAGCGGCTGCATGTGCTGACCTCGCCATCCGAACTGGTGCCGCTCGATTTGATCGGCCCGGACGAGGTGGCGCATCTGATCGAACTGGCGCGGGTCAATTTCGACTACGTCGTGATCGACATGCCGCCGACGCTCGTCGACTGGTCCGAGACCCTGCTTCGGGTCGCGCATGTCTACTTCGCGACGCTCGAACTCGACATGCGGTCGGCGCAGAACACGATGCGGCTCAAGCGAGCGCTGCAATCCGAGGACCTGCCTTTCGAGAAGCTGCGCTTCGTGCTGAACAGGGCGCCAGGCTTTACCGACCTCTCGGGCAAGAGCCGGGCTCGCAGGCTGGCCGATTCACTCGGGATCTCGATCGAGATCCAGCTTCCCGATGGCGGCCGGGCGGTGACGCAAAGCGCCGATCACGGCACGCCGCTTGCCGATGGGGCCGCGAAGAATTCGCTGCGCCGCGAGATCGCGAAACTCGCGCGCTCGGTCCACAAGGTCAACGTCGCCGACGCCAGCGCCGAAACGGCAGGCTGAGCCCAGCACAGGAGGACGTCATGTTCTCGAAGTTCAGGAAAACCGACACCGAAGGTCAGCCCGCCCCGACCAAGCCCCTCGCCGCCGCCCCGGCGGCGGCCCGCGCGCCGCAACCCTCTGCTCCACAACCCGCCCTGTCCGGCACCGCCGCATCCGCCGCACGCCGGGCCGCCCCCGCGACAGACTTGCCGCGCCGTGCCGCCGAGGCCAGCCCCGCCGACAAGGAACGCCGCCGCAAGGAGCGTTTCGCCGAGATCAAGCTTGAGGTGCACAAGGCACTTCTCGACACGCTCAACCTCGCCGCCCTTGAAAAGGCCAGCGAACAGGACCTGCGGGCCGAGATCAACGCCATCGCCACCGAAACGCTCGAGACCATGGGCGTGTCCCTCAACCGCGAGGAACGCCAGAGCCTGGGACAGGATCTGTTCTTCGAGGTCACGGGCCTTGGCCCGCTCGAGACACTCCTGAAAGACGATTCGGTCAACGACATCCTCGTCAATGGCCCGCACCAGATCTTCGTGGAGCGCAACGGTAGGCTGCAGCTCACCGACATCACTTTCAAGGACGAGCGCCACCTGCTCAGGATCATCGACAAGATCGTCTCCGCCGTGGGCCGCCGGGTCGACGAATCGAACCCTTATGTCGACGCCCGCCTCGCCGACGGTTCGCGCTTCAACGCCATGGTCGGACCGATCGCGGTCGACGGCTCGCTCGTGTCGATCCGCAAGTTCAAGAAGGAAAAGCTTGGCATCGACGACCTCGTGCGGTTCGGCGCGATGACCGAGGAGATGGCGGCCTATCTGCAGGCCGCCGTCGCCACCCGGCTCAACATCATCGTCTCGGGCGGCACCGGCTCGGGCAAGACCACGACGCTCAACGCGCTGTCTTCCTTCATCGACGACAACGAACGCATCCTGACCATCGAGGACACCGCCGAGCTTCAGTTGCAGCAGACCCATGTCGGCCGGATGGAAAGCCGCCCCGCCAACGTCGAGGGCCGCGGCGCGGTAAGCCAGCGCGATTGTCTCAAGAACGCGCTTCGGATGCGGCCCGACCGGATCATCGTCGGCGAGACGCGCGGCGAGGAAGTGATCGACATGCTGCAGGCGATGAACACCGGCCATGACGGCTCGATGACCACGATCCACGCCAACTCCGCGCGTGACGGCATCAGCCGGCTCGAGAACATGATTGCCATGGCAGGCATCGAGATGCCGATCAAGGCGATCCGCTCCCAGATCGCCAGCGCCGTCCACCTGATCGTGCAGGCCAGCCGCCTGCAGGACGGCTCGCGCCGGATGACCTCGATAACCGAGATCACCGGCATGGAGGGCGACGTGATCTCGATGCAGGAGGTGTTCCGCTACCGCCGCGTCGGGCTGACCCCGGACAACAAGATCATCGGCCATTTCACCGCGACCGGTGTGCGCAGCCATTACTCCGAGCGTTTCCGGCTCTGGGGCTACGACCTGCCGCCTTCGCTTTTCGAACCCATGGCGGCGGAGTGAGATCATGAGCCTCAGCGCGGAACCGATCATCTATGGCCTCGTCTTCATCGCCGTCCTCGTGCTGGTCGAGGGGGTGTATCTCACTGTCTTCGGCCGCTCCATCAGCCTCAACAACCGGGTCAACCGGCGGCTGACGCTTCTGGAAAAGGGCGGTCGGCGCGAAGAGGTGCTCGAACAGCTGCGCAAGGAGATGTCGCAGCACATGCGCTCGCGCCGCGTGCCGCTCTATTCGATCCTCGCCCACAAGGCGCAAAAAGCCAACATCGCCTTCACCCCTCGCCAGCTCGTGCTGCTGATGGTCGGCCTTGGCGCAGTGGCTTATGCCGGGCTCACCTTCGGCACGGGTGCTGCGCTCGAGATCCGCGTCGCCGTCGCGGCGGCGATGGGGGTGGGAAGCGTCTATGTCTGGGTCGGTCACAAGGCCAAGAAGCGCATCGGCCTCATCGAGGCACAGCTGCCCGACGCGATCGAGCTGATGGTCCGATCGCTTCGGGTCGGGCATCCGTTCTCCTCGGCGGTCGCCGTCGTCGCCAAGGAGGTGCCCGATCCGCTCGGCTCCGAAATGGGGTTGATCGCCGACGAATCCGCCTATGGCCGCGACATGAGCGACAGCCTCAAGGCCATGGCCGAACGGCTCGACCTTCAGGATCTGCGCTTCCTCGCCGTTGCCGTGACGATCCAGCAGCAGGCGGGCGGCAACCTCGCCGAGATTCTCGATGGCCTGTCCAAAGTGGTCCGAGCCCGCTTTCGGCTGTTCCGGCGGGTCAAGGCGATCACCGCCGAGGCCAAGTGGTCGGGCATGTTCCTGTCGGGTTTCCCGCTGGCGGCGCTGGCGGCGATCAACCTGATGGAGCCCAACTACTATGACAAGGTGAGCCAGACGCCGGTGTTCGTGCCCGCCTGCCTCGTCGTCGCGGCGTTCTTGATCGTGAACGTCATCGTCATGCGCGCCCTCGTCAACATCAAGGTCTGATACATGAACCTGCTCCAGCAGATCGAGGCCCTGCTCGTGGCCCGGCTCGGCCCCGCGGGCCCCCTCCTCGCGGTCGGCTTTCTCGGCCTCGCGATGATCCTGCTCACGCTGCCGGTGCTCCTCCGCCGCAAGAGCGATCCCCTCGACCGGCTCAAGGCCCAGAACGCGCGCGGCGGCGACGCCCCGAAGATCGTCGACCGCCTCCGGACGCCCTCGGCCGCCGACAAGCTCGAACGCTACGCCACCTTCCTCGAGCCGCAGAACGCCGAGGAATACTCGGCCGCGCGGCTGCGGCTGATGCAGGCGGGCTACCGCACCCGCAACGCGGTGCGGATCTACCATTTCAGCCAGTTCGCTCTGGGCATCGGCGCGCTGATCGGCGGCCTCGTCTTTGCGCTGAGCCAAGGCAGCTCCGATCCGCAGGACATGATCATCGCCACGATCGGGCCGGCGGCGATCGGCTACATGGCCCCCAAATACTGGGTCACGCGCCGCCGCGAGGCCCGCCGCCAGAACATCACCGATGGCTTTCCCGACAGCCTCGACATGATGCTGGTCTGCGTCGAGGCCGGCCAGTCGCTCGACCAATCCATCATCCGGGTGAGCCATGAGTTGCGCTCGGGCTATCCCGACCTCGCCTTCGAATACAGCCAGGTCGCGCATGAGATGAAGGCCGGCAAGGACAAGACGCTGGTGCTGCGCGACCTCTCCGAGCGCTGCGGCGTGACCGACATATCGAGCTTCGTCACCGTGTTGGTGCAAAGCCAGCAATTCGGCACCTCGATCGCCGAGGCGCTGCGGGTGTTCTCGGCGGAGATGCGTGACAAACGCGTGATGCGGGCCGAGGAAAAGGCGAATACGCTGCCCACCAAGATGACGTTGGCCACGATGATGTTGACGGTGCCGCCGCTGCTGATCATCCTGATCGGGCCGTCGCTCTACGACATCTACATGACCCTGGGCGGCGGGGCTGCCGGGAACTGACACCCCTTTCATGAGACCTTTTGCCCTTATCGCCGCATTCGCCCTGCTGGCAGCCTGCGCGGCCACGGGCGACCTGTCCAGATCCTCGGGCGGCGTCTATGCCCCCGGCCCCTCCGGCGCGTCGGATGTCGACGGTCTTATCGTCGGGCACCGGCTCATGGCCTCGAACGAGGCCGAGCTGGCGCTCTCGGCCTATGGGCGCGCGGCGGCGGAGCGCGGTCTCGACGTCGACACGCTCTCGGCGATGGGGTCGGCCAATCTGCGTCTCGGGCGGCTCGGTCAGGCCGAACGGCTGCTGCGCCGGGCCGTGGCGCTGGACCAAGATTTCGCCCCGGCCTGGAACAACCTCGGCGTGGTGTTGATGGAAACGGGGCGCACCGCCGAGGCCGCGGAGAGCTTTCGCCGCGCCTTCGGCCTCGTCGATGGCGGTGACGAGATGGTGCGCGACAACCTGCGCCGGGCCCTCGCCAAGCGGGACGACGCTCTCTATGCTGGTCCGCAGGAAACCGAAGAGTTTCAACTGGTGCGGCGCGGATCGAGCGAATACGCGATACTGACCGCGCTGTGAGGATACGAGCAGCAAAGGACGCCGCCCCATGCGACTTCCCGTCCGCCATTTCGCCGCTCTCGCGGCGTTGTTTCTGGTCGGCTGCGGCACGCCGGACGGCGAAGTGGACCGCGCGGTGAGCGATCTGCGCGAGGCGCGCGACGCCGATCTCAACGAGATCATGCTCACCGTGGCCGACCCCGTCGAAAGCGTCGCCTATTTCAAGCGTCTCGCCACCGAAACCCCTGATGCGATCGAGATCCAGCGTGGTCTGGCCACCTCGCTGGTGCGGGCCAAGCGCGGCCCCGAGGGTGTCGCGGCCTGGCGCCGGGTAACCGCGCATCCACAGTCGGGACCCGCCGACGGTGTCGAGCTCGCCGACGCGTTGATCCGCACCAATGATTGGGACGGCGCCGAAAAGGTCCTCGACGGCGTCCCGCCGACCTTCGAGACCTTCCAGAGATACCGGCTCGAGGCGATGGTCGCCGACAGCAACCAGGAATGGGCCCGCGCCGACAGCTTCTACGAGACCGCCGTGGGGCTCACCACCACGCCCGCCGGGGCGCTCAACAACTGGGGCTATTCCAAGCTCACCCGCGGCGACTATCGCGGGGCCGAGCGGCTCTTCACCGACGCGCTGCGGCAGGAGCCGGGGCTTTTCACCGCCAAGAACAACCTAGTTCTGGCGCGCGGCGCGCAGCGCAACTACCAGCTCCCCGTGATCCCGCTGAGCCAGACCGAACGCGCGCAACTGCTCTACACACTCGCTCTCACGGCGATCAAACAAAGCGACGTGACGATCGGCCGGGGTCTTCTGCGCGAAGCGGTCGACACGCATCCGCAGCATTTCGAGGAAGCGGCGCGGGCGCTGCGCGCGCTGGAGGGCGGCGCGACCAACTAGCGCCCCGCCTGCTCCCTGCTCATGCCATATTACTCATCCAGACAGGCCCGACCGTTCGGGGAGGGGCCACCATGAACATGCAGATCGGTACAGCCGCGCCACAGTTGCCGCGCAGCCTCGACGAGGTCGGGCTGCAGGTGGTGATGATGCGCGATATCGCCCTCAAGACAATTTTTCGAACCAATGCTCGGATGGTCAGCGAAATCGCGAAATCGCTCCGCCTGCCGGTCAACGTGACACAGGATCTTGTCGACCTGATGCGAGGCCAGAAGCTCATTGAGGCGATGGGCACTCTGACCGGCTCCGGGGCGAGCTCGGAAATGCCCTATCAGCTGACCGATGGCGGACGGGCCCGGGCGCTCGACGCGCTGGCCCAGTCGGAATATTTCGGCCCGATGCCGGTGCCACTGGCGGAGTACCGAGCGCAGGTGTCGCGCCAGTCGGTGCGTAACATCACGCTCACCCGTGATCGGCTCCAATCGGCGATGGGTCATCTGGTGCTGCCGCCCGCCCTGATCGATCAACTTGGGCCAGCAATCGGTGCCGGACGCTCGATCCTGATGTACGGCCCCCCCGGCAACGGCAAATCCTCGATCTCGAACGGCATCCGCGAAGCCTTCGGCGATCTGGTCTACGTGCCCTGCGCGATCGAATACGGCGGCCAGGTCATCACTCTCTACGACCCCGTGATCCACGCAAGCGTCGACGACACCCCCGAGGATCCGAATGCGCTGCGCCTCTCGAGCACTAGGTTCGACACGAGATATGTCCGCTGCGAGCGGCCAACGGTTGTCACGGGGGGCGAGCTGTCGCTCGACATGCTGGACCTCGTCTACAACCCGGTCTCGCGCACCTATCAGGCGCCATTGCAGCTCAAGGCCACGGGCGGGATCTTCATCATCGACGACCTCGGGCGTCAGGCCGAACCGCCACAGAAGATCGTGAACCGCTGGATCGTGCCGCTCGAGGAAAACCGCGACATCCTCTCGCTGCAATCGGGCGAGAAGTTTGAGGTTCCCTTTGATACGCTGGTGATCTTCTCGACCAACTTCCACCCGCGCGAGATCTTCGACCAAGCGGCGCTGCGGCGGATCTTCTTCAAGATCCGCATCGACGGTCCGAGCCAGGAGGACTTCCTGAAGATCTTTGCGCTGGTGGCGCGCAAGAAGCGGATGCCGCTCGATCAGGCGGCCCTGATCCACCTTCTCAAGGTCAAGTATCCGACCATCGGCAACGTCTTTGCCAATTACCAGCCGGTGTTCCTCATCGACCAGATCATCTCGATCTGCGAGTTCGAGGGCCTGCCCTACCGGATGACGCCCGAATTGATCGACCGGGCGTGGGACAACATGTTCGTGCGCGATGGCGACGTGATCCACTAGGCTTCGGCCAAAGGCTCCTCGCGCAGCATGAGCGTGATCGCGAAGGCCAGCGCCGCGATGCCCGCCGCCAGCAGGAAGATCGGGTCGAGCGCCGCCGCAAATCCCGCGAGCACACTTTCGCGCGCCTGCGGCTCGAGCGCCATGACCGTTTCGCGGCTGATCGCGCCAAGGCCCGCCCCCTCGATCCGCCCGGCGAGGTTCTGCGCCAGCCCCGCGCCGAACACCGCGCCGAAGATCGAGGTGCCGAGCGAGCCGCCGATGAGCCGAAACATGTTGGCGCTCGCGGTGCCCACGCCCAGCATCGCACGCGGCACCGCGTTCTGGATCGCGGCGACGCCCACGCTCATCATCGGGCCGATACCAAGGCCGGTGGCCGTCATGAGGACCGCGACCTGCCACAGCGGCGTCTGCGCCCCGAGCCGCGACAGGCCAAGCATCGCGACGCTCAAAAGCGCCGTAGAGAGGACCGGCAACAGCTTGTAGCGCCCGGTGCGTCCCATCACCCGCCCCGAGGCGACCGACGCCCCGATCAGCCCCGCCATCATCGGCAGCAGGAACATCCCCGACATCACCGGCGACACGCCTTTGACCACCTGAAGGTAAAGCGGCAGGAAGGTGATGGTGCCGAACATCGCCATGCCGACCAGCAGCCCCGCTGCATTGACCACCGCCACCGCGTTGAGCCGGAACAGCGACAGCGGCAGGATCGGCTCCTGAGCCTTCGTTTCGGCCACCAAGAACCCCGCGAGAGCCGCGATCGTCGCCGCGATCAGCGCCAGCATCGCCGGATCGCCCCAGCGCAGGGCCGTACCGCCCAGGCTCGAGGTCAGGACGAGACCCGAAAGCGCCGCGGTCAGCAGTGCAGCTCCGGCCACGTCGATGCGCGGGCGGACGGAGGGAGCCCGGCCTTCGAGCGCCGATTGCAGCACGATCCATGCCAGCGCCACCACCGGCAGGTTGGCAAAGAAGATCCAGTGCCAGCCGAGGCTTTGGACCAGAAAGCCGCCGACCAGCGGGCCGATCACGGTCGACAGGCCGAACACCCCGCCCAGTGCGCCCTGCACTCGGCTGCGCTCGCGCGGGGGCAGCAGGTCGGCCACCACCGCCATCGCCACGACGATCAGCCCGCCGCCGCCGAGCCCCTGCACCGCCCGCCCCGCGATCAGCACCTCCATCGAGGGCGCCACGCCGCAGATCAGCGCGCCAAGCGTGAAGACGCCGAGCCCACCCTGCAGCACCGCCTTGCGGCCGAACAGGTCGCCAAGCTTGCCGAAGATCGGCGCGCCCACGGTCGAGGCCAGCAGATAGGCCGTCACCACCCATGTCATCCGGTTGAGCCCGCCCAGATCGGCAGTGATCACCGGCAGTGCGGTCGACACGATGGTCTGCCCGGTTGAGGCCACGAACAAAGTCACCGCCACCGCCCAGAGGGCGAGGCGAACCCGCCTGTCCCGCCCCGGAGCCATGGTAGGAATGGTATCGGGTGTGGCGGTCATGCAAAACTCCGGGTTATCAGGGCACGAACGAGGCAGGCCCGCCAGAGGGGCGGGTGGGTCTTGCGACGAGACTGCGGTGACGCCAGATATGTGTCGCTGGCACATGCATGTCAACGTCATGCAAATTGGAAAGGCGGAGAATGGCCGAACGTGACGAGGAGCTGATCGGGGAAATGGCGCGTGCCGGGATCGACCCGGAGGTCACGCGCGCGGCGTTGGCCTTCGACGCGGTGCTGCAACGCTGGCGCAGGCGGGTCCGCACGCGCGAGCTTGGCCACCGGGCGCTGGCCGAGCTTGGCCTGCCGCTCGATCTGGCGCAGCTCGACGTGATGATCGCCATCCACGCCCCGGCCAACGAGTTTGGCGACGACCCTGAGGGGGAAACCATGGTCTCGACCGTGGCGCAGCGGCTCAACATTGACCCCTCGCGCGCCAGCCGCATCGTGTCGGACCTGATCGCCCGCGGCTTTGCCGAGCGCGCGGCGAGCCAAGCGGATGCGCGACGCACCATCGTGGCACTGACCGCTTCGGGGCAGGCGATCGTCGAGGCGGTGCGGCGCTACAAGTTTCTGCTTCTGGGCGGGTTCCTCTCGGGCTGGACCGCCGAGGAAACCGAAACCCTGCTGCCGCTGCTCGAGCGTTTCTCGCATTGGTCCGAGACCGGGGCCACGGCGACCGAGGCGGGCCTCGATGCGCGCATCGCAAGCCTGCGCGACGAACTGGCGCAGCGCCTCGCGGCGCTTTGAAAGCCGGGCCGCCGCGCCTAGATGGCAGGGGATGACCACCCTGCCCCCCTCCTTCGAGACCTGGTTCGCCAAACGCGGCTGGAGCATCCATCCGCACCAGCGCGAAATGCTGACCCGCGCCGATGCGCCGGCCTTGATGCTCATCGCGCCCACCGGGGGCGGAAAGACGCTCGCCGGGTTTCTGCCCACCCTCGCGGAGCTGGCCGACGGCGCGCATCAGGGGCTCCACACGCTCTACATCTCGCCACTCAAGGCGCTGGCCACCGACATCCGCCGCAACCTCACCATCCCGATCGAGGAGATGGACCTGCCGATCCGGGTCGAGGACCGTACCGGCGACACAAGGCAGACGGCCAAGAAGCGCCAGCGCGCCGACCCTCCACATATCCTGCTGACCACGCCCGAGAGCCTTGCGCTGCTCATCTCCTATGAGGACGCGCCGCGCATCTTCGCGGGGCTGCAACGGGTCATCGTGGACGAGATCCACGCGCTGGCCGAGGGCAAGCGCGGCGACCAGCTGATGCTGACGCTCGGGCGGCTCGCAACCCTGTCGCCCGGGCTACGCCGCGTCGGCCTTTCGGCCACGGTGGACGACCCCGCCGCGCTGGCGGCGCAGCTCGCCCGCGCGCCGGAACCGTGCGAGATCATCGAGGCCGATCCCGGCCCCGATCCCGACATCTCGATGTTGCACACCGAGGCCCCGCCGCCATGGGCGGGAGCGGGGGGCGGCTATGCCGTGCGCGAGGTTCTGGCGCAGGTGAAACGGCACAAGACCACGCTGATCTTCCACAACACCCGCGCGCAGGCAGAGATCTTCTTTCACAAGCTCTGGCTCGCCAACGAGGACGACCTGCCGATCGGCATCCATCATGGCAGCCTGAGCCGACAGGTCCGCGCCAATGTCGAGGCGGCGATGGTCGCGGGCGAGCTCAAGGCCATCGTCTGCACCGGCAGCCTCGATCTCGGGATCGACTGGGGCGACGTGGACCTCGTGATCCAGATCGGCGCGCCCAAGAACGTGAAACGCCTCGTGCAGCGGATCGGGCGGGCCAACCACCGCTACAATGCGCCCTCGAAGGCGCTTCTGGTGCCCGCCAATCGGTTCGAGGTGGTGGAATGCATGGCAGCGCTTGAGGCTGTGAAGGCGCGCGAGCTCGACGGCAACCCCAAAGGCCCCGGCCCGCTCGACGTGCTGTGCCAGCACATCATGATCACCGCCTGTGCCGCGCCCTTCGACGAAGACGCGCTCTTCGCCGAGGTGAAGACCGTCGGCGCCTATGCGGGCATCAGCCGGGCGCAGTTCGACGACTGCCTCGATTTCGTGGCGACGGGCGGCTATGCGCTGCGCGCCTATGACAAGTGGAAGCGCCTGCTCAAACGCCCCGACGGGCTGTGGCAGCTGCGCGACCCGCGCTCCGCCCTGCGCATCCGCATGAACATCGGCACGATTCAGGATGCCGACATGCTGAAGGTCCGTATGCGCGGACGTGGCGGACGCCCCTTGGGCGAGGTCGAGGAAGGCTTCGCGTCCTCGCTGACGCCGGGCGACACATTTCTCATCGGCGGTCAGGTCGTACGCTACGAGACGCTGCGCGAGATGACGGTCGAGGTCACCCGCCGCGCCGACCGAGAGCCGCGCATCGCCACATATGCGGGGGCCAAGATGCCGACCTCGGCGCAGCTTGCCCACCGCATCCTCGACACGCTGCAGCGCCCCGACTGGCCCGAGCTGCCACGCCATACGCGCGACTGGCTGCACCTGCAGCGCGAGGTGTCGCAGATGCCGCAGCGCGGCCGCATCCTCGTCGAGACGTTTCCGCATGACGGACGGCACCATGCCTGCTTCCACACTTTCGCGGGGCGGCACGCGCAGCAGACCCTGGGCCTTCTGCTCACCCGGAGGATGGAGACGCTTGGTCTGCATCCGCTGGGCTTCGTCGGCACCGATTATGCCACGCTGGTCTGGGGCCTCGACGAGCTAACCGATCCCGCCCCGCTGTTCGAAGCGGACGGGCTGCGCGAGGGGTTGGAGGGCTGGCTCACTTCCAACGCGGTGATGAAGCGGACCTTTCGGGGCGTGGCGAGCATCGCCGGACTGATCGAGAAGAACCTGCCGCAGCTGCACAAGACCGGTAAGCAGGCGACCTTCTCGTCCGACATCCTCTACGACACGCTGGCGAAATACGACCCCGAGCACCTGATCCTGCGCGTCACCCGCGAAGAGGCGATGCGCGGCCTCGTGGATTTCGCCCGCGTCGAGGAGATGCTTGAGCGCACCAAGGGCCGGGTCGATCTGGTGCGCGCCAAGCGCCCCACCCCGCTCGCCGCTGCGATGCTGCTGGAGCGCGACCGGGTGCCGGTGGCGGGCGCGGGGCGCGAGCGTCTGGCCGAGGAGGAGGCCGCGCGCCTGTTGAAGGAATCGGGCCTCGCGGCTTTCGGGGCGGCCACCATCGCGGGGGTGTGAGGCGCGGGGCGCTTGCACGCGGCGCCCCGCGCGGGCATGGGACCGTTCCATGAACGGAATCGAGATCCCTTTCCAAGGCGAAAGCCTGTGCGCGCTGGGCTCCGGCGCGCTTTATTGGGCCGCACGCGACCTTCTGATCGTCTCGGACCTGCACTTGGGCAAATCCGAGCGGATCGCGCGGCGGCGCGGCACCATGCTGCCCCCCTACGAGACCCGCGCCACGCTGGAGCGGCTGGCGGCGGACCTGAACGCCACCGGCGCGGGCGGCGTGCTATGTCTGGGTGACAGCTTCGATGATCTGGATGCCGCGCAGAGCCTCGACGCGCAGGATCGCGCGCAGCTCGTTTCTCTGATCAAAGGCCGCGCATGGCATTGGGTCGAGGGCAACCATGATCCCGGCCCGGCGGGGCTACCGGGCGCGCATCATGCCGAGATGGTCATGGGACCGCTGACCTTTCGCCACGTCGCCGAGCCAGGCGCACAGGGCGAATTGTCGGGCCACTACCACCCCAAGCTCGGCCTGCCCGGCTGCGGCGAAGCGCGGGCCTGCCTGCTCTTCGACGCGGCGCGGATGATCCTGCCCGCCTACGGCGCCTATACAGGCGGCATGCCTGCCACGGCGCCCGAACTGCGCGCGCTGATCGGCGCTCCGGCCTTCGCGGTGCTGACGGGGACGAAGCCGCTGCTCGTCCCCTATCCCGCGCGCACGGGCGCGGGGCGGGGTCGCCGACGGTTCTAGATCATCAGCGCCTCAGGCTCGTCGAACAGTAAGCCCTTCGAGCGGGTTCAGACGATGAGCCCTTCGGAGACGTTCAGACAGTAAGCCCTTCGGGCTCGGGCAGGCCGTTGGCCCGGCAGGCAGCGGTGAGCGTGTTGGCGAGCAGACAGGCGATGGTCATCGGCCCGACGCCGCCGGGTACCGGGGTGATCGCGCCCGCGACCTCCCGGACCTCGTCGAAATCGACATCGCCCACCAGCCGGGTCTTGCCATCCTCGACCTCCACCCGGTTGATGCCAACGTCGATCACCGTGGCGCCGGGCTTGATCCAGTCGCCCTTGATCATGCCGGGCCGGCCCACGGCGGCGACGACGATGTCGGCACGGCGCACGACATCGGCGATGTCCTTCGTGCGGCTGTGCGCGATGCTCACCGTGCAGTTTTCGCCCAGGAGCAGATGCGCCATCGGCTTGCCCACGATGTTGGAGCGACCGATCACCACCGCCTCCTTGCCCGACATGTCGCCCAAGTGATCGCGCAACATCATCAGGGAGCCCAGCGGCGTGCAGGGCACCATCGCCTTCTGGCCGGTGCCGAGCAGGCCGACATTCGAGATGTGAAAGCCGTCCACGTCCTTGGCCGGATCGATCGCGTTGATCACCGCGTCCGAGTTCATGTGACACGGCAAAGGAAGCTGCACGAGGATGCCATGCACCGACCTGTCGGCGTTCAACTGCTCGACCAGAGCCAGAAGATCCGCTTCCGAGGTCTCCTCCGGCAGGCGATGCGAAAAGCTTTCCATGCCGACTTCGCCCGTCATCCGGCCCTTGGACTTCACATAGACTTCCGAGGCCGCGTCCGTGCCCACCAGCACCACGGCGAGGCCGGGGGTGATGCCATGCGCCGCCTTGAGCGCCGTGACCTGTTCGGCCACACGGCCCCGGATGTCGGCGGCAAAGGCCTTGCCGTCGATGATCGTGGCGGTCATGTCGCGTCCCCCTTGCCCAGAACCTCTTCCTCGCGCGCGATGAAATGCTCCATCATCTCGCGCCACAGCCGCTCGGCGAGATCGGTATCGAGCCCTTCGGCATGGGCGCGCGCGATCACCTTTTCCAACACGTCGCGCACGCGGGTGTCGATCCGGGCGGGGAGCCCCTCGCCCGGCTTCAGCTCGATCGCCCGCTCGATCATCGAGGCGCGGCGTGCCAGAAGCCGCACCAGATCCGCATCGATCGCGTCGATCTCGCGTCGAAGCGTTGCCATGTCGCCGATTTCGGCCGCTGCACTCATCGGAACCCCTTTCGCAAAGCTGCTGGCGCGCCTTTTCCCACAGCTTGACGAGCTAGAACAGCCCCTCGACGTGACCGTCCTTCGACAGGCGGATACGCTCGGCGGCGGGGCGGCTCGGCAGGCCGGGCATGGTCATGATCTCTCCGCAGACCGCGACGACAAAGCCTGCCCCTGCCGAAAGCCGCACCTCGCGCACCGGCACGTCATGGCCCGTGGGCGCGCCGCGCCGGGTCGGATCGGTGGTGAAGCTGTATTGCGTCTTGGCCATGCAGACTGGCAAATGGCCATAGCCCTGCGCCTCCCACGCGTGGAGCTGGTCACGGATCTTGGCATCGGCGATGGCCTGATCGGCATGGTAGATGCGCCGCGCGATGGTGTCGATCTTGTCGAACAGCCCCATCTCGTCCTCATAGAGCGGCGAGAAGGCCGAGGCGCCGCTTTCGGCCAGCGCCACGACCCGCTCGGCCAGTGCCTCGGCCCCGCGCCCGCCCTCGGCCCAATGGCGACACAGCACCGCTTCCGAACCGTGATGGCGGACATACTCCATGACGGCGGCGATCTCGGTCTCGCTGTCGCCGTCGAAATGGTTGATCGCCACGACCACCGGCACGCCGAACCCCTTGAGGTTCGACAAATGCCGCCCGAGATTGGCGCAACCGCGCGCCACGGCCTCGGGGTCGTGGTGGTCCAGATCCTCCTTGGCGGTGCCGCCATTCATCTTGAGCGCGCGGATCGTCGCCACCAGCACGGCGGCGTCGGGATGCAGCCCGGCCTTGCGGCACTTGATGTCAAAGAACTTCTCGGCCCCGAGATCGGCGCCGAAGCCCGCCTCGGTCACCACGAAATCCGCGAGCTTGAGCGCCGTGGTGGTGGCAATGACCGAGTTGCAGCCATGCGCGATGTTGGCGAAGGGGCCGCCATGCACGAAGGCGGGGTTGTTCTCGAGCGTCTGCACGAGGTTGGGCTGCATCGCGTCGCGCAGCAGCACCGTCATCGCGCCGTCGGCCTTGAGATCGCGCGCGAAGACCGGCGTGCGATCCCGGCGATAGGCCACGATCATGTCGCCGAGGCGCCTTTCAAGGTCGTGCAGATCGGTGGCGAGGCACAGGATCGCCATCACTTCGGAGGCGACGGTGATGTCGAAGCCCGCCTCGCGCGGAAAGCCGTTCGAGACCCCGCCAAGGCTCGCCGTGATCTGCCGCAGCGCCCGGTCGTTCATGTCCATCACCCGCCGCCACGTGATACGGCGGATGTCGATGTCGAGCTCGTTGCCCCAGTAGATGTGGTTGTCGATCATCGCCGAGAGCAGGTTGTGCGCGCTCGTGATCGCGTGGAAATCGCCGGTGAAATGGAGGTTCATCTCCTCCATCGGCACGATCTGCGCATATCCGCCGCCAGCCGCCCCGCCCTTCATACCGAAATTCGGGCCCAATGATGCCTCGCGGATGCAGATCGCCGCCTTGCGCCCGATCCGGTTGATGGCATCACCCAAGCCCACGGTGGTCGTGGTCTTGCCCTCGCCCGCAGGCGTCGGGTTGATCGCCGTCACGAGGATCAGCTTGCCGTCGGGCCGCCCCTTGAGACTGTCGATGAAAGGCTGCGATATCTTGGCCTTGTCGTGGCCATAGGGGAGCAGGTCGCCCTCCTCGATGCCGAGCCGCGCGCCGATCTCGCGGATCGGCAGCTTGTCCGCCGCGCGGGCGATCTCGATGTCGGTTTTCTGCGCCATGTCTGAGCTCCCTCTTCCCTGTCCCAGCGTCGCGGCCCGGGCGGCGCTGTCCCGCACCCCGGCGACCCTTCGACGCGCTTAAACGTCGCTCTTGGCATCGGGACGCCACGCTCTCTGGTCCGGCAGATGCAGCCGCAGCGCGTCGCCCCGGCGCAGCGTGCCGGGCCGCTCGACCCATGCGGTGACGCCCCGCAGGCCATGGGCGGCGGCCTTGAACCCCTTGCCCTGCCCGGGATGGGCCGCCTCGATGGTCATCGCGGGAAACTGGCAGGGGCGGTTCTGCATGTCGATCACCAGCGTGCAGCCATCCGGCCCCTGCAGCCGCGCCGAGGGTGGCAGGTGGCTGAAGTCCGGCAGCCCCTCAACCACGACCGAGGCCCCGAGCCACGCAGGATCGATCCTCTCCAACCCGAGCTTGGCGGCGATCGTCGCCAGTTCCTCGGCCCCAACAATGCTGAGCTGGCGGCTGTTGCGGATCTCAGTGCCCCGGACGTGCTGCGAGGTGACGCGCGAGCATGAGGGCCGCGTCAGCCCCGCATGGACCTCCCCGGCGAGCCCGTCGAAGCCCAAGGGCATCTCCTCCAGCGCCTCGGTCTCGATCGGCTTGGCCTCTCGGTGCGGCACGCGACCGAGCCAAGTTATGCGGCCGTGAAATTCGGTAGGGGCAAGGGCGGGCATGGGCAACTCCGGACGGGAATGCGTCACTCTTGCCAGCCGGACGGGCCGCGCTCAAGCGGCCGCGAAAAAGCCCCGGCGCCTTTCGGTGCCGGGGCTTGCCGCCTGTTGCGTGAAACGCGGATCAGGCGCTGGGTTCGGGGACGCCGCCATCCGTGGGCTTGGGCTTGCGGGTCTTGGGGATCGCCGTGACCGACGCGCCGCCACCCTGTTCGGGCTTCTGGCTGTCGTCGTCATCGCCACGGTTGAGCGGCTCGCCGGCGATCACGCGGGTGATCTCGTTGCCGGTCAGCGTCTCGTACTCCAGAAGACCCTGCGCCAGACGCTCCAGATCCTCGCGTCGCTCGGTCAGAATGCGCTTGGCGGTGTCATAGCCTTCGTCGATGATCCGGCGGACCTCCTCGTCGATGACCTTCTGGGTCTCGGCCGAATGACTTGCCCCGCCCGAGTAGGAGCCGAGATAGCTCTGCTGCTCGTTGGCATAGTCGATATGGCCGATCTTGTCGGAGAAGCCGAACTGCGTGACCATCGCACGGGCGATCTTGGTCACCTGCTGGATGTCCGAGGTCGCTCCCGAGGTGACGTTCTCACGCCCGAAGATCAACTCTTCGGCCACCTTGCCACCCATCGCCATGGCGATCTTGGAGGTGTATTTGGTGTAGGTCACCGATAGCTGATCACGCTCGGGCAAGCTCAGCACGAGACCCAGCGCGCGACCGCGCGGGATGATCGTCGCCTTGTGGATCGGGTCGTGCTGCGGAACGTTGAGACCGACGACGGCATGGCCCGCCTCATGGTAGGCGGTCAGCTTCTTCTCGTCCTCGGACATCACCATGGAGCGGCGCTCGGCCCCCATCATGACCTTGTCCTTGGCACTTTCGAAATCGATCATCGTGACGAAGCGGCGGCCGACACGCGCGGCCATCAGCGCCGCCTCGTTGACGAGGTTGGCGAGATCGGCGCCCGAGAAACCGGGGGTGCCGCGCGCGATGATGCGCAGGTCCACGTCGGGGCCGAGCGGCACCTTGCGGGCATGCACGCCGAGGATCTTCTCACGGCCCTTGATATCGGGATTCGGCACCTGAACCTGACGGTCGAAGCGACCGGGGCGCAGCAGCGCGGGATCGAGCACGTCGGGACGGTTGGTCGCCGCGACGATGATGATGCCCTCATTGGCCTCGAAGCCGTCCATCTCGACCAGAAGCTGGTTCAGCGTCTGCTCTCGCTCGTCGTTGCCGCCGCCATAGCCGACGCCACGCGACCGGCCCACGGCGTCGATTTCGTCGATAAAGACGATGCAGGGCGCGTTCTTCTTGGCCTGCTCGAACATGTCGCGAACGCGGCTGGCGCCAACGCCCACGAACATCTCGACGAAGTCGGAGCCAGAGATGGTGAAGAAGGGCACGCCCGCCTCGCCCGCGATGGCGCGTGCCAGAAGCGTCTTACCGGTACCCGGAGGGCCCACCAGCAGCGCGCCTTTCGGGATCTTGCCGCCGAGACGCGAGAATTTCTGCGGGTTGCGCAGGAACTCGACGATCTCCTCAAGCTCGTCCTTGGCCTCGTCGATGCCCGCCACGTCGTCGAAGGTGACGCGGCCATGCTTCTCGGTGAGCAGCTTGGCGCGGCTCTTGCCAAAGCCCATGGCCCCGCCTTTGCCGCCGCCCTGCATGCGGTTCATGAAGTAGATCCACACGCCGATCAGAAGCAGGAAGGGCAGCAGCGACAGCAGGAAGGTGGTGAAGCCCGACTGTTCCTGGCTGCGCGCGCTCACCGGGATGTCCTGATCGATCAGCAGTTGCGTGACCTCGGCGTCCTCGGGCTTGATGGTGACGTAGTCGCGCCCGTCGGTGCCGCGGTAACGCACCTCCTCGCCGTCGAGCGTGACTTGCGAGACGTTGCCCGTCTCGACCGCTTCAACGAAGTCGGAATAGTTGCGGGTATTCGACTGGAGCGTGGACTGCCCGCCGCTGAACAGGTTGAACAGCGCCAGGATCAGCAAGAAAAGCACGACCCAGAAGGCGATGTTGCGCGCGTTGCCCAAGAGATTTCCTCCGAAAATTGGTTTGGCCGCGCAAAACGGAAGTCGCGGGCCACGAATTCAAAATAGAGATTGCCGCGCCATCTTCAATGCGGAAGCGTCGGATAAGGGAACTCCGCGACAATCCGCGCGCGATACGCCGCGTCGGGTACCACGCAAGGCGCCGCGATGAGCATCCCATCCCGCCAGATTGCCGGGCTCGACAGCAGCGCAGCCCTCGGCAGGCCCAGATCGCGCCAGCCCGGGCACTGCGCGAGACCAGGCTCATCAAGCGCCCCGATCGTAACACCTTCATCGGCCCCGCAGATCCGCCACCGCCTGTCCCAAATGGCACCCGCCGGTACCGGGGCTTCGACGCGCCCTGGCTCACGGCACAGCCAGAGCCGCCCGCCCTTTTCGGCCAGCAACACGCCCGACAGGCTGCGCCACCGTCCCTCACCTGCGCGACCCAGCGCGTCGCGCAGGCTTTCCAGACGGGGCCGGTAGTCGCACGCCCCGATCCAGCGCAGCGCCGCCGAGACGAGCCGCAGCCGGGTTTCTTCGGGTGCGTCGCGCAGTATCACGGCGTCGATCTCGACCGCGCCCGCCCGAAGCCGCACCGCCTGCAACGACAGCGTGGCAGCGAGATGTTCGAGCGCCGCGCGCGCCATCGCCATGCGATCCGCCGTATCGGCCAGCCCTCCTGCCGCGATGCCGACAGGAACGAGTGCATCGAGCGCCGCGCGGGCACGGACCCGTTGGAACCGCGGATCGGCGTTGGAGGGATCCTCGACCCAGCCCACGCCCTGCGCCATGAGCCAGCCGCGCAGATCGTCGCGCCGCAGCCCAAGGAGCGGCCTGAGCCATGTGAGCCCGTCTGCCTGCCGCCGCGACGCCATGCCCGCGAGCCCATCGACGCCCGAGCCCCGCGCCAGCCGCATCAGCACCGTCTCGGCCTGATCATCGCGGGTGTGCCCCAGGGCCACCGCGCCGAGACCGTGGCGCTGCGCCCAATCTGCGAGCAGCCTGCGCCGCGCCCGCCGCGCCGCGTCCTGCAGATTTCCGCGTCTGTCCCAGCCGGTCCAGTCGAGGATCTCGTGCGGCACGCCGAGACCCGCGCAAGCGGCCGCCACGGCCGCGGCCTCGGCGCGGGCCTCGGGGCGCAAACGATGATCCACCGTGGCGGCACGAAGCGTGATGCCCCGCGCCTGTGCCTCGGGCGCCAGCATGTGCAACAGCGCCATCGAATCGCTCCCCCCCGACACGGCAAGACCGAGCCCCTCGCAAGGCCCGGTCTCGAAACATGCCGCGGCGGCGCGGACGAGAGCGTCCGGCGTCAGGCTCATCGGCCCGCCATCACTGGCAGGACAGGCTCCGCATCGCGGTCTGCGCCTCGGCGGCGGCCGCATCGCCGGGGAACCGCGTGCCAACCTCGCCCAGCGTCACGCAGGCGTCGGGCACCTGCCCCAGCGCAGCGAGGGACTGGCCCAGCTTGAACAGCGCCTGCGCCGCGACCTTGCCGTCGGGATCGCCCGAGAAGCTGTCGAGATAGGCGCGCGCGGCCCCCGAGCTGTCGCCCAGACCCGACAGGGCCTCGCCGCGCTTGAACAGGGCCTCGGCGCTCAGCGCGCCGCCGGGATAGGTCTGGACATAGGCCGCAAACTGGTCAGCGGCGCCGCGAAAGTCACCTTGGGCGAGCGCCTCCGACGCCCGCTCGAAATCCGCCTGCTCGCCGATGGCAAGCGCGGGACCGGACCCGGTCGGAGCCGGGGCCGCAGGGGTGGGAACATTGGCGGCGCTGTCGACGCCACCGAGGCTGGGCGTGTCGCCCAGCTGGCCGATGTCGCACCCGTCCTCCAGCTCGCAGATCCGGAATTCGAGATCGCCGACCCGGTTGGTGCCATCGGTGGTGAGCCGGTTGATCCGGAACTCCAGCTCCTCGGTCTTGGAGGTCAGGCCCTGCAACTGCGCCTCGATGGCGTTGAGCCGCTCCAGCGCCGAATTGCCGCCCACCGCCGAGGGTGCGGCCCCGGTGGTGTTCAGCTCGGATTTGAGCGACTGGATGTCGCCATAGAGCACCGACAGTTCCTGACGAATGTCGGCGAGGGTCTTGTCTTGCTCCTGCGCCACGCCGGCGGCCGGGGCCGCAAGGGCACACAGAAGCGCGAGCGGGCGCAGAAGCGGGCGCATCAGCTCAGCGCTCCGGCTGCGATCACGGTGACGGCACGACGGTTCTGGGCATAGCAGCTCGGGTCCGAGCAGGTCGCGACGGGGCGTTCCTTGCCATAGGAGATGGTGCGCAGACGCGACGAGGGCACCCCACGCGAGATCAGGTATTCGCGCGCCGCGTTGGCACGCCGCGCACCCAAGGCCACGTTGTATTCGCGGGTGCCCTGCTCGTCGGCGTGGCCTTCGATCACTGCGAGGTAATCGCTGTTGGTCATCAGCCATTGCGCCTGGCCGTCGAGCGTCGCCATCGCCTCGGAGGTCAGGGTCGACTGGTCGACCGAGAACAGCACCCGGTCGCCGATGCTCTGGGCGAAGTATTCGGGGCTGTTGGGGTTGCCCGCGCCGCCGAGGCCGCCCTGGCCGATCCCGGCCGACTGGTCGAAGCCCGCGCCCGCACCGGCGCCCGCGCCGAGACCGTCGGCGCCCGCACCGGCACCCGCGCCGAAGCGGTCAGGCCGCGTGCAGGCCGAGAGCGCCAGAGCGCCGATGAGAATGGAAGCGGTGAGATACTTGTTCATGTGTCAGGTCCTGCCCCTCGAGGAGTGTTTGTCGGCATGCCTAGCACGGGGTCGCCCCCGTGCAAACGGCGCGTCATTGCTGCAGCGGTCCCCAGGAGGGATCCGAAGAGAAGCCGCCCGTCGGCACGGGCTTGAGATTGCGGCCCGAGATATCGACCGAATGGACCTGCGGTCCGCCGGAGGCGCCTTGGGTCTCGCGCGTGAACATCAGCACCCGGCCGTTGGGGGCCCAGGTCGGGCTCTCGTCGAGGAAGGATGAGGTGAGCAGCCGCTCCTCGGATCCGTCGGTGCGCATCACGCCGATGTGGAACCGGCCCGCGTTCTGCTTGGTGAAGGCGATGAGATCGCCGCGCGGCGACCAGACCGGGGAGCCATAGCGCCCTTCGCCGAAGGAGATACGCTGCGGCTCACCGCCGGAGGCGGACATGACATAAATCTGCTGGGTGCCCGAGCGGTCGCTCTCAAACACGATCCGGCTGCCGTCGGGCGACAGCGACGGCGAGGTTTCGATCGAAGGCGCCGAGGTCAGGCGGCTATGCGCGCCCGAGTTCAGATCGGTGCGGTAGATGTCGGTGTTGCCACCGGTGGAGACCGAGTAGATCACCGCGCCGCCATCCTTGGAAAAGCGCGGGGAGAAGGCCATCTCGCCCTCGACCGTGCTGATCTGCCGGCGGCCGACGCTGGCCACGTCGAGAAGGTTGATCCGGGGAAAGCCGCTCTCGTAGCTGGTATAGAGCACCCGGTCGCCATTGGGCGAAAAGCGCGGGGCCAGCACGAGGCTGTTGCTGTCGGTCAGGAACTGCCGGTTCTCGCCGTCGTAATCCATGATGCCCAGACGCCGCGCACGGTTGTCCTTGGCGCCGCTCTCGGAGACGAAGACGACGCGGCTGTCGAAATAGCCGCTTTCGCCGGTGATGCGGGAATAGACCGCATCGGCCACCTTGTGACCCATGCGGCGCCAACCGCCCCGCGTGCCCGCGAATTGCAACCCTTCGCCCAGCTCGGCGCCGGTGAACACGTCATAAAGGCGGAACTTCACAGTGAGTTGGTCGCCATTGACCGCGACGGCGCCGGTGATCAGCGCCTGCGCGTTGATCGCGCGCCAGTCGGGATAGGCCACCGGGCTGGCAAAGCTCCCGGGCGTCGAGATGAAGGAAGAGGACGGGATCTCGCGGAACAGGCCGGTGCCGCTGAGATCCTGCGCGACGACGCGGGTGATGTCGGCCGCAAGCTGCTCGGCTCCTGCAGTCTCGGCCTGAAAGCCCGGCACCGCAAAGGGCAGCGGTTCGATCACGCCTTCGGAGATGGTGATCCGCAAAGGGCCGCCCTGCGCGAGCGCGGGCGCCGGAAGAGCGGCAGCCGCGACGAGCGGCGCCAGCAGAAGCGCGATGGTTCTGGTCAGCATCATTGTCCTCGTTCCGTCAGGCCGCGGGGGTCTGTTCCCCCTTCTTGGGCAGCCGCATGTGGTTGGGCAACGCCCCGTTCGGGGCGCGGGTTCAACGGTGTCGCGGGCGAGAGGCGCGGCATCAGCGCATCCTCATGCCCGAGGGGTCGAAGGTCATCTCGACCTCCTTCCATTGCTCGTACTTGTCGGCGGGCAGCACGTAGCCGTCCTTTTCGCAGCGCAGGATGGCGCGGCGCGCCGACTGGTAGGCCGCCTCGATCGCCGCCTCGCTGCCGCCATCGCCCGAAACGCGGCGCACATCGCCCTGCACCCGGCCCTGCGGGTCGAGATCGAAGGCGACGGTAAGCGTCACTCGCGCCGCCTCGGAGCCGACATCGACGTTCCAGCATTGCTGCACCGCAACGCGGAAGGCGTCCTGCTCGCCGCCCGTCATCGGCGGGCCGGGATTGGCGGCTGCGGCGGGGGCCGACGGCGCGGGCGTGCTCGCCAGGGCTGCGGCCAGCGCATCCGCCACGGCATCGCTGGTATCAGTGCTGGGCGCGGGCGCGGGCTCGGGGTCCGGCTCGACGTCCTGCGACTGCGCGGGCTGGGTCTCCGCCGGGGTCTCCGGAGCCGGTTCGGGCGCAGGCGCCGCGCGAGCGGGCCGTGACGGCGGGCGTGGCGCGGAGGGCGGCGCGAGGGCCGCGACCTGCGGCGCGGGCGGCATCTCGGGGGCGCTCGCGGGCTCCTCGGCTTCGGTCACGATCTCCGTCGCGGCTTCCTCGGGCGCGGTCGCCTGTTCCTCGATCTCGGCGACCTCGGCGCTCTCGGCCTCCGGCGTCGCGGCCTCGCGCACCTCGTCTGCCACCTGCACGTCGGGCGGCGGCGGGGCGACGGCCTCGGGGGCCACGCGGGGCGCGGGGCGCGGCACCGGGCGCTCGGAAATGTCGGGCAGCGGGCTCGGCGGTGGGGCCGAAGCCGAAGCCGGAGGCGGCGGCGGCGGTGGCGCGATCTCCTCCACCGCCTCGGCGGGCGGCTCAGGCAGCGGTTCGGGCGCGGGCGGCGGCGGCGTCTCCTCGGACGGCGCCTCCGGCGGCGGCGGTGGCGGCGCGGCCTCCGTCGGTGTCTCTGGCGGCGCTTCGGGCGCGGGCGGGGTCTCCTCGACCACGGGCGTCTCGGGGGCCGGGGGTACCTCCGTCTGCGGCTGTGGCGAGGTGGCGGCGACGAGGGCGGCATATTCCTCGCCCGAGACCACGGACACGGGTGCCACCTCGAAATCCAGCGGTTCGCTGTCGAGACCCCAGCCCATGACGAGCCAGAGCAGCAGGCCGGCATGGCCGATGCCCGAGATGTAGCCCCCCGTGCTCATGACATCAGGGCCTCAGCCGCCCGAGGGCAGCGCGGTCGGCGCGCCCGCGCCGAAATCCGAGCCGCCCACGTCGGTGACGAGGCCGATGTTCGAAAAGCCGCCCGCATTGAGCGCGCCCATGACCTCGGCCACGCGGTTCCACGCGTTGGCCCCGTCGGCGCGCAGGAAGATGCGGTTGCTGGTGCGTTCGGATGCGATTGCCTGAAGCCGGGTGATCAGTTCGCCCTGCGGCACTTCGGTGGTCTGGATCATCAGACCACCCTCGGCGGTGACGGTGACGGTCAGCGGCTCTTCCTCGTCCGATGGCAGCGCCGAGGCGGCGGTCTGCGGCAGCTCCACGGGGATGCCCACTGTCATCAGGGGGGCCGCGACCATGAAGATGATCAACAGCACCAGCATCACGTCCACGAAGGGCGTGATGTTGATTTCGGCCATCGGCTGCGCCCGGCCCCGGCGGCGACCGCGACGATTGCCGCCGCCACCCGATTTCATGACACCTGCGCCCATCTCAGCTGTCCAGCTGGCGCGACAGGATGGTCGAGAACTCGTCGGCGAAGGCCTCGTAGCCGCCGATCAGCCGGTCGGCATCGGCCGACAGCTTGTTGTAGAAGATCACGGCCGGGATCGCGGCCATCAGGCCGAGACCGGTGGCAAGCAGCGCCTCGGCGATGCCCGGTGCCACCACGGCGAGGTTGGTGTTCTGCGCCTCGGCAATCTCGATAAAGGCGTTCATGATGCCGAAGACCGTGCCGAAGAGGCCGACGAACGGCGCGGTGGAGCCCGTGGTGGCGAGCACGGGCAGACCGCGCTGCAGGCGCGCGGCCTCCTTGGCGATGGCCACGTCCATGCCGCGGTCGATCCGCGCCTGCGCGCCCGCGATCAGCCCGCCATCCTGCCGGTGCGAGCGCCGCCATTCGGTCATCCCGGCGCTGAAGATGCGCTGCGACGCGCCATGCGGCTCGGCGCCGATTTCATCGAAGAGCTGGTCGAGCGGCTCGCCGGACCAGAAGGCGCGGTCGAAACGCGCGGCCTCGGCGCGGGCGGCGCGGTACTGGATGATCTTGTCGACGATCACGGCCCAGCACCAGATCGAAGCCAGGATCAATGCGATCATGACCAATTTGACGGTGATCGTCGCGCGGGCAAAAAGCGCCCACATCGAGAAGTCGGTTACCTGATCCATCTGCCTGCTCTTTGTGTCGCGCGCACGGCCTCTCGCGGGCCGCCTTGGCCGCGCATAACCGATCCGCCGGGCGAAATCCACTTCGCGCTTTGCACGGCGGCGTGACCTGCGACAGCCCCCGCCAATGCGCCCGCGCCCGGTCGGCGGAACTCCGCGCACCCCGGCGCGCGCCGTCAGTCTTCGGCGATGGCGCGCTTGAGAGCTTCGGGAAGTCGCTGCGGTCGCCCCGTGTTCGACAGGGCTACGAGCTGCACGCGTGCCACAAAGCACGTCTCGTCGTCCCGCCGCACCGTCTGCGTCAGCGTGATCCGCGCGCCGCCGATTTCCTCGACCCGCGTCTCAACCGCTAGCACGTCGTCGAATCGCGCGGGCGTCAGGTAGTCGGCCTCGACGCGGCGCACCGCGAAGACGATCCCCTCCTCGGTCTTGAGCCGCGACTGGTCGACGCCCAGACCCCGCACCCATTCGGTGCGAGCGCGCTCGATGAACTTCAGGTAGTTGGCATAATAGACGATGCCCGCGAGATCCGTGTCCTCGTAATAGACCCGGATTTCGAAACAGTGGCTCAATGGTCCATCCGCGCCGCCAGGCGCAGCGCGGTCGCGGGATCGTCGGAGGCGGCGGGCAGCACCGGGTCGTAGGCCGCGCGGATGAGCGAGGCGATCTCGGGTTTGAGCACCACCGTGCCATCGGGCACCGAGGCCAGAGGCGAGGCCGCGTCGAAAGCGGTCTCGGACCATGTCAGCATCGACAGCACCGCCTGGCTCAGCGCCAGCACGTCGGCCGGCGTATCAAGTGCCTCGCCCTTCATGCGCAAAAACACGATGCCCGCGCGGATCGCGCCGTCGGGCTCGAAGCGAAAGGCGCGGTACTGGCTGGCGTCGCCTTCTTCGAGCTTGGTCAGAAGTTCGGGCAGACCCGGCACCAGCTTGTCGAGATCGGGCACCGCCGTCAGCTCGTCCCATTCCCGGCAGAAGAACATCAGCAGGTTCACCCCAAGCTCGGGGTCGGTCTCGGCCATGTCGTGATCGGCAAGGTGGCACAGCGCCTGCAGCGCCGATTTCAACACCGAGAGCGTCTCGTCCTCGACGCCGAAGACCACCGGCGCAATGGGGCGGCCCCAGCGGGCGCACATGTAGCTGCCGTCACCTCGGGTGAACATCGCCTCGACGGTTTTCGCATCCAGCATGGCCGGTCCTCCTGTTTCACGAGGGAATACGCGGCGCGGCCCCGCGCGTCCAGCGCCGGAGGCTCAGTCGAACAGCACGCCCTGCCCCGCCTCCGGGGGACGCGGCACCGCCAATCCAAGGTGTCGCCATGCGGCATGCGCCAGCATCCGGCCGCGCGGCGTGCGCTGGATCAATCCCTGTTGCAGCAGGAACGGCTCGATCACCTCCTCGAGCGCATCGCGGCTTTCGGACAGAGCCGCCGAAAGCGTCTCGATCCCCACCGGGCCGCCGCCATAGGCCTCGGCAATGAGGCGCAGGTAGCGCCGGTCGGCTCCGTCAAGGCCCAGATCGTCGACGCCGAGCCGGGTCAGCGCGCTGTCGGCCAGCTCCTGCGTGACCCGCCCGTCGCCCTCGACAACCGCGAAATCGACAACCCGGCGCAGCAGCCGCCCGGCGATCCGAGGCGTGCCGCGCGCCCGCCGCGCGATCTCGCGCGCCCCTGCGTCATCGGCGGGCGTGCCGAGCAGGCGAGCATTGCGGGTGACGATCTCGTGCAACTCGTCGACGGTATAGAATTGCAGCCGCGTCGGGATGCCGAAGCGGTCGCGCAGCGGCGTGGTCAGCAGACCGAGCCGGGTCGTGGCCCCCACTAGCGTGAAGGGCTGCAGTTCGATCCGCACGGTGCGCGCGGCAGGCCCCTCGCCGATCACCAGATCGAGCGCGTAGTCCTCGAGCGCTGGATACAGCACCTCCTCCACAGCGGGGTTGAGCCGGTGGATCTCGTCGATGAAAAGCACGTCGCGCGGCTCGAGATTGGTGAGGATCGCCGCGAGATCGCCCGCCTTGGCCAGCACGGGCCCCGAGGTCATGCGAAAGCCCACGCCCAGCTCGCGCGAGATGATCTGCGCCAGCGTCGTCTTGCCCAGACCCGGCGGGCCGTGGAACAGCGTGTGGTCCATCGCCTCCCCCCGGATCCGCGCGCTCTCGATGAAGATGCGCAGATTGGCGCGGGCCTCGGCCTGACCGATGAATTCATTGAGCCCCTGTGGCCGCAAAGCGCGGTCGTGGTCCTCGGGAAGCCGTTCGGGGCGCAGCGCGGGATCAGGGGTGTCGGTCATGGTTCGGTCCTATGCATCGCGAGGATGCCGCAAAAGAGGGCGCGGCAACTCACCGCTCCTTGGGCGCAAGCTTGCGCAGCGCCGCGCGGATCAGCGCCGCG
Organism: Limimaricola cinnabarinus; assembly: GCF_047631075.1. NCBI lineage: Bacteria > Pseudomonadati > Pseudomonadota > Alphaproteobacteria > Rhodobacterales > Paracoccaceae > Limimaricola > Limimaricola cinnabarinus. Next base: position 130,768 of record NZ_JBLHYX010000009.1, read on the forward strand.
GTGTCGGCCTCGGGCGCCTCATGCGCGGATTCCGCCACCGCGCCCGCCGCCTCGGACAGCCCGTATCCGAGATTGCCCAGCGCCGAGAGCGCCTCGGCCTGCGCGGCGGCGCTGCCCTCGTCCTTCTTTCTGGCGGGCTTGCGCTTGGGCGCAAGGGTCTCGCCCGGCGCGTCCTCGATCACCGCATCGGCGTCTTCATCGCGCATCGCGGCGGGCTGTGCGCCCATCGACATGATCGAGGGCGCCTTGTCCTTGAGTTCGTTGACCACCCGCTGCGCGGTCTTGGGGCCGACCCCCTTGGCCCGCGCCACCGCCGACCAGTCGGCCAAGGCGATCGCCCGACCAAGCCCGTCCGCGCCCAGCGCGCCGAGGATCGCCAAGGACGCCTTGGCGCCGATCCCCTGCACCGTGAGCAATAGCCGGTGCCATTCCTTTTCGACCAACGTCGGAAAGCCGAAAAGTTGCAGGATGTCCTCGCGCACCAGAAGTTCGGTATAGAGCGCCACCGCCTCGCCCGGTCCGGGCAGCTGTGCCAGCACCCGATCGGAGACATAGACCACATAGCCCACGCCGCGCACGTCGATCAGCACGTGATCGGAGGCGCGATATTCGAGCCGTCCGGCGATGCGGCCGATCACGCCCGCACCCTCCCTGCCTCGGCGCGCGCCACCGCCGCCGCCAGATGCCCCGCCGATTGCAGGTGATGCGCGTGGCAGATCGCGACCGCAAGCGCGTCTGCGGCGTCGGCGCTGTCGAGCCTCACACCCGGAAGCTGAAGCTTGACCATGTGCTGCACCTGCGCCTTGGCGGCCGCGCCGTTGCCGACCACCGCCTTCTTGATGGTCGATGGCATGTATTCGCCCACCGCCAGCCCCGCCTCGGCCGGGATCATCAAGGCGATGCCCCGCGCCTGGCCGAGCTTGAGCGTGCCCGCGCCGTCCGAGTTGACGAAGACATGCTCCACCGCCGCCGCCTCGGGGCCATGCTCGGCGATCACCGCGCGCAGCCGGTAGGCCAGAGACAGAAGCCGCTCGGCAAGGTCGTCGCCCTCGGAATGGCAGGTGCCGTTGGCGACGTGACGTAGCCGCGCGCCCGTGCTCTCGATCACGCCCCAGCCGAGATTCCGAAGACCCGGATCAATACCGATGACTCGCATGTGCCCCCATCTGCCGATCGCGACTGCCCTGCGCCCCGGCCTTGTTCTACGTGGTTTTTCCGATCCCTAGCACAAACCACGAACGCAAACCATGCCGCGATGTCAAAGTCCCATCCGGGCGATCTCTTCTTCGAGCTGGCGTTGCATATATGGCTTGGCCAGTCGCGGCAGGTCGATCATGCCGCCCTCGGGCAGCTCGGCATAGCCGGTGGCCAACAGGATCGGCAGATCGGGCCGCAGGTCGCGGGCATGGCGCGACAGCTCGCCGCCATTCATTCGCGGCATCGAGAAATCGGTGATCATCAGGTCGATCTCCGCATCGCTTTCAAGCACCGCGAGCGCCTGTTCGCCGGACCCCGCCTGGGTGACGTGATGGCCCAGATCCTCCAGCAGATCGACGCTGCTCATCGCGATCAGCGCGTCGTCGTCGACAAAGAGAATCCTCAGCACCCCACGCGAAGCTTGCGCGGTGGCGGGCGGCGGCGCGGGACGCTCAGCGCCCTTCTCCTCGACCTGCGCGACCGGCAGCCACAGCTCGGCCCGCGTGCCCTCGCCGGGACGGCTCCAGAGGCGCAGCGCGCCCTGTAGCTGCTGGGCGAGGCCGTGGATCATCGACAGGCCGAGTCCCGTCCCCTTGCCCAACTCCTTGGTCGAAAAGAACGGCTGCGTCGCCTGCTCCAGCGTCGCCGCATCCATGCCAAGCCCGGTGTCGCTGACCGAAAGTCGCAGGTAGCGGCCCGCCGCGAGATCCTCGTCGCCCGTGGCCTCGCACAGGTCGACGGCGATGGCGAGCCGACCACCGCCGGGCATGGCGTCGCGGGCGTTGACCGCGAGGTTGAGCAATGCGAGGTCGAACTGGTTGCCATCCACCTGCGCCGGCGGCAGCCCGTCGGGGAGGCTGAAGCTCAGCTCGACCCCGTCACCGACGGAGCGGCGCAGCAGGTCCTCGGAGCCGCGCACCAGATCGGCCAGACCACGCGGTTCGATCTTGAGCTCCTGCCGCCGGGCGAAGGCCAGAAGCCTCTGGGTCAGCGCCGCGCCGCGCTGCGCGCCCTGGATCGCGCCGTCGATCAGCCGCGCCGCGCGCGGGTCGTCCGTGACATGGCGCGACAGCAGGTCGAGATTGCCAAGCACAGCCATCAGCAGATTGTTGAAATCATGCGCCACGCCGCCGGTGAGCTGGCCGATCGCCTCCATCTTCTGGCTTTGCAGAAGCTGGCCTTCGGTGCGTTCGCGCTGACGGATTTCCTCGAGCACGCGGGCATGCGCGCTTTCCAACTCGGCAGTGCGCTGCGCCACGCGGCGCTCCAGCTCCTCAGTCTGCTCACGGTGGTTGGTCTCGGCCTGCTTGCGGGCGGTCACATCCGATGTGACACCGATCAGCCGCGGCGTGCCGTCGGGATCGTGCTGGATACGCGCATGCGCCTCGGCCCAATGCAGGCTGCCATCGGGCCAGACCGTGCGAAACTCCACCGCGTAATCCCGACCCTCGATGGTCGCATTTTCGATCGTCGCCATCACCCGGTCGAGGTCATCCTCGTGAATGCTGCTCACGAAATCATGAAAATCGAAGGTCCCGTCCGCGGGTCGACCGAAGATCGTCCGCAACGTCGGAGAACAGATCAGCTCCCGGCTGGCGGGATGAAGTTCCCAAGCACCGAGCCGTCCAGCCATGAGTGCGGTGCGCAGCGTCTCATCGCTGCGATGCAGTTGCATGACGGCGGCACGGGTCTCGAACTGCCGCTCTCGGCCACGCCGGGCGCCGCGCACGACGCTTGCGAAGGTCGTGGCGTGAAACGGGCGCTCAAGGAAGGTGACATTGCCGAGGATCTCCGACAGCCGCGCGGCTTCGGGGTTGCGCTCGGGCCCGCCGCCATGCCGGGTGAGCACGATGAAGGGCAGCGCCGACCAGTTCGGCTGCGCGCTTATCGCCGCCAAGAGCGGCGCGAGGTCGGCATGGCGCACCGTTTCTTCTGTCAGGATGCCGAAGGCCGTGTCCTCTCCGAGGCCCGAGACGAAAGCGTCGAGATCGTCGCATATCTGCGAAGCCTGCCCGACCTCGGTGAGCAGGGCCGCCGCCAGTCTGGAATCCCGCCCATGCGGCGTCAGGATCAGAGCGCGCGCGCTGGCGAGAGCATCACCGGACGACGTCATTCGCGTTTGCCTCCATCAACGGGTCGGAGGCGCCGACGAAATCGGGCACGCCACGCAGCACCCCCTGGAAGCCGTACAAGGGCGCGCCAAGCTCGAGCCCGCGCTGCGTGATTTTGAACTCGCGGATCGTGTCTTCATGCGGGCCGGTGCGCTTCTTGACCACCGACACCGCCCGGCGGACCCGGCCCAGCGCCTCGAAGTAACGCAGCAGGATCACCGTGTCGGCGATGTACGTCACGTCGAGCGGCGACTGCATGTCGCCGACGAGGCCGTGCTGCGCCACAGTCAGATAGGTCGTGGCTCCCTGACGGTTGAGGAACTGCAAGAGTTCGTGGATGTGCAGTACCAGCGCGTTTTCTTGCGGCATCGCGGCCTGATAGCCGTTCATGCTGTCAATCACGACGGTGCGCGCGCCGTTCCGGGTCACGCAGTCGCGCACCCGCTGCGCGAATTCGCCGGGCGACATCTCGGCCGCGTCGATCTGTTCGAGCAGCAGCGCGCCGCTCTTGCGCATCGCCGCGATGTCGATGCCGATCTTCAAAAGCCGCATCTCCAGCAGGCCCAACTCCTCGTCGAAGGAGAACATGGCCGCCTTTTCGCCCCGTTCGATGGCGGCGATGGCGAATTGCAGCGCGAACAGGCTCTTGCCGGTGCCCGACGGCCCAAGAAGCAGAGTGCTCGTCCCGCGGTCGATGCCGCCGCCAAGAAGGCGGTCGAGCGCCTCGATGCCGCTGGCCTGCGCGTCGCGCTCGTAACCCACCCGATGTTCCAGCGCCACGAGGCGTGGAAACACCTCGATGCCGCCTGTCTTGATGGCGAAATCGTGATATCCGCCCCGGTAACGCTGACCGCGATACTTGGTGACGCGCAAACGCCGCCGTTCGGCACCGTAATCGGGCGCCAGCTCCTCGAGTTGGATCACCCCATGCACGACGCTGTGCACGGTGCGGTCCTGCGTCTCGGCCGTCAGGTCATCGAGCATCAGGACGGTGGCGTCCTGCCGCGCGAAGTAATGCTTCATGGCAAGGATCTGACGGCGATAGCGCAAGGAGCCCTGCGCCAGCAGCCGGATCTCGGACAGGCTGTCGATCACCACCCGCTCGGGACGGATCCGCTCGAAGGCGGCGAAAATCTGCCGTGTCGCCTCGCCCAGTTCGAGATCCGAGGAATAGAGCAGGCTCTGCTGCTGATCGGCGTCGAGCAGACTTTCTGCCGGGACCACCTCGAAGACCGAGATCCGCTCGTCGAGGGTCCAGCCATGCGAGGCGGCGCTGTCGCGCAGCTCTTCCTCGGTCTCCGACAATGTCACGTAAAGACAGGTCTCGCCCTTCTCCGCGCCTTCCAGCAGAAACCGCATGGCGGTGGTGGTCTTGCCGGTGCCGGGCGACCCCTCGACCAGAAAGACATGGCGCCGCGTCAGTCCGCCCGAGAGCACGTCATCGAGACCCGGAACGCCGGTGCGGGCAAAGTCTTTGGGCATCATCGATCGATCCTTCAAGCCAGTTGTGGCCTCCTAACAGTTTTGCCGGAACGCCAAAAGGTGGCTTGAGACGTGACGGCGCGGCCCCATGAGCCGCGCCGCCGATCGTGATCTCAGGCCAGGCGGGCGATCAGCGCGCCGTTGGGACCGAGCCAGACCTTGCCGTCGGCGGTCTCGGCCGAGTTGGCGAACAGCGTCTCGGCGATGCCGCCGATCTCGATCTCACGCGGCTGGTCCGACAGGTTGAAGGCGCAGACGGTCTTGTCGCCGCGATGAAAGGCCAGCACCGGCTCCTCGGTCTCGGCAAACATGGTGCGGCCCACACGCAGGTCGGGCGTCTCGCGGCGCAACTTCAAAAGCGCGCGGTAGGTTTCGAGCACCGACCCGTCGACGCCCTTTTGCGTGTCGACGGCGCGCGCGGCCTGCGGCGCCTTCACCGGCAGCCATGGCGCGTCGTTCTTGGAAAAGCCCGCATTCGCGGCGGCCCGCTCCCAGACCATCGGCGTGCGGCAACCGTCGCGGCCCTTGTCGGCAGGCCAGAAGTTGATGCCCTGCGGGTCGGTCAGCTCCTCGAACTCCAGCTCGGTCTCGGTCTGGCCCAGCTCCTCGCCCTGATAGAGGCAGATCGAGCCCTCCATCGACAAGAGCATCGCTGCCGCGAGCTTGGCCACCGCGTCCTGATCGCCATGCCCAGCCCAGCGCGTCACGTGGCGTGGCACGTCGTGGTTCGATAGCGCCCAGCAGGGCCAGCCTTTGGGAGCGAGCTTGAAGAACTGGTCGATCTGGTGACGAAAATGCTCGGCCGTGAAATTCGGCCCCAGCATCTCGAAACTGTAGGCCATGTGCAGGCGGTTGGCCGAGGTGTATTCGCCCATGATCTCGATCGGGTGATGGCTCTCGCCGACCTCGCCCACCAGTGTGCGGTCCTCGTACTCGTCCATCAGGCGGCGCATCTTCTCGAGGAAGGCGATGTTCTCGGGCTGGTTCTTCGAGAAGATATGGTACTGCATGTCGTAGGGCTTGACCGCCTGCGTCCCGCTGAGACGGAAATCAGCCGGGTCGTCGCGCAGGTGACGATCATGGAAATAGAAGTTCACCGTGTCGAGGCGGAAGCCGTCGACGCCGCGATCGAGCCAGAAGCGCATCGTCGAGAGCAACCAGTCCTGCACTTCCGGGTTGTGGAAGTTGAAGTCGGGCTGCTCCTTCAGGAAGTTGTGGAAGTAGTACTGCCGCCGCCGCGGCTCCCACTCCCAAGCGATGCCGCCGAAGATGGCCTGCCAGTTGTTGGGGGCCGAGCCGTCATGCCTGGGGTCGGCCCAGACGTACCAGTCGGCCTTGGGGTTGTCGCGGCTCGAACGGCTTTCCTCGAAGAAGGGGTGCTGGTTCGAGCTGTGCGACAGCACCTGGTCGATCATCACCTTGAGGCCCAGCTCGTGGGCGCGCGCGACCATCGTGTCGAAATCGGCGAGCGTGCCGAAGGTCGGATCGATGTCGGTGTAGTTCGACACGTCATAGCCCATGTCGGCCATCGGCGAGGTGAAGATCGGCGACAGCCAGACCGCATCGGCGCCAAGCTCGGCGATATGCGGCAGCCGCTCGGTGATGCCCCGAAGATCGCCGATGCCGTCATCGTTGCCGTCCTGATACGAGCGCGGATAGACCTGATAGATCACCGCGCCCTTCCACCAATTCGCCTTGCTCATCTCGAATCCTTTCGTCCCATGTGCCATCGGGTCGCGACGAGGCTTGCCCGAAGCGTTTCGGCTTGGCAAGGTGCCGCCAGCTATCGAGGGGACATTCATGTCGGCGACGCTCAAGGACATCGCGGCTTACACGGGGCTGTCGGTCACGCAGGTGAGTCGCGCGCTCAACGATCATGACGATGTCAGCACCGAGACCAAGATTCGCGCCCGAGAAGCGGCCAGAGCCTTGAATTACCGCCCCAATCTTTCGGCACGCAAGCTGGCTTCGGGGCGGTCCGGCATCGTCGGCCTCGTGCTGCCGCCGCAGGATCGCACCCCGCGCGACAGCATGTTCGTGCAGATGGTGCGCGGCCTGTCGAGCGCCTTCTCGCGGCAAGGGCGGCTGTTCGTGCTCAATGCCGCCGAGGAGGGCGAGGACGTGGTCGAGGTGCATCGCAGGCTCATCGACGGCGGCTCACTCGACGGCTTCGTGCTGATCGAGCCCGAGGACGCCGACCCGCGGGTCGCCTATCTGCAACGGCGCGGCGTGCCGCTGGTCATGCATGGGCGTGGCGCGCTTGCCCCCGACTACCCCTTCTACGACATCGACAACATCGCCGTAGGCCGCGAACTGGCGGCGATGCTGCTGCGCGCTGGGCACCGCCGGATCGGCTTCGTGAACGGGGTGCGGTCCATGTGCTACGTGGCGCACCGGCGGGCGGGCTGGGAGATGGCGCTGCGCGCGGCCGACGTGCCCGCCGATCCGATGCTGCACGAGCACGGCCAGATGACCGAGAGCGTCGGCGCCCTTGCCACGCTCAGGATGATGAGCATGCAGTCGGATCGCCCCACCGCGCTGATCGCGGGCAACATGCTGATCGCCAAGGGCATCTACAGCGCGCTGTCGATGCTTGGCCTAAAGGTGCCGGGCGACGTGTCGGTGGTGGTGCATGACGACATGCTCCCGGGCGAAGACCTGATGGCGGTGCCACCGACCTCCGGGACCCGCTCGGCGCTGGCGCAAAGCTGGGAGCCGCTGGCGCAGGGGCTGATCGGCGCGATCGAGGGCCGGGCGCTGGCCGATCTGCAATGCGTCGGCGATTTCGAGATCGTCGACGCCGGGTCGATCGCCCCGCCGGTTTGAGCGCCCCGCCGGTTTGAGCGCCCCGGCGGTTTGAGCGCCCCGGCGGCCAGCGACGCCCCGGATGACGACACCGGCCCGAAGCGGTTCGGATCACCCGAGGCCTCTGCGCCATCGCCATGCAGGGGCTGCAAGTCGCTGCGGCGTGGTTGGATGTGGTCTCCGACCGCCAAGAGGCCCAGATGGGGGTCAACGGCGCCGATGATGACGCCAGCCAGACACGCCGCCCCGAGGGGTGGCCCATCCAGACCCCGAGGAACGCAGATCATGACCAGCTTCACCACCAACCAGACCGCCCGCCCCTCCTTCTTCGCCCGTCTCGGCGCCAGCCTTGCCGAGCGCCGCGCCAAGTCACGCGCCTATCGCATCACGCAGCGCGAGCTTTCGGCTCTGAGCGACCGCGAACTCGTCGATCTGGGCATTCACCGCTCGATGATCGACGACATCGCCCTGCAGGCCGCCAAGCGCGCCTGACCCTTTCCTCGAAATGCCGCGGATCTTTTCCGCCGCATCGGGGTTTGATGGCAGGACAGCCTTCCTCCCGGGCGCGTCCGGTTCGAAATAGCGGCGGCTCTCCCTCCCTGGAGCCGCCGTTTTTTATGCGGTTCAGCCTTCGATCAGCCCGAGTTGCGCTTCTCCGAAGCCCAGCTCGACGCTTAGCCCGCCCTCTCCGTTCGAAGTGCGCACGAAGCCGCCATGCTTCTGCACCATGGTCCGGATCATCCGCCAACCGAGCGAGTCGGACCGCTCGGGCCGCTCCATTCCCGGCGCGAGGCCGCAGCCATCATCGGAAACGGTGAGCTTCAGCACCCCCTCCTCGCGCTTGAGAGACACATGCAGGCGCCCCTTCTCGCGCCCGGCGAAAGCGTGCTTGCAGGCGTTGGTCATCAGCTCGCCCGCCGCCAATGCGAGATCGGTCGCGGCGTTTCCCGACAAGAGCAACGTTTCGCCGGTGACGACAACCTTCACCTCCTGGTCAGGTGTCGAGAAGGCCTGCCGCGTCTGCTCGGCCACATCGCGCAGCAAGGGCAGCAAGGCGGCGCTGTCGGCGGCGGCGGCGCGCTGCAGCTGGTCGTGGATCGCGGTGATCGCCTTCACCCGCAATTCCAGATCGCGTAGCACGCCCCTCGTCTCCTCGGTCTTGGCGGCCGAGCGCGACAGCCGCATCAGTCCGGTCACGAGGGCGAGGTTGTTCTTGGTGCGGTGGTGCACCTCGGCCATCAGCAGGTCGCGCTCCTCGAGCGCGTCAAGCAGGTCGCGGTTCTGCTGGGCCAGCATCGCCGCTGGGTCGGCGCGGCGCAGCGCAGCCAGCGCCTCACCGATCCCGGCGGCGACCGGCGCGGCCTCGGAGGCGGCAAGGCGGGTGTCGAACCCCGCGAGGATGCGCGTCCCCTCGGCACCGCTCTCGACTTCGAAGCGATCGGCGATGCGCTGCACGCCGCGCAGCCCGAGCCCCAGACCCGGTGCCCGCGCCGTTCCGGGCAGCGGATCCGCGTTCGAAAGACGCGCGTCGAGATCAGGGATGCCCGGCCCCTGATCCACCGCCTCGACGCCGAGCGCGAGCCCGCTTCCCTGCGGTTCGAGCGACAGCGTCATGCGCCCGCCGCCGCCGTGCTGGACGATGTTGCGCCCCAACTCCAGCAGCGCCGTGACGATGCGGGTCTCGGCGAACTTGGCGAAACCGCAACGCCGCGCCACCTCTTGGCCGACCATGCGCAGCCGCACGATGTCCTCGTCGGCCTCGATCTTCAGAGTGGTCAGTCTCATGCGATATTCTCCGGGGCAAGCCGCGCCACCAGCGCACAGCAGTCGTCGCGGCCCTTGTTGCGGTCGCGGATCAAATGGGCGGCGATCATCGCGCAGCTCATCCCCGCCGTCGCCGGCAGATCGGCATGGCTGCGCAAGGTTGACAGCCCGTCGCTGTGCAGGATCAGCACGTCGCCCGGCCGCATCGTGGCCGTCTCCACCGGCGGCTGGCGCACAGCGCCGCCCAACCGACCCTCGCGGCTGATCAGCCGCCTCACCTGTCCGCCCGGCTGCACCAGAAGCGCCGCGATGTTGCCGATCCCGGCCAGCCGAAGCCGCCCGTCCGCCGCCTCGATCTGTGCCAGCGCCGCGACCGAGCCACGGCTCCCCGCGAGACGGGTCGACAGCTCGGACAGGATCCCCGACGGATCGTCGCCGCGCAATCCGGAGAGCCCGGCGATCGCCTCCTCGGCGGCGGCTTCGGCGCGCGCGCCGTGGCCAAGGCCGTCCACCGCCATGAGATCGACCCGTCCCGCCACGTCGCGGGCGAACACGCCGTCGCCGCAGGCGCGGTCCCCGGGATAGTTCACCAGGAAGGCGCCTACCTCGACCCCGGCCATCACCGGCGGCGCGCCAAAGCCGCAGACCGCCACGGTGCCGCGCCCCGGCGTCGAGCGGATCTCGAAGCTGTCGGCCAGCCGCCGCATCGCCCCGAGGCCGCCGCCGGCGCTCGACCCGGTCGAGAAGCCGTCCGACAGCGCGAGATCAATGTCGGGAATGCCGGGGCCGCTGTCGATCGCGGCCAGCGTCACCCGCCGCCCCGCGCCGGGCTGCGCCTGCAATAGAAGCTGGCCGCCGCCCGCATGGCGCAGCAGGTTGGTCGCCATCTCGGTGACGACAATCGCCAGCGCCTCGGCGCGGGTCGCATCGACCCGAGCCGAGGCGGCCAGCCCCCGTGCAAGCCGTCGCGATTCCGCCACGGCGCTGGGATCGGTGATGTCGACGGCGTGTCTCATGGCTTGGCCTCCATTTCGACGGTGGTGCCCGACCCCGGACGGCTCTCGATGCGGAACGCCTCGACCAGCCGCCGCGCACCGCCAAGACCCTTGCCCATGCTACGCGCGGTCGAAAAGCCGTCGGTCATCGCCTGATCCAGATCGGCGATGCCTGGCCCCTCGTCGCGGCAGCGGATCATGATCCGCAAGGGCCGCTCGAGCCGATAGACTTCGAGCACCCCGCCGCCCCCGTGGTCGAGCGCGTTTCGGGCGATCTCGCTCACCGCGGTGACGAAGCGGGTCTTTCGTAGTGCACGCGCCCCCATCGCGTCCATCGCCCGCGACACGGCGATCCGCGCGGCCGCGACGTCGCGCTCCTGACGCAGTTCCACCCGCGCCGCCGGTTCCGGCGGCGTGGCGCTCACGCCAGCCCCTTGGCCTTCAGGGACCGCAGGGCGTGGCTGAGCGACAGCGCGGTCCGCGATCCCGGCAGATCCATGCCAAGCTCCACAAGCGTCATCGCCACCGCCGGGCGCATGCCGACGATATAGGTCTCGGCCGCAAGCAGCCGCGAGATCGAGGAGAGCTGCGCGAGGATCCGGCCGACGAAGGTATCGACAATCTCGAGCGCGGCGATGTCGATCACCACGCCCCGCGCCGCCTCGTCGACGATCCGCTCGGAGAGATCCTCTTGCAGGTTGATGATGTCGGTGTCGGTGATGTTGTCGCGGATCGCCACGAGCAGGACCTTGTCGACGCTGTAGATCGAGGCCGCCTCAGACACGGGAATCCTCGATGCGGCTGATCTGGAAGCCGACCCGGCGGAACGCCTCGGCCAGCGCGGCGCGTATCGAGGGACGCGTCGTCACCTCGCCCACATCGACGCCAAGCTCGACCATGGTCTGGGCGATCTTGGGCGAGATGCCGGAGATGATCGCCTCGGCCCCCATCAGCCGCACGGCCGCGGCGGTGCGCAGCAGATGCTGCGCCACCTGCGTGTCGACGACCCGCACGCCGGTGATGTCGACGATCACCACCTCGGCGCTGTGCTCAACGATCGAGTTCAGAAGATTCTCCATCACTTCCTGCGCGCGCATCGAATCGAGCGTGCCGATCAAGGGGATGGTCAGAACCCGCTCCCAAAGCTGCACCACCGGGGTGGACAGCTCCATCATCTCGGCGCGCTGGCGTTCGATGATCTCGTCGCGCTCGGCGATGAAGTATTCGTTGATGTGCATGGCCAGCGCATCGACGATGCGCCCGAAATCGGCCGCGATCGACAGCAGCCTGTCGGGCGTGCCGGAGAGGCTTTCGTTCAGTTTCACGAAGACCGGCTGCTTGAGCGCCAGGATGAAGGCGGTCATTTCCCACGGGGCGACGCCGCGTTCGGTGCGCACCAGTGTGATTTCGGACAGCGCGAGGCGCAGCTCGGACCAGACATCGGCCTCGATGTCGACCGGCTCGGTGATGTCGATCCGGGCCAGCACCTCGGCAAAGGCGCGCAAGAGGTCCGACAATTGGCGGCGGCTCTCGCGGTCCGAGAACAAGTCGGGGCGGCGCACGCCCTCGCGCTTCTGGGTCGCGAACCAGGCGTCGAGCACGCCGTCGAAATCCTCGCGCAGGAGGCGGCTCAGTTCAGTCGTCGGCGCAACGGTCATATTCGGTCCTAACTGGTCACGGCGGCTTATCGATAGGGGCTGTCGCGCCGGAAGGAAAGCCTTGCGCCCGGCTCACTTGGCGGGAACCGGCCTGCGCCTCAGCCGCCGCGCCGCCGACCCAAGAGAGCATCCGCCCGGCCCAGCGCCGTATCCATATCCGCAAGGGCGCGCGTCATAGCCTCGCGCCCGGCCCGCGGATCGGCCTCCCTGCCCTGCGCCGCCCCGAGACCCGGGGCCGGACGGCGTGGCCGGACCGCCAGCCGCTCGGCCAGCCCCGGCACCGACCAGATCCGCGCCGTGCGCCGCCGCGTGATTTCGCGCAAGAGCCCCTGCTCGACCAGTGCGTCGATGAGGTTGGTGGCGCCGCGCGGCGTGACGCCGATGCGCTCGGCCAGAAGCCCCGAGGTCAGGCAGGGCGCCGAGGCGAAAGCCTGCGCCGCGTCGCCCAGCCGCGAACGCCCGTGCCGTCCCTCGCCGCAGGCCCGCGCCCGGCGCAGCCATTCGCGCGCCCGGCCGATGCGGCCGATCTCCATGCCCAGCACCGTGCCGAGCCCCTCGATCAGATCCGCCAACCCGCTGGCGGTGCCCGGCGACCACGGCCGGTATCGACCCACCGACAGCGCCAGCGCCGGCGTCGCGACCCAATCCGCATCGACCCGCCCCGAAAGGCCGCGCATCGGATCCTCCTCGAAGGCCACGACCCCGCCGGGCCCCGGCGTCGCCCGGCGCCGTGCCCCTTCGACCGCCATGAACAGGGCCCTCTCGACCATCGGGTTGGCGCGGCCGCTCGACCGCGCATAGGCCCCGCTCACCCGCAGCGCCGCAAGGATCGGCGGATCTTGTGGTCGCAGCGCCGCAAGGGCGGCGTCGAACGCGCCCGAAGCAAGGCTGTCCTCGCCCGCTGCCGCGCCGCGTTCGGCACCCGCGAGCCCGCCCGCCCGTCGCTCGAGCCGCGCGAGGGTCTCGGCAGGCCGCGCGATTGGATCGCCCGGGGCCTTGAGCGCGCGGATCAGCCCGAGCGCCAGCTCTCCCGCCACCGGATCGCCGCGCGATATCCCACCGCCCGCGACGCGCGGCAGCAGGTCCGCCTCGGACACCCGCCGCCCTTCGAGCGCCACGGAGGCCACCGCTTCGGCCACGGCCATCTCTGAGCGCCACAGGTTGCCCGCATCGGGATCGGCCCGACCGAAGGCTTCGATCCGCGCCGCGAGCACTTCGATCCCGAGCAGATCGAGCGCCCCTGCCGCGCTGTTCCTGCCTGCCATGCCCGTGCCCCCGCCCTTGATCGCCCGCCGATCAGACTGACCCGCCGCCATACGGCTTGTCCACCGGCTATCAGGCGCGGTCGAAGATGCCCGGGGGCTCGCATTGCGGACGCGCGCCTGTCACGGCGCGTGGTGCGTTGAGGTGGCAAGGTTCCCGCCCGCGTGCCAGCCGCGAGATCCGGCTTCCCCCAGACGAGGCCGCTCTCGGAACAGACCTCATCTGGTCGTGTCCCGGGGCGGGAGCGGGGGGCAACTTCGGCAAGCATATGAACTGACAAAGGTCCGAGCGGCCAGCCCGTCGCAGCACTTGGCACCAAGGGGCTTCGTATTGCGAAAGGCGCTGGGCGGGGATCAAGCCGGGCAGTAGCGGAGTTGGACGCCCCCAACTTAGCCCCGGCCTGTCGCATCGCAGCGCACCCAAGCGCAAACAGCATAATGGGCCCTATGGTGGGTAGGGTGGTCAAAATTGACGATGTATTAAACAAAATCAATGGAGCCTGGCGGAGGAGGTGGGATTCGAACCCACGGTACGCTCTCACGCACGGCGGTTTTCAAGACCGCTGCAATCGACCACTCTGCCACTCCTCCGGCGCACTCGCCCTAAGCACTGCGGCGCGATTCGGAAAGAGGTCCGATCACGCGATTTTCCGCGAGCTGACGCGCTACCGGCTTTCAAAGCCGCACGCCCCCCGATATGTTCGCCACGCATCGCCGACCACCCGATCGCGGGCGGCGGTGAACAGACAAGAGCGGACCGGGCAACGGTCCGAGCGGGCAATCGAGGGACGACACATGCCAGCCACCATTACTGCGCGGCCGGTCGCGATGCTGCTGGGCACGCTGCTCGCCCTCGGTGCCTGCGGCGAGACCGGCTCCGCCACCGGCCCCGGCGGCGCCGACCGCACCGAGATCGTCTCGCGCGACGTGGAGGCCCCAGGCGTGTTCCAGGTCACCGATTCCGGCCTGTGGGACGGGCGCCCCTCGCTGGGCGGCGTCTGGGTCGCCTATCCGGAGGTCGACGTCGAACAGATCGGTCAGGTCGTCATCCGCAACGAGGCCAATGGCCGCTTCGTGATCGGCGCGCTGTTTCGGCGCGAGCGCGAAACGCCGGGACCGGCGCTGCAGGTCAGCTCCGAGGCCGCCGAAGCACTGGGAATGCTCGCCGGTGCGCCCGCCCGGCTCAACGTCACGGCGCTGCGCCGCGACGAAAGCGCCGCCCCCGAGGCCCCCGGCGCCACCACCGATTTCGACGACCCCATGCCGATCGCCGCCGTGCCGCTGCCGCCCACCGACGGCGCCGCCGGGGCTCCGGCGGCGGCACCCGAGACCCTCGCCCCCGCGCCTGCGACGCCCGCCCTCGAGACGCCCGCCCCGAGCGGCGATCTCGATCGGCCCTTCATCCAGATCGGCATCTTCTCGGTCGAGGCCAACGCCCGCGACACCGCCACGGCGATGGAGGTCGAGGGGCTGGCCGCGCGCGTCGTCACCTCCGAGATCCAGGGTTCGAGCTACTGGCGCGTCGTCGTCGGCCCCGCCGCGACGGCGGAGGCCCGCGACGCGGCGCTGGTGCGCGTCAAGGCTTTGGGCTTCACGGATGCCTATTTCGTGCGAAACTGATCCGGGACCGGGCCGACGCATGGCCCGGTCTCGACCTCTTCTTCCCGGCCGCCGCCGCGTGGCCCGCCAACCGACCGGAGCGACCTTGATGATCCGTGCCGTCTTCCTCGCCGCCGCGACCCTCGTCGCTCTCACGCCCCTCGCCCATGCGCAGGGCTTCGAGACACCGGCCCGCGCGGCCTATGTGCTCGACCACACCACGGGCACCGAGCTTCTGGCCAAGAACGCCGACGAGGCGCTGCCGCCCGCCTCCATGTCCAAGCTGATGACGCTCTACATGGCCTTCGAGGCGATCGCCTCGGGGCGGCTGTCGGCCGATCAGCGTCTGCCCGTCTCCGAACATGCCGCCTCCTATGGCGGCTCTTCGATGTTTCTCGACACCACCGACCGTGTGCGGGTCGAGGATCTGCTGCGCGGGGTGGTCGTGCTGTCGGGCAACGACGCCTCCGCCGTGCTGGCCGAGGCGCTGTCGCCGGACGGAACCGAGGCGGGCTTTGCGCGGCTGATGACCGAACGCGCCCGCGAGATGGGCATGATGAACTCCACCTTCGCGAACTCCAACGGCTGGCCCGATCCGCGTCAGCGCATGTCGATGCGCGATCTGGGCATCCTCGCCAGTCACCTGATCTCGGATTTCCCGACCTTTTACCCGATGTTCGCCGAGCAGGAGTTCGAGTTCGATGGCCGCGTGCCGTCGAACAGCCAGAACCGCAACCCGATCCTCGGCCTCGGCATCGGCGCCGACGGGCTCAAGACCGGTCATACTTCCGAGGCGGGCTACGGCCTCGTCGGCTCGGCCAAGCAGGGCGAGCGGCGGGTGATTTTCGTGATCACCGGCCTCGACAGCACGGAATCGCGCCGCGTCGAGGCCGAGCGGATCGTCAACTGGTCATTCCGCCAGTTCGCGCAGCGCGACATCGGCGCCGCCGGCACCCGGATTTCGGAGGCCGAGGTCTGGATGGGTGAGCGGAACCGGGTCGGCCTGACGCTGGCCGAGGACGTGTCGGTGCTGCTGCCCGTCATGTCGGGCGACGATCTCGCCGCCGAGGTGGTCTATCAAGGCCCCGTCGAGGCCCCGATCGAAAAGGGCCAGGCATTGGCCGAGTTGGTGATCGCGCGCGAGGGGATGCCCGCGACGCGGGTACCGCTGGTGGCCGAGACGGGCGTGGCGCGGGGCGGCTTCGTGCCGCGGGTCAAGGTCGCGGCCTCGGTGCTGTTCGATCGCTTCGGTCCCGAGGGGCTCACGCTGCCCGGCCTCGATCCCTTGGCCGAGGACCCTGCCCCGGAAACCGACGCGACCCCCGAGGCGGAGCCCGCCACCCCCGCCACCGAAGACGAAACCTGATCCGCCGGTGTCCGGCCTCTTCATAAGCTTCGAAGGTATCGACGGCTCGGGCAAGTCCACCCAAGGGCAGCGTCTGGCCGAGACGCTGCGCGCCGCCGGGCGCGAGGCGGTGCTGACGCGCGAACCGGGCGGCAGCCCCGGCGCCGAGGAGATCCGGCGGCTTGTGCTCACCGGCGATCCGGCGCGCTGGTCCGCCGAGACCGAGCTTCTGCTCTTCACCGCCGCGCGGCGCGACCACCTGGAGCGGACCATCCGCCCGGCGCTCGAGGCCGACAGGATCGTCATCACCGACCGCTTCGCCGACAGCACCCGCGTCTATCAGGGCGCCACGCGCGGCGACCTGCGCGACACGGTGGACCGGCTGCACGCGCTGATGATCGGCACCGAGCCGGACCTCACCTTACTGATCGACATGGACCCCGCCACCGCGCTCGAACGCGGCCTCGCGCGGCGCTCGGGCGAGGACCGGTTTGAGGATATGGGGCTGGGGTTCCAGGAAACGCTGCGCGCGGGCTTTCTCGATCTTGCCGCCAAGGCCCCGGAGCGGTTTCGCGTGATCGACGGCGACCGCGCGCCCGACGAGGTGGCCGCCGAGATCGCGGCCATCGCCCTGCCCCGCGCCGGGATCGCGCCATGAGCGAGGATCTGCCCGATCCGACCGGCCTGCCCGGCCTGCCGCACCCGCGCGAGACGGCGCGGCTGATCGGGCAAGACGCGGCGGTGGCCGAGTTCCTCGCCACGCAGGCCGGGGGGCGGATGCATTCGGGCTGGCTCGTCACCGGGCCGATGGGGGTGGGCAAGGCGACGCTGGCTTACCGCATCGCGGCGCATCTTCTCGCCGGGCGCGACGCCTCCGAAGGGCTGGAGATGGCCGCCGATCACCCCGACCTGCGGCGTATCCGCGCCGGGTCGCATCCGCGTCTCTTCGTGCTCAAGCGCGGCCCCAACGACAAGGGCGACCGGATCTCGGCGCAGATCCGGGTCGAGGAGATGCGCAAGCTCAAGAGCTTTTTCCATCTCAGTTCCACCGATGGCGGCCACCGCGCGGTGATCGTCGACGCCGCCGACGAGATGAACCTCTCGGCAGCCAACGCGCTTCTCAAGGAACTCGAGGAGCCGCCCGCCAACACCACCCTGATGCTGATCTCGCACCAGCCCTCGGCCCTGCTGCCGACGATCCGCTCGCGCTGCCGGGTGCTGCGGCTGCGCCCGCTCGATCCCAAGCCGCTGGCTGAGGCGCTGTCGCAGGCCGGTGTCGCGAGCGAGGCACCCGAGGCGCTCTCGGTGCTGGCGGCGGGGTCGGTCGGTGGCGCGGCCCGCATCGCGCAGGCCGACGGGCGCGCGCTCTATGCCGATCTGGTGGCGCTTCTCTCGGGGCTGCCGCATATCGACCGGCCCCGCGCCATCGCCATGGCCGATGCCTGCGCCGGCAAGGGGGCCGAAACCCGGTTTCCGCTGATGCTCGACCTGATCGACCTCCTGCTGACCCGTGCGGCGCGCGCCGGGTTGATGGGCGCGCCGGATCTGGAGGGGGCACCGGGCGAGGCGCGGCTTCTGACGGCGCTGGCACCCGATGCCCGGGCGGCGCGGCGCGTGGCCAACCTGCAGCAGGAGTTGTCGGCGCGCGCCCGGCATGGGCGGGCGGTCAACCTTGACCCTTCGGCGCTGCTTCTAGATATGCTGTTGAGGATCGAAGCGATGGCGACCGGTGTCGCCGCAGCCTGAGGCCAGATGACTTCTCCAGATTTCCAACTCGTCGACGCGCATTGCCACCTCGACTTTCCCGACTTCGCCGAGGAACGCGAGGCGGTGATCGCCCGTGCCTTGCAGGCCGGCGTGACCCGGATGGTCACAATCTGCACCAAGCTGAAAAACGCGAGTGCCGTGCGCGCCATCTCGGAGGCGCACGACCCGGTGTTCTGGGCCGTGGGCACCCATCCGATGAGCGCCGCGGACGAGCCGCTCGCCTCGGTCGAGGATCTCGTGGAACTCGCCCGGCACCCCAAGATGGTCGGCATCGGCGAGACCGGGCTCGACTACCACTACACCGCCGAGAGCCGCGCGGTGCAGCAGGAGAGCCTGCGCATCCACATCGAGGCGGCGCGCCGCACCGGCCTGCCGCTCATCATCCACGCCCGCGACGCCGATGACGACATGGCGCGCATTCTCGCCGAGGAGCATGCGGCGGGCGAATACGCCTGCATGATGCACTGCTTCTCCTCCTCCGCCGCGCTGGGCCGGGCGGCGCTGGATCTCGGCTTCTACCTGTCGATGTCGGGCATCGCGGCCTTTCCGCGCTCGGGCGAGCTGCGCGAGATCTTCAAGAGCGCCCCGCTCGACCGCATCCTGGTCGAGACCGACAGCCCCTATCTCGCGCCGCCCCCCCATCGGGGCCGCCGCAACGAACCCGCCTATACCGCCCATACGGCCAAGGTCGGTGCCGAGGTCTTCGGCCTCTCCCTGCCCGAGTTCGCCGCCCGTACCTCGGCCAATTTCGACCGGCTGTTCTCCAAAGCCGCCGGCTGGAGCCGCGCATGAGCGACCGGTTGGAGGCGCGCATCCTCGGCTGCGGCTCCTCGGGGGGCGTGCCACGCCTTGGCAATCTCTGGGGCGATTGCGACCCCGCCGATCCGCGCAACACCCGCACCCGCTGCTCGCTCCTGCTGACGCGGCACGGGCCGGGCGGCGTCACGCGGGTGCTGATCGATACCTCGCCGGACCTGCGCGCGCAGATGCTCGACGCCCAGGTGGGCGAACTCGACGGTGTGGTCTGGACCCATGCCCATGCCGACCACGTGCATGGCATTGATGATCTGCGGATGATCGCCTTCAACATGCGCAGCAGGCTGCAATGCTGGGCCGACGCGCCCACCACAGAGGCGCTGATGCTGCGCTTCGGCTATGCCTTCGAGACGCCCGCGGGCTCGGCCTACCCACCGATCTGCGACTTGCACCCGATCGACGGCGACGTGGTCGTGACCGGTGCCGGCGGCGAGATCCGCCTCTCGCCCTTCGACCTCGTGCATGGCAACATCACCGCGCTGGGCCTGCGCTGCTGCGGGCTGGCCTATCTCCCGGACGTCAACGAGATCCCAGAGGCGGCATGGCGGCACCTGCAGGGCCTCGACTGCCTGATCGTCGACGCGCTGCGCCGCAGCCCGCATCCGAGCCACGCGCATCTCGCCCTGACGCTGGACTGGATCGAGCGCGCCGCCCCGGGGCGCGCGGTGCTGACCAACATGCATTACGACCTCGACCATGCCATCGTCGCGGCCGAAACCCCCGACCACGTGACACCTGCCCATGACGGGATGACGCTGGTCTTCGAGCTCTAGGCAAGGGGTCCCGCCCCTTTCGATCCGATATCACGCAAATCCGCGGCTCCGTCCCGCGCGGAGGCCCGAACATGCTGCTGCTGCTGACCGTCACGCTGCCGGTCTTTCTGGTGCTGGGCTTCGGCTATCTCGCCGCGTGGCGCGGCTGGATCGGCGAAAACGCGATCGACGGGGTGATGAAGTTCAGCCAGAGCTTCGCGATCCCCTGCCTTCTGTTTCTGGCCATCGCCCGGCTCGATCTGGGGCAGGAATTCGATCTCGCCCTCTTAGGCAGCTTCTATGCGGGCGCGCTGGCGGGGTTCTTCGCGGGACTGTTCGGAGCGCGGCTGATCTTCGGTCGCAGCTGGGAGGACGCGGTGGCGATCGGTTTCGTCGGGCTGTTCTCGAACTCGCTGCTGCTGGGCCTGCCGATCACCGAGCGCGCCTACGGGGCCGACGCGCTGCAGGCCAATTTCGCGATCATCGCGCTGCATTCGCCGTTCTGTTACGCGGTGGGGATCACCGCGATGGAGCTGGCCCGGGCGCAGGGCAAGAGCCTGCGGCAGCTGCCGCTCAAGGTGCTGCGCGGCATGGGGCGCAACGCGCTGATCCTCGGCATCGGCCTCGGGGCGCTGGTCAACCTGTCGGGGCTGGTGCTGCCCGAGGTGGGGATCGAGGCGCTCGAGATGATGGCGCGGGCGGGGTTGCCGACCGCGCTGTTCGGCTTGGGCGGCATCCTCTACCGCTACCGCCCCGAGGGGGACATGCGGGTGATCCTCTATGTCGTCGCGGTGTCGCTGGTGCTGCACCCGGCGGTGGTCTGGGGCGTGGGCTCTCTGGCGGGGCTACGCGTCGAGGCGTTCCGCTCAGCGGTGATCACCGCGGCGATGGCGCCGGGGGTGAACGCCTATCTCTTCGCCTCGATCTACGGCTCGGCCAAGCGGGTGGCCGCCTCGGCGGTGCTGATCGGCACGGTGGCCTCGATTCTGACCGCGACGCTCTGGCTGGCGCTGCTGCCCTGATCCGCATCGGACGCGAAACGCCCCGCAGGTGACCTGCGGGGCGTTCGATGCCGTGTCACGGGTGGGCCCGGCCTCAGTCCGGCCTCAGCCCGGCGACATGCCGCGCAGCCGTTCGGAGCGGCGCCGCAGCACCTCGAGCGTGACCAGAAGCACCACCGAGATCGAGATCAGCACCGTCGCGGCAGCGAGGATGGTGGGCGAGATCTGCTCACGCAGGCCGGTGAACATCTGCCAAGGCAGCGTCTTCTGCCCCGCGGAGCCCACAAAGAGCACCACCACCACCTCGTCGAAGGAGGTGATGAAGGCGAACAGCCCGCCCGAGACCACGCCCGGCAGGATCAGCGGCATCTGCACCTTGAAGAAGGTGCGCACCGGCCCCGCCCCGAGGTTCGCCGCCGCCCGCGTCAGCGAACGATCAAAGCCCACCAGCGTCGCGGTGACGGTGATGATCACGAAGGGGATGCCCAGAGCGGCGTGGGCGAGCACCACGCCCCAATAGGTCCCCTGCAGGCCGATCCGGCTGTAGAAGAAATACATGCCCGCCGCCGAGATGATCAGCGGCACGATCATCGGCGAGATCAGGATCGCCATGATCGCCCGGCGGAACGGCACGTGCGGCTGGCTCAGACCGATCGCCGCGAGCGTGCCGAGCGCCACCGACAGGAAGGTCGCGACCGGCGCGATCTTCAGCGAGTTCCACAAGGGCACCTGCCAGTCGGGGTTGGTGAAGAAGTCGCGGTAATGCTTGGTCGAATAACCCTCGGGGTCGAGCGCCAGCATCTCGGGCGTGAAGGTGAAGAAGTTCTCGGCGTTGAACGACAGTGGGATGATGATGAGGATCGGCGCGATCAGAAAGAAGAAGATCGCCGCGCAGATCACGAGGTAGGAATAATGCCAGACCTTCTGGCCGGTCGAGGCATAGGGGGGAAGTCCAGCCATGTCTCAGCCTCCCAGCTTGACGTTGTCGATGCCGACGATGCGGTCGTAGACCCAGTAGAGCGTGAGCACGAGCGCCAGCAGGATGGTGCCCAGCGCGGCCGCGAGGCCCCAGTTCAGCGACGACGAGATGTGGTAGGCGATCCGGTTCGAGATGAAGACGCCGGAGGTGCCGCCGACGATCTCGGGCGTGATGTAGTAGCCGATCGACAGGATGAAGGCGAGGATGGAGCCCGCGCCGATGCCCGGCACCGAGAGCGGGAACCACACCCGCCAGAAGGCGGTCCAGTCGTTCGCCCCCATGGATTTGGCGGCCCGCATGTAGGAGGGCGGGATCGTCTTCATCACCGAGTAGAGCGGCAGGATCATGAAGGGCAGCAGGATATGCGTCATCGCGATCACCGTGCCGGTGGCGTTGTTGATCAGCTGCAGCCGGTTGAGATCG
This sequence comes from Limimaricola cinnabarinus, assembly GCF_047631075.1. Classification (NCBI taxonomy): domain Bacteria; kingdom Pseudomonadati; phylum Pseudomonadota; class Alphaproteobacteria; order Rhodobacterales; family Paracoccaceae; genus Limimaricola; species Limimaricola cinnabarinus. Next base: position 152,724 of record NZ_JBLHYX010000009.1, read on the forward strand.
TCCACCAGCCCGAGCCAGACCAGCGTGTCGTTGATCACGCCCTGCTGTTGCAGCAGCACCTTCCAGGCGCTCGTCCGCACCAGAAGCGAGGTCCAGAACGGCAACAGCACGAGGATCATCAGCACGTTCGCCGTGCGCAGCGGCAGCGTCGAGAGCAGGAAGGCGATCGGGTAGCCCAGCAGGATGCAGGAGAAGGTGATCGCCATCGACATCCACATGGTGCGCCAGAACAGCTTGAGATAGATCTGCTCGCTCTCCGGGCGCCATTCGGCCTCGCCGCCGGGGCCGTTCATCATGTCGACCGAGTTGAGGAAATAGCCGTCGGTGTAGTTCGGGCTGTAGGTCTTGATGACCTGCCAGACGTCGGGGTCGACCCAGTCCTCATCCGACTCCTCGAACAGCGCCTTGATCGAGACGCTTTCGAAGTTCGAGACATCGACATCGGGAAAGCCGGAGGGCGACGCGCCGTTCGCGAAGTCGCGGTAGAGCGCGGTATAGACGAAATCCTCGACATCCTCTTCGAGCGGGTCGTCCTCGTTGGCCTCGACGGTCAGCGTGACCCACGCGTCCCACGCGTCGGCGGTAAAGGGCAGCGCCTCGCGGATTTCGTCGTCGGCCATCCAGTTCGACCACGCGACGGGGTCCTCGAGCGCAGGTGCGGCCTCGACGAACTGGTCGGTGTAGATATCGGTGTCAAAGCGGCCGACATCGCGGCCGGTGCCGCGGAACAGCGAACTCAGGCCGGTCGATTCGTAGTTCAATCGGCTGCCCAGACGGGTGTGCGACTTGTATTCCGCAGCGATGAAAAGATCGGTGTAAAGCGCCTCGTAGACCGGCTCGCCGGGGGCCGCCTCGGGCAGGTTCTGGTCCTCGCGCAGCGCCGCCACGGTGCGCGGCAGCGTCTCCGAGACGATCTGGTTCTCGACCGAGCGGAACAGCATTTCGGCGATCGGGGCCACGAAGGCAACGAGGATGAAGACCAGCAGCGGCGAGATCAGCAGAAAGGCGCGCAGCTTCTCGCGCCGCAGCGCCCGGTTCAGGCTGTGCTTGAGAGGTCGGCCGTCGGCGGCCAGCATCGGGCCGTTTTCGGTCACCTCGCCGCCCGGAAGCACCGCCATCGGCTGGCTCGGGGGTGTCGTCGCGCTGTCGGTCATCATGCCTCCGGGATTGGGGGTGGGACGGGGCCATGGCGGCCCCGCCCCGTCATGCGGTCAGGCCGGAGGCCTTACTGCGCGAGCCAGGCCTGGAACTTGGCGTCCAGATCGTCGCGGTAGTCGGCCCACCACTCGTAGTTCTGCACGAAGGCACCTTCCGAGTTCTCGGGGTTGGTCGGCATGTGCGGCGCCATGTCGATGCCGAGCGTGGCGTGCTCGCCGACCAGCGGCGCCGAGGATTTGCGGGCCGGGCCGTAGGAGATGTACTTGGCCTGATCCGCGAGGCGCTGGGTGTCGGTCGCGAAGTAGAGGAAATCCTTGACCCGCGCGAGCTGCGGCTCGTCGAGGCCCTCGGGGATGATCCAGCCGTCGAGATCGTAGGACTGGGTGTCCCACATCATGTTGACCGGCTGGTCCTGCTCGACGATCAGGCTGAACAGGCGACCGTTATAGGTCGAGCCGAAGACCACCTCGCCATCGGCGAGAAGCTGCGGCGTGTCGGCGCCCGAGGACCACCAGATGGTCTCGTCCTTGATGGTGTCGAGCTTGGCGAAGGCGCGGTCCTGGCCTTCCTCTGTCTCGAGCACGTCGTAGACGTCCTCATAGGCGACGCCGTCACAGATCAACGCCCATTCGAGGTTGTTGTGCGGGCGCTTCTCGAGGCTGCGCTGACCCGGGAAGGTCTCCAGGTCGAACACGTCGCAGACGCTCTCGGGCTGCTTGCCGTCCCACTCGGCCACGTCGTTGCGATAGCCGAAGGTGTAGGAGTAGGCGATCTGCGGGACAAAGCAGTCGGAGACCAGCATCTCCTCGCCGAAATCCTCGGAGGCCGGGGTGCCGTCGGGCGCGGGCGCGAGGTCCTCGTCCGCGTCGATCTCCATCGCGAGACCTTCGTCGCACAGGCGCATCGCATCGGCGGCGGTGGCGTCGACCAGATCCCAGGTGACGTTGCCCGCCTCGTTCTGGGCGCGCAGCTTGGCCACGGCCTCGGCCGAGCTTTCGTCCCAGGTAACGGTGACATCCGGGTTGGCCTCGAGATAGGGCTCAACATAGGCCTTGAGCTGGCTTTCCTGATAGGCGCCGCCCCAGCTGACGATGGTCATCTCGTTGGCCATCTCGGTATGCGCCTCGGCGCCCGCCATGGTGGCGGTGGCCACGAGCGCGGTGGTCGCTGTCAGTAGACGAGTGATGTTCATTCAGAACTCCCGTTGTATACCCGGTTCTTGGTGTCACTGGGGGCGCTGTCCGGGTGGCGGCACCCCGCTTGGCCGCGCCCCTTTCCGTTGCCGGGGGGCGCGGAGACGCACGCTCAGGCGTCGAGCGCGCGGCAATCCTCGGCGAGCCAGCCGATGCGGATCTGTTCGCCCGGCTTCAGGCGCGGCTGGTCGGGGGCGTTGCGCGTCTTCATGATGAAGTCATCGCGCCCGGCGACCTTGAGCCGCGTCCGGAAGGTGTCGCCCATGTAGATGAACTCCTGCACCGTGGCGGGCAGCGTGTGCGCATCCGCGTGCAGGCGTTCGAGGTTGGATTCGACCCGTTCGGGGCGGATCGAGACGCGGGTGCGTTCGCCCACCTTCGAGACGTTGACCGGCAGCGCGTCGATCAGCTCGCCATCGTCGAGCCGCACGAGGCAGGAGGTCGCGTCGATCCTCTCGACCACGCCCTCGAGCGTGTTGTTCTCGCCGATGAACTGCGCGACGAAGCTGTTCTGCGGCTTTTCGTAAAGCTCGTCGGGCGGCGCGAGCTGCTGGATCCGCCCGTCATCGAACACCGCGACGCGGTCCGACATGGTCAGCGCCTCGGTCTGGTCGTGCGTGACATAGACCACCGTGATGCCCAGGCGATGCGCCAGATCGGTGATCTCGAACTGCAGCGTCTCGCGCAGCTGCTTGTCGAGCGCGCCCAGAGGCTCGTCCATCAACACCAGCTCGGGTTCGAACACCAGCGCCCGCGCTAGGGCGATCCGCTGCTGCTGACCACCCGAAAGCTGGGTCGGACGGCGGTTCTTGAACTCGCCCATCTGCACCATATCGAGGGCGCGGGCGATCTTCTTCTCGCGCTCGGACTTGCCCAGCTTGCGCACCTCGAGCGGGAAGGACAGGTTCTCGCCCACTGTCATGTGCGGAAACAGCGCATAGTTCTGGAACACCATGCCGATGCCGCGCTTGTGCGGCGGGATGTTGTTGATCGACTTGCCGTCGAGCCGGATCTCGCCATGGGTGGCGGTCTCGAAGCCCGCGAGCATCATCAGGCAGGTGGTCTTGCCCGAACCCGACGGCCCGAGCATGGTCAGGAACTCGCCCTTGGGCAGCGAAAGATTGAGATCCTTCACGACGAGCTTCTCGCCGTCATAGCTTTTCTGCACGCGTTCGAACTCGACGAACGCCTCTGAACTCGAGCCTTGGGCCAAGCCTTGCTCCCTGTTGTAATGCCGGCGGATTTTTTCCGCACTTGTCGAGCAAGACTAAAACAAGCTGCCCCCCGCATTGCAACCGAATAGCCGACCCGTGACCATGACGCCGGGTCACATCTCAAAGGGGCTGCGTCGAAGTGCCTGCCACGCAGGCAGTGTCGGAGTTCAACGCGGCGCGATGCCGCAGTCAATATGGGACCAAAACGGAACAACCATGAGATGTATTTTTATAGCATTTTCACTTTTTGCGAGTCTCGGCTGTCGCTGATGGACAATCTCCTGTCGGATTTTGCCTCCGCCCGGTTGCCCGAACGGGCCTCCACCGCGCCATCAAAAGCCGCCCCTTCCAGCTGCATGACGAACGAAAAAGGGCCAGCGTTTCCGCGGCCCTGCAATCCGATGCTCGTCTGCTTTGGGAGATCCGGCGGCCCGCCTTGCCGGCGGGCCTGCCTGAATGGTGCGGTCGAGAAGCACCGAAGCCATACCGAAGGGGGTTGCGTAAACCCGATAAATAGTCACCAGATTTCATGTCACTAACCGGCATTTCACCGATCAGCGTCGACCAAGAACGACGCGAAACGATGCTCACTTTGTGGGGCAAACTGTGGGGTCACGATATGGCGCTAACCGCCCTCAAGCTGAAGAACCTCGGACCGGGGACTTACCATGACGGCGATGGTCTGATGATTGTTCGAACCACAAACGGCGGCAGTTGGACCTATCGGTACAGTCATCTCGGGAATCGGCGAGACATGGGATTGGGGTCCTATCCAACCGTTTCCCTCGCCATGGCAAGGCAAGAACGCGACCGCTGGAAGCTGCTCTTGGCTCAAGGACAAGACCCAATTGGAGTCCGAAGGTTGCAGAGGGCCGCAACAGCTGCCGACAAAACTCGCAAGGATCCAACCTTTCGAGAAATGGCTGAGATGATCCTCGAAGCAAAGAAGGCTCGGCTCCGTGGAGACGGCACCCGCGGTCGCTGGATGTCCCCCCTGGAGACACACCTCTTCCCGGTCTTCGGCAAAAAGCGCGGATCAGAACTTACTGCGCAAGACATCGTCGACGCACTGAAACCAATCTGGCGGACCAAGCATCCGACTGCAGAGAAGGCCGTTCAGCGCACCCGCTTCATTCTCCACGAGGCACAGATCATTGGCTATCCTGTGGATCCGATAATAGTTGAGCAAGCCACGCGAATGCTGGGTGCCCATGTCCACACGACCATCCATATCCCCGCAACCCCATAGCAGTCCCTTCCGGAACTTTTCGCGAAATTACCCGACTCGAATGTCGGGCAGTGCTTACGGCTCATGATTCTGACCTAGTTCGTCTAAATGGCTGCACAGGGGCCCGCTTCGAAGAGTTCAGCGCGGACATCTGGACCGTACCCGCTGAACGCGTGAAGGGCACTGTAGGCAAAGTTTCAGATTTTCGCGTTCCGTTGTCGAAGGCAGCTTCGGCGCTCGTGACGGACCAATCTAATTTTTTTGATGATTTCTTATTCCCTGGAACCAGCGGTAAGCCCATCACTGACCGTGCCCTTGAATTGTGCCTAGATAGCTTGGGCGAGAGCGGTAGGCCTCACGGGTTCCGGTCGAGTTTCCGCAGCTGGGTACAAGAAACAGAAGCGTGTTCTTGGGAGATCGCAGAAACTATCTTGGACCACCGGATTGGAAATACGGTGGAGCGCAGTTATGCCCGTTCGGACATTCTAGACCGACGGCGACCGGTAATGGAAGCGTGGGCGGCCCACGTTATTGGCTTTCAGTCGAAAGAAGGCCCGCCCGACCCCATCGCTCATTCTTTGTCTGTATAAAGGACTAGTCCAATGGAAAAAAATGATGCCCTTCTCGTAGAAGTAACGAAGACATATCTGGTTACGCCGGAGCAAGCGCGGCAGGCGCTCGTGGCGGCCAAGGCTCAAGCGGAACAGATAGTTTATTATTCCCGATCACCAGACGGTACAGAAACACAAGTCCAAGGTAATGAATACCTAAATTCTGACGGCCAGCCCGACGTCGCAGCCGCCATTGCCGACCTAGATGATCCGACCGGTATGATCGGCGTCGAAGAGGTTGGGGCCGCGTCTCGCACTCTTTCACCAGACGAAGTTGAAAAACTAACAGCTGGATGGGAGTAAAGCCGATGGTCTAATCGCGCAAATACCAAATCTCGGGTTTGATGAAAGTACAGCCTTCCTCAGCTTAGCGAGGTCTTCATTTCCGGGACAGGCTCGCGGCACTGCCAAGTTTCCCCATGGGTCATGCCATCGCTTTCCGGCAGGCACTCTCATGGGCGTCGGCAAGCTTCACTCCACACCAACTGACCTGCCCCCCTCGAGATCCCTCAGTCTGATGTAGAGTTTGCTCAATTGCAAAGGAGCAGACGATGCGAAAGAGCCGCTTCACCGAGGCGCAGATCATCGGGATGATCAAGGAGCAGGAAGCCG
>NZ_JBLHYX010000010.1:0-138352 GCF_047631075.1 Limimaricola cinnabarinus
CGCCGGGCGCTTGAGCAATTTGAAGGCTCCACGCCAGGCGCGCTTGCCCGAAACGACCAGTCCAACTACCAATCTCAAACCCGCAAACTCTCGTTATGACCGAGGGACCGGCGGGGAGCAGGTCAGCATCCGTGTTCTCGAAGGCAAGCTTCCGGACGTCTCCTAGGGCAACGTCGCGGAGCTTCCGGGCTTCAGGAAGGCGGCGGGTCTTAAGCCCCTTCTTAATCTCCTTGCCGGTCCACGGATTGGGTTTGCCGACAAGCTCAGGGGGAGTGACCATGCGGAACACCCAGCCAGTGCCGGGGCCGCGAGGTTGGATAAGATACTGCATGTCTTCAGCGTCGCCTGTGTGGTCCATTCTGGACAACGACTTACTGGACATCGTCTCGCTTTCTCCTTTGGCATCAACGCCATAGGGAGACTGGCGGAGAGACAGGGATTCGAACCCTGGGAACCCTTGCAGGCTCAACGGTTTTCGAGACCGCCCCGTTCGACCACTCCGGCACCTCTCCGCGGTCTGTGGGGCGTTTAGCCAGTGGCGCGGACGGGCGCAAGTCCCCCGCGACGAGAATTTGTCGAAGTTTTCGGTCACCGTGGCGTCAGCCTTTGCTGTGCTGTTGGAATGTGCGGGGCGAGAGCCTATCACAGGAAGACGCATTTCGGAGACCATGCCATGCCGCGTCACAAAAGCCCTCTCGCCGTTCTCGCCGCCATCGTGCTGGGTACGCTCGCGCCGAATGCGGCTGGCGCGCTGACCGCACAGGAGATCGATCGGCTCGTCAAGGCGCTGTCGCTCGACGAGATCACGGCGGTGATGCGCGAGGAGGGCCTCTCCTATGGCGCGGATCTGGGCGCGGAGCTTTTCGCGCAGGGCCGATCCGGTTGGGGCGAAGAGTTGGCGCGGATCTATGACGCGCGGGCGATGCAGGACGCGCTGGCGGGGGGGCTCGAGGAGGGGTTGGTGGGTCACGAGATCGGCCCGGTGCTCGCCTTCTTCGAAACCGGGCCGGGCGCGCGATTCTCGAGGCTCGAGGCATCGGCACGGCGCGCCATGCTGGACCCCGATGTCGAGGCCGGGGCCGAGATATCGGCCGCGGAGGCAATGGACGCAGAGACAGAGCGGTTCGCGCTGATTGATTCTTTCGTCGCGACGAACAACTTGATCGAGATCAATGTCGCGGGCGCGCTCAACGCGAGCCTCGCCTTTTCCCGGGCGCTGCTCGACGGCGGAGCCTTTGGCGGCGCCATGGGAGAGAATGAGATCCTGAGCGACATCTGGCTGCAAGAGCCGCAGATCCGGCGCGACACTACTGAATGGCTCTATGCCTTTCTGAACCTCGCCTATGGCCCGGCGACGACCGAGGAGTTGGAGGCTTATGTCGCCTTCTCGCAAGCGCCTGCGGGGCGCGATCTCAACAAGGCGCTTTTTGCTGCCTATGATGCGATGCTGATCGGCATCTCGCGGGATCTGGGTGAGACGGCGGCGCGGCTGATGGCCGGGCAGGAGATCTGATCACCCGCCCCAAAGCAGCAGCGACGTGACAAGCGCGCCGGGGTTGCTTTCGAAAAGCCCCAGATCGCCGGTGAGCTGAAGCCTGCGGGCCGGGCGATCGGCGAGCGGCACACCCGCCGCATCGAAGGCGCGCTCCAGCGCGGAACCACCGCCTCGGGAGATGTCGTCAAGCACGGATGCGAAATTGCCTTTCACGGCGATCTCGACCGCGCCCCGGCGGGCGTTGTCCTGCGCCGTGGCAGGCAGCAGCGTGGAGCGCAGGCCGGGCAGCGCGCCAGGCGCGCAGGCGGGTAGGGCGGCGAGGAGCAGCAGGAGGGGAAGAGCGCGCATGACGGTCCTTTCGCGGGGTTGACTTGGGATACCGCCTCGTTGATAAGCCCGCATCCCGGCAAGACCCCTTGTCATGGGATGAGCGACTATCCGCAAGGCAAGTCGCGGTTTTCAATGACCGCCCCGATCGGGGCGCGCAGTCCGACGGTGGGGCCAAAAGCTCCGGAAACGCCCCGTATGGGGGGCCCAAGCGACGCGGTATACGAAGGAACGACACATGTTTGCGGTTCTCAAGACCGGCGGCAAGCAGTACAAAGTGGCCTCGGGCGATGTGCTCCGGGTCGAAAAGCTGGCTGCAGAGGCGGGTGACACCGTCCAGTTCAACGACATTCTGATGATCGGCGATGCCATCGGCGCGCCCTTCGTCGCGGGTGCGGGCGTTCAGGCCGAAGTGATCGACCAGATCAAGGGCGAGAAGGTCATCCACTTCGTGCGCCGTCGCCGGAAGCACTCGTCCAAGCGCACCAAGGGCCATCGTCAGCAGCTGACGCTGATCCGCGTCACCGACCTGCTGGCCGACGGCGCCGACAAGTCGGGCGTCAAGGCCGCGATCGGTGCGGGCTCCGCGCCGCGTTCGGCCGAAACCGCCCCCGCGGCCAAGCCCGCCAAGGCTGCCGCATCGGGCGACGATCTCAAGAAGCTCTCGGGCGTCGGCCCGGCGCTTGAGAAGAAGCTGATCGAAGCTGGTGTCACCAGCTTTGCCCAGATTGCCAGCTGGTCGGAAGCGGACGTCGCCCGCTACGATGAAGAGCTTGGCCTCAAGGGCAAGATCGAGAAAGAGGGCTGGGTTGCCCAGTCCCAGGACCTCAAGGCCTAAGGAGAGAGACACATGGCACATAAAAAAGCAGGCGGCTCCTCCCGCAACGGGCGCGACAGCGCCGGACGCCGTCTCGGCGTCAAGAAGTTCGGTGGCGAAGCCGTGATCCCGGGCAACATCATCATGCGCCAGCGTGGCACGAAGATGTGGCCGGGCGCCGGCGTCGGCATGGGCCGCGACCACACCATCTTCGCGACCGAGGAAGGCCGCGTGACCTTCCACAAGGGTCTCAAGGGCCGCACCTTCATCTCGGTGCTCCCGGTCGCCGAGGCCGCCGAGTAACGCCGGACCTCGATGTGACGACAGCGACGGGGGATCGGTGAGAAACCGGTCCCCCGTTCGCATTATGAACATAGATGTCGCCCATAAGGGCGCCATGAGTCCCCGGCGCAGAACCGGGGCCCGAGCAGCAGGGAAGCGGAGGAGGCGGCCCATGAGAAGCAATGACATCAAGGTGAGCGACGGCCAGCCGGTGATCGAGGCGGAGCGTTTCGTGCTGCGGCCGCTGCGTCGCTCCGACGAGGGGTTGATCGCGCATTATGCTGCCGATCCGCGTGTCGCGCGCGGCACGCGCCGGATTCCGCATCCGCTGCCTCCGGGCACAGTGACCCAACTGATCGAGCGGGCGCAGCGTCCCGACCGCACCGAAGATGTCTGGGTCATCGACGGCTCCGAGAACGCCTTGGCCGAGGTCTTGGGCCTCGTGACGCTGACTCGCATGGATCGTGGTCAGTCCGAGGTGCATTACTGGGTTGCGCCCGCCTTCTGGAATACGGGTTTCGCTTCCGAAGCGCTGCGCGCGCTGATCAACGTCAACCCGCATGGCGCGGCGCAGGTCTTTGCCGAGGTGTTTCAGGACAATGCCGTTTCGGCCCGCGTCCTGACCAATTGCGGTTTCGAATATCTGGGCGATGCCGAGGCCTATTCGGTCGCCCGTGGCGCCACCGCGCCGACATGGACATATGCATTGAAGATCGAATGACCCAGGAACTGATGACCGAACGACTCCGGCTCCGGCCGGTCTGCAAGGCCGATGTCAAGGCGATCCACGCCGCCCTTCAGGACATCGAGATCGCCCGCTGGTTGAGCCGCGTGCCCTATCCCTATGGCCGCGACGACGCCGAATGGTTCGCGGGAGAGGTCGAGGCAGGCCGAATTCCGGCCTGTGCGGTAATCGACGCCGACGGCTTTGCCGGGGTCATCGCGATCGATCCGACGCTGGGCTACTGGTTCGCGCGCGACCGCTGGGGCCGGGGCTATGCCACCGAGGCCGGGCGGGCGCTGCTCGATGCGCATTTCTCGAACGGCGACGCCGAGGCGGTCGAGGCGGGGTACTACGACGACAACGCGGGCTCGGGCCGCGTGCTCGACAAGCTCGGTTTCGAGCTGGTGGGACCGCAGATGCTGCCGTCCATGGTGCTTGGCCACGACGTGCCGGGCCAGAAGACGCGGCTCACCCGGGCGCGCTGGAATGCGCTGCGGGCACAGGAACGCACCGCGGCTGCCTGACCAGTCGCGGGGGAGCGGCGACTGCCGCTCCCCCGCGCACCCTTGAGAACGGCGGCATGATCGGCTACCTCAAGCGCTTATCCGCAAGAGGCGCCGTCCCATGAAGTTTCTCGATCTCGCAAAGGTCACCATCCGCTCCGGTTCGGGCGGCAATGGCTGTGTCTCGTTCCGCCGCGAGAAGTTCATCGAGTATGGTGGTCCCAATGGCGGCGACGGCGGCAATGGCGGCGACGTGATCGCCGAGGCCGTGGACGGTCTCAACACGCTGATCGATTTTCGCTACCAGCAGCACTTCTTTGCCCAGAACGGCCGCGCGGGCCAAGGCAGCCAGCGCACCGGTGCCACGGGCAACGACATCGTGCTGCGCGTGCCCGTGGGCACCGAGATTCTCGATGAGGACGAGGAGACGGTGATCGCCGATCTCACCGAGGTGGGCCAGCGCGTCGTGCTGGCGCGTGGTGGCAATGGCGGCTGGGGCAACCTGCATTTCAAATCGGCGACCAACCAGTCGCCGCGCCGCGCCAATGGCGGCCAGCCGGGCGTCGAGCGGGAGATCTGGCTCAGGCTCAAGCTGATCGCCGATGCGGGGCTCCTGGGTCTGCCCAATGCGGGCAAGTCGACCTTCCTTGCTGCGACCTCGAACGCGCGCCCCAAGATCGCGGATTACCCCTTCACCACGCTGGCGCCGAACCTCGGCGTGGTCGGCGTCGACAACGTCGAATTCGTAGTGGCCGACATCCCTGGATTGATCGAAGGGGCCTCAGAGGGCCGGGGCTTGGGCGATATGTTCCTCGGCCATGTGGAGCGCTGCGCGGTGCTCTTGCACCTTGTCGATGGCACCTCCGGCGACCCAATGGTCGATTATCGTACCATCATCGGTGAACTCGAAGCCTATGGCGGGGGTTTGGCTGAAAAGCCGAGGATCACGGTGCTGAACAAGATCGACGCGCTGGACGAAGAAGAACGGGCCTTTCTGGCCGATGAACTCGCTGCCGAATCCGGTGGCGAAGTAATGCTGATGTCCGGCGCCACGGGCGAAGGCGTGACCGAGGTGCTGCGTGCCCTGCGCGCGCGTATCGATGCGAACCGCCTGCGCCAGAAGGAAATACCGGAAGAGGAAGACAAGACATGGCAACCCTGACGGACGCCAAGAGGCTGGTCGTGAAGATCGGCTCGGCCCTGCTGGTGGACCGGGAAACCGGACAGCTCAAATCCGATTGGCTGCGCAGCTTGGCCGAAGACGTGGCGATGCTGCGCGACAATGGGACCGAAGTGACCCTCGTGTCCTCGGGGTCGATCGCCCTCGGCCGCCGTGTTCTGCACCTGCCCGAAGGCGAACTACCGGTGGAACAGAGCCAAGCCGCCGCCGCCGTGGGTTCGATCCGGCTCGCGCGGGCTTACGAAGACGTGTTCACACCGCATGGCAAGATCACCGCACAAGTCCTTGTTACGCTTGATGATTCAACAAGTCGTCGTCGCTACCTTAATAGTCGGGCGACGCTCGATACGCTGCTGTCCCTCGGGGCGATCCCTATCGTGAACGAAAACGACACCATCGCCACTGACGAGATCCGCTACGGGGATAACGACCGTCTTGCGGCGCAGGTCGCCGTGACGGTCGGGGCCGATCAGCTGATCCTGCTGTCGGATGTCGACGGGTTCTACAATGGCAACCCGCATGTCGATCCCTCGGCCAAGCGGTTCGAAGAGGTCGAGGAGATCACGCCCGAGATCCAGGCCATGGCCGGCCTCGGCGTTTCGGGCCTGTCCAAGGGCGGCATGATCACCAAGCTGCTCGCAGCCAAAGTGGCGTCGGAGGCCGGATGCGATATGGCGATTACGCTAGGTTCGCCACTTAATCCCTTGAAACAGCTCATGAATGGCTGCAACGCTACTTGGTTCAAGGCGCAGACCGATCCGCATTCAGCACGTAAAAACTGGATCTCGGCGATGAAGCCCAAGGGCGAAATCCGCATCGATGCCGGGGCCGCTCGCGCGCTGGCTGACGGCAATTCGCTGCTGCCTGCGGGTGTTACCGGCGTCTCGGGTCGTTTTGGCCGTGGCGACCCGGTGGCCATCACCGGGCCCGACGGCACCCGCGTCGGCTTTGGTCTGACCCGATACACGGCCGAGGAGACGCGCAAACTTCGCGGCCACCAGAGCGATGAGATCGAGAAGGTGCTTGGCTACAAGGGTCGTGCCTCGCTGGTGCACCGCGACGACATGGTCGTCTGACGCACCTTCCATCTTCTCGACAGATCCGAAATCAGCGTCCGAAAGGAACCCGCATGACCGAGCACACCGACATTCCCGCCTTGATGAAGGATATCGGCGAGCGTGCCCGCGCCGCCGCCGCCGAACTGGCCTTCGCCAAGCCCGAAGCCAAAAAGACCGCCCTCGAAGCCGCCGCCGAGGAGGTGTTGCGCCGCCGCGAGGAGATCAAGGAGGCCAACGCCAAAGATCAGAGCTTTGCCACCGAAAAGGGCATCAGCCCGGCGATGATGGACCGGCTCAAGCTCGATGACGACCGCATCCAATCCATCGTGGATGGTTTGCGCGCCATCGCGGGGCAGGACGATCCGGTGGGCGCGGTGCTCACCGAATGGGACATGCCATCGGGCCTCAACATCCGCCGCGTGCGTACGCCGCTCGGCGTGGTCGGCGTGATCTACGAAAGCCGTCCCAACGTGACGGCCGACGCGGGCGCTTTGTGCTTCAAGGCGGGCAATGCCGTGATCCTGCGCGGCGGCTCCGAGGGGCTCAACTCCTCGACGATCCTCACCGAGTGCCTGAAGACCGGCCTTGAGAAGGCCGGGCTGCCGACCGATGCGATCCAGCTGGTGCCGACCCGCGACCGCGCCGCCGTCTCGGAGATGCTGAAGGCCACGGACCATATCGACGTCATCGTGCCGCGCGGCGGCAAGGGCCTCGTCGGGCTGGTGCAGCGTGAGGCCCGGGTGCCGGTCTTCGCCCATCTCGAAGGCATCGTGCACATCTATGTCGACAAGGCCGCCGATCCCAAGAAGGCGCTCGAAGTCGTGCTCAACGCCAAGACCCGTCGCACCGGCATCTGCGGCGCCGCCGAATGCCTGTTGGTGCATGAGGACCTCAAGGACAGCCTTGGCCGCGACATCGTCACAGCGCTCGTCAAGGCAGGTGTCAACGTGCATGCCGCGCCCGAGTTCGCCGATGTCGCGGGCACGACCCCTGCGACCGAGGAGGATTGGGGCCGCGAGTATCTGGACATGGATATTGCGGCAAAGACTGTCCGCGATGTCGACGGCGCAATCGAGCATATCCGCGCCTACAGCTCGAACCATACCGACGGCATCCTGACCGAGGACAAGGCGACCGCCGAGCGGTTCTTCGAGCGGGTCGATAGCGCGATCCTCGTGCATAACGCCTCGACCCAGTTCGCCGATGGTGGTGAATTCGGCATGGGGGCCGAGATTGGCATCGCCACCGGCAAGATGCATGCGCGCGGCCCCGTGGGGGCCGAGCAGCTGACCAGCTTCAAGTATCTCGTCGTCGGTGACGGCGCGGTTCGCAGCTGATCAAAGCCTGACTTCGATCCCGTGCTCGCCCGTCTCGATCGACGCCGGGCGGGCACGGGCGCGCAGCAGGGCCGCGGCCGCCGCGAATTGCACTTCGCCGGGTCTGGCGTCGCTCGTCACCTCGAGGCCGCGCAGCCGGTTCCAAGCATCTGCTTCGATCCGGAGCCGTGGCCCATGCCCGCGCAGCCGAAGTGCATCGACCGACCCGTCGACCGTGATGCTGCCACCATAGGGAAGTGCCGCTTCAAGGCAGGCGATGAGCAGCAGGGCCAGCTTCGCCCGGTCGCGGGTCAGATCCTCGGTCACTTCCCAATCAAGGCGCAGGCGGCCGCTGCGCGACACCGCGTCGAGAATCGACACGACCTCGTTCCTGCCGATGATCTGACGGGTCGTGGCGGCGCCGTAGGCGAGGCGAAAAAAGCGGATGCGGGCGAGGGCGCTCTCAACGCTTTCGGAGATCAGCGACAGCTCGGGCCCGGGCGGGGCGGTCAACGCCAGAAGCTCCACCCCATTGCCGATCGCGCTCAGCGGGCTGATAAGATCGTGGCACAGGCGCGAAGCGATCAGCGCGCCGAGATCCGGATCGTCGCTCATGGCGTGTTCCCAAGACAGCAGGAGGCCGCGATGGCCGATTTGAATTCCATTCTCACGCCGGGCATGATCGTGCGCCATCCCGATCGTCCCGAATGGGGCAATGGCCAGATCCAGTCCAACATCGGTGGCCGCATTACCGTGAATTTCCGCGAAGAGGGCAAGGTGGTGCTCGATGGGTCCAAGGTGGCGCTTGTCCTTGTATCGGCGAGTGACTGATTTCAACCCAAGGTAGCGAACCGTCGCCACCTGTCAACGACTGAGGCGAGCCGGCGCAGTCTTGTTGCCAAGCGGGGCGACCCCGCCTAGAACCCGGAGGCAACATCCCGATCCGGAGACCGCCCTCATGGCGCCTGTGCCGAGTCCGATCCGACGCCGATGATCCTGTCCTCTCCTGTCCTGTCGGTGCGGCTTGCCCGTGACGCGGCCGAGCATGCCGAGGCCGAGCGTCTGCGCTACGATATCTTCGTGCGTGAACTGGGCGGCGATGGTGAGATGGTCGATCACGAGACGGGCCGCGAGCGCGACCGCTTCGACGCGGTGACCGAGCAATTGCTCCTGATCGACGAGGCGCGGCCCGAAAGCGCGCGCATCGTCGGGCTCTACCGCCTGCTCGACGACGAGGGCGCTGCGCGGATGGGGCAGTTCTATACCGAGGACGAGTTCGACCTCGCCCCGCTCAAGCGCTCCGGGCGGCGGCTGCTGGAGCTGGGGCGCTCTTGCCTGCATCGCGACTACCGGGGCGGCACGGCGATGTTCCGGTTGTGGCAGGGATTGGCCGCGCATATCGAGGCGCGCGGCATCGAGATCCTGTTCGGCACCGCTTCGTTCCAAGGGGCCGATCCGCGCGCGCATCTCGGGCCGCTGGCGCTTTTGGGCCGCGATCACCTCGCCCCGCCCGAATTGCGGGTGACGAGCCGGCAGGTGGATCATGACGCGATGCCGGTGGTCGCAGATCTCGACCGGGCGGCGGCGATGCGGGTGATGCCGCCCTTGATCAAGGCCTATCTACGGATCGGCGGCCGGGTCGGGCAGGGCGTGTTCTCGGACCGCGCCTTCAACACCACGGATGTCTGCATGATCCTCGACATGAACCTGGCCCATGCGGGCCAGCGCGCCCGCTACGGCGCGCGCGGATGAGAGGCACACCCGAGCCCCTGACCTGGCACGGGGTCGAACCCGCGCCATGGGATGGCCCCGATCCGGTCGGTTGGCTGCGCGTGGCGTGGCGCGCCCCGCTTCTGGGCGGCGTCATGCTGCTGGCACTGGCGGTGTCGCTGGCGTTACGACCGCTGGAGCGGCGGATCTGGGGGCTGAGCCGCCCGGTCACCTCGCGCATCACCCAAGGGGCCTGCCGCGCCGCCCTTGCGATCCTGGGGCTGCGGCTGGGGCTGACCGGCCGCCCGATGGAGGGGCACGGGGCGATGGTCGCCAACCATGCGTCTTGGCTCGACATCTTCGCGCTCAACGCCAAGGCTTCGGTCTATTTCGTGTCCAAGGCCGAGGTGGCGGGCTGGCCCGGCATCGGCTGGCTGGCGCGCGCCACGGGCACCGTCTTCATCCGCCGCGAGCGGCGTGAGGCCGCCGCGCAGGTGCGTCTGATGCGCGAGCGGCTGGCGCATGGCCATCGGCTGGTGTTCTTTCCCGAGGGCACTTCGACCGACGGGCGGCGGGTGCTGCCGTTCAAGGCGACGCTTTTCGCGGCCTTCCTGTCGTCCGATCAGCCGAACCTCGAGATTCAGCCGGTGAGCGTAGTCTACCGCGCACCCCGAGGCCGTGATGCGCGGTTCTATGGCTGGTGGGGCGACATGGAGTTCGGGCCGCACATGCTGCGGATGCTGTCGGCGCGGCGGCATGGGCGGATCGAGGTGATCTATCACCCGGCCTTGCGGGTCGCCGACCATCCCGACCGCAAGGCGCTGGCGCGCAAGCTCGAGGGCGTCGTGCGCGCAGGGCTGAAGAGCGCCGGCGCGCTGGAGCAACCGGCAGTTCAGCCCGCCATGGCCGAGGCGTAGCGGCGCAGCATCTCCGCCGCGTCGGCCTCACGCCAGATCTCCTCGCCGATCCCGAAGAAATCGGCATGCGGGGCAAGGCGCCGCACGAGATCGAGGTCGAGCGCGCCCTCGGCCACCACCGGCACCTCGATCATCATCGACCACCATTCGAACAGCTCGGCCTCGGCCTGTGGCGTGGTGCCCAGATCGGTGGCCCCCGCCGGGCCGAAGGAGACGTAATCCGCCCCCACCTCGCCCGCGGTCATGCCGTCATGGCGCGAGTTGCCGCAAAACGCGCCGACGATCGCGTCCTCGCCGAGATCCTTGCGGGTGGCCCGCACCGAACGCGAGCCATCGGTGAGATGCACGCCGTCGAGCCCGAGCCGGGTCACGAGCTTGGCATGGGTGTCGATCACCAGCGCCACGTCGCGTGCATGGGTGATCTCGCGCAGCGCGTCGGCGGCGCGGCTGATACGGTCCTCGTCGCGCGTGGCGAGCCCGAGGCGCACGCAGGCGACCTCCGTGGCATCGAGGCAGGCGGCGAGCCGGTCGGGAAACTCCGACAGTTCGAATTCGGGCGGGGTGACGAGATAGATCTGCGGCGCGTCGTCTTGGTCGCTCATGAGGGCCTCCTGCACTTCGAGGCCGCCCTATATCGGGGATCGCGGGGCTTGGCTACTTCGCAGGCAGGCTTTCGGCATGGGCGAAGGCCAGCGCCATCAGCGTGCCGCGTGAATCGTCGTCGGCCACCGTCTCGTCCGCGGCCGCGACCATGCCGCCCATCGGCTTCCCGGTGAACATCATCGGCCCGGTGCCGGGAATCTCCAACGCCTCGGCTTCGCGTTCCTTGCCGACCCGGAACATCGCGCCCTGCGAGGTGACGCCGCACAGCATGTTGCCAAACAGCATGAAGGCCAGACCGCCGAACATCCGCTTTTCCGAGATGCCCGGCCGCCCGTTCAGATCGTCGCGCAACATCGCCGCCAGTCCTTCGTCATAGGCCATCGGTGCCACTCCTTGTCTCGGACGTCCCCCGAGGCTACACCGCCGCGCATCCTTCCGCCTAGCCCCGGGACCATCATGACCGACCCCAAGCCACAGCCCGCCTTCGTCCTGATCCGCCCGCAGATGGGCGAGAACATCGGTGCTGCGGCGCGCGCGATGTGGAACTTCGGCCTCGACAGGATGCGTGTCGTGGCCCCGCGCGACGGCTGGCCGCAGGAGCGGGCGGTGGCGCTGGCCTCCGGCGCAGGGCGGCTTCTGGACGAGGCGATGCTGGCAGGCGACACCGCCGAGGCGGTCTCGGACTGCACCTTCGTCTACGCCACCACGGCCCGGCCGCGCGGTCTCACCAAGGAGGTGATGACGCCCGAGGCCGCGATGCGCGACGCCGCCGAGCGGATCTCGCAGGGCCAGAAGGTCGCTGTGATGTTCGGACCCGAACGCGCGGGCATGGAGAACGACGACATCGCGCGCGCCAACGTCATCGTCTCGGTCCCGGTGAACCCCGAATTCGCCTCTCTCAACCTCGGGCAATGCGTCCTGCTCATGGCCTATGAGTGGCGTCGCGCCTCGACAGAGGTGGCCGATCGCCGGATCGAGATGGCGGGGGCCGAATGGGCGCAGGCGCATGAGGTCGAAAAGCTCGCCGAGCATTACGAGGAGCGGCTCGAGGAGGCGGGGTTCTATTTCCCCGAGCACAAGGCCGCCCACATGAAGCAGACCATGCGCAACCTGTGGAGCCGGATGCCCCTGACGCGTTCGGACGTGCAGACGCTGCACGGGGTGATGCGACAGATGGTCCGCTGGAAGGAGCGCGGCTGAGGGCATAGCCCTTCGCGCATTCCAAGTCGTTGCAATGGCGGGTGTTGTCGCCCGCAGGGCGCGCGCCTAGTCTGCGCGCCGATCAGACCGGAGGCCCCGACATGGCGAAACAGGCGGAAAAGCGACCCCGCTCCATTTTCGAGGAGGTGGGCACGAGCCAGAAATCCGTCGCCACCCCCGGCGGCATCGACCGCGGTCGCGCCGATGCGCGCCGCGGGTTGCGGATCTGGCTCGGCATTCTCTTCGTGCTCGTCGCCGCCATCGTTTTCGTCGGTGGCATGACGCGGCTGACCGACAGCGGGCTGTCGATCACGGAATGGAACCCGGTCTCGGGGGCCATCCCGCCGCTCTCGGCCGCCGATTGGGATGTGGAGTTCGCCAATTACAAGGCCAGTCCGCAATACGAGCTGATGAACCAAGGCATGGAGATGTCCGAGTTCAAGCGCATCTTCTGGTGGGAATGGGGCCATCGCCAGCTTGGCCGCACCATCGGCCTCGTCTGGGCGCTGGGCTTTCTGGGCTTTCTTGTGACCAAGCGCATTCCGGCGGGCTTCAAGACCCGCTTTCTGGGTCTCGGCGCGTTGATCGGGCTTCAAGGCGCGGTCGGCTGGTGGATGGTCCATAGCGGGCTTCAGGACGGCATGGTGACCGTCGCCTCCTACCGCCTCGCCACGCATCTCGGCCTCGCCTTCGCGATTCTTGGCTTGATCACGTGGTACATCCTGCGGCTCAAGCGGCGAGAGGTCGATCTGCTGCAGGCTCGCCGCTCGGCCGAGCGCAAGCTCTGGGGCGGGATGACCGGGCTGATGCATCTGGGCTTCTTGCAGATCATCCTCGGGGCGCTGGTGGCGGGGATCGACGCGGGCCGCGCCTTTCCGACCTGGCCGCTGATGGGCGACAGCTTCCTGCCGCCCGATCCGTTCCAGCTCGAGCCGATCTGGCGCAACTTCTTCGAGGATGCGGGGCTGGTGCAGTTCATCCACCGCATGTCGGGCTACCTGCTGATGATCCTCGGCGTCGTCGTCTGGTTGCGGGGCCGCCGGTCGCCGCACCCGTCGACCCGCCTCGCGGTCAATGCCGTGCTGGCGATGCTGGTGGTGCAGATGGTCCTCGGCATCGTCACGGCGATCTACGCAGCGCCGCTCCATGCCGCGATCACGCATCAGCTCGGCGCGGTGCTCTTGTGGGTGCTGATCCTGCGCGCCCGCTTTCTCACCCGCTACCCCTATGTCCAGTCCCTTAGGAAGATCCGCAAATGACTGTGTATGACGATCTGATGGCGCATGCGCGCGAGACCGAGGCGCTGGCGCAGGTGGCGGGCCGTCTCGGCTGGGATCAGGAGACGATGATGCCACGCGGCGCCGCCGCCCAGCGCGGCGAGGAATCGGCGGCGATGGAGGGCGTGCTGCACGCGCGCCGCACCGATTCGCGCCTTGGCGACTGGCTCGCGCAAGCCGAGGCGGGGGACGCGGTGGCCGAGGCCAACCTGCGCGAGATCCGCCGCGCCTACGAGCGCGCAAAGAAGGTGCCCGCAAAGCTCGCCGCCGAGATTGCCCGCGTCACTTCGGTGGCGCAGGGCGTCTGGGCCGAGGCCCGCGCCGCCGAGGATGTCGCGGCCTTCCTGCCGACCCTGCGGCGCGTCGTGGCGCTCCGTCAGGAGGAGGGGCAGGCTCTGGCGCAAGGCGGGGACGTCTATGACGCGCTGCTCGACGATTACGAGCCGGGCGCCCGGGCCGCCGAGCTCGACGAGATGTTCGGTGCCCTGCGTCCGCGCCTCGTGGCGCTGCGGGCGGCGATACTGGACAAGCCGCAGCCTGCCGCGCTTGCGGGCCGCTTCGACGAGGCGGCACAGCTGGCGCTTTCGCGCGAGCTGGCAGGGCTGTTCGGCTACGATTTTTCGCGCGGGCGTATCGACAAGGCGGTGCATCCCTTCTGCTCGGGCTCCGGCAGCGATGTGCGTGTTACCACCCGCACCGATCCGGTCGATCCGTTCAACTGCCTTTATTCGACGATCCACGAGGTCGGTCACGCAAGCTACGAGCAGAACGTCGACCCCGACCACCTGCTGACGCCGATCGGACGGGGCGTGTCGATGGGCGTGCATGAAAGCCAGAGCCGGATCTACGAGAACCAACTCGCGCGGTCTCCTGCCTTTGCAGGTTGGCTGCTGGGCCGTATGCGCGACACCTTCGGCGATATCGGCATCACCGACCCGATGGAGTTCGTCCGCGCCGTCAACCGTGTCTCGAACGGCTATATCCGCACCGAGGCGGACGAAGTGCAGTACAACCTGCATGTCATGATGCGCTTCGATCTCGAGCGGGCGCTGATTTCCGGCGATCTGGCGGTGGACGACCTCGAAGCGGCCTGGAACGACCGTTTTGCCGCCGATTTCGGCTTTGCCGTCGACAAGCCCTCGAATGGCTGCCTGCAGGACGTGCACTGGTCGGTGGGATTGATGGGGTATTTCCCGACCTACAGCCTCGGCAACGTCTATGCGGGCTGCCTGCACGCGGCGCTGCGGGCCGACCGACCCGCCCTCGACGCCGAACTGGCGCGCGGCGACCTCTCGGGTGCCACGACATGGCTGCGCGACAAGGTGCAGCGCCACGGGGCGCTGATGTCGCCGCGCGAGACGATCAAGGCGGCTTGTGGTGCAGCACCGTCCGAAGCGCCGCTGCTCGATTATCTCAAAGCCAAGTTCAGTGCGCTCTACGATCTGTGATTTGCCGGCCACCCATGTAAAAACCCCCGCGACCGTAAGGTCGCGGGGGTTTTTACATTTCGAGCCCTAGCTCCGGCGACGGCCGCGCCGCGCCGCGCGTTCAGGGCCTGCGCCATCGGTCCCGTCTGAGGCCGAGGAAAAGCCGCCCAGCTTCTCGACGATGGTTTCCAGCGTCGGACGCTCGCCGCGCGGGCGGGTCTCCAGCGCCTCGCGCATGGCGCGCAGATGGTCCGGCATGGTGCCGCAGCAGCCACCGATGATCGTCGCACCCGCGTCCCGCGCGAGGCAGGCATAGTCGGCCATCAGCTCGGGCGTTCCGTCGTAATGGATATGGCCATCCTGATACTTGGGGATGCCGGCATTGCCCTTGGCGATGATCGGCCGCTCCGGCCCGGCGGCGGTAAAGCCCAGAACCGTGCGCAACAGGTCCGACGCCCCGGTGCCGCAATTGGCACCGAAGGCCAGCGGCGCGTGGTCGAGCTTGCCGACCATCTTGACCATGTCGGCGCTGGTCAGGCCCATCATCGTGCGGCCCGCCGTGTCGAAGCTCATGGTGCCGCACCAAGGCATGTCGGCCTTGCCGAACGCCTCGGCGGCGGCGCGGAACTCCTCGGCGGCCGAGATCGTCTCGACCCAGAGCACATCGGCGCCGCCCGCCTTCAGGCCCTCTGCCTGCTCGTGGAACATTTCGACCGCGATCTCGTGGGTGAGGCTGCCCATCGGCGCCATGATGTCGCCCGTGGGGCCGACCGAACCCGCGACGATCACCGTGCGGCCCGCCTTGTCGGCGACCTCGCGGCCCAGCTCGGCGGCAGCCTTGTTGAGTTCGAACACCCGGTCCTGCGCCTGATGCAGCTTGAGCCGCGAGGCGTTGCCGCCGAAGCTGTTGGTCAGGAACAGGTCCGATCCCGCATCGACGGCACCGGCATAGAGTGCACGGATCTTGTCCTGTTCGGTCACGTTCCAAAGCTCGGGCGCGTCGCCCGAGCTCAGACCCATGTTGAACAGGTTCGTCCCCGTGGCCCCGTCGGCCAGAAGCCAGTCACGGGTTTCGAGAAGTCGGGTAAGCGCGTCGGTCATTGGCGGGGCCTGTCTGGTCAGTGAGGCGCGGCGCAGCGCCGCGGAAGACCGGGAGCCGGATCGGCCGCCGGGCGGTATCGCCGCCCTTCTGCACCGGAGCGCCGCCGAATTCAATGTCGGGGATCGGCGGTTCGGCGTGGAGCGGCGCGGGCACGTGCACGGCGCGCGCGATCTCGATCCCGGCGCGCAACAGACCGAGACGGGTCGGGGCGGCGGCGTAGAGCGGTCGCCAGCCGGGCCCGAAGCCGCGCTTGAACTGCTCGAGCCCCGCGCCGCCGGGCCGGGCCGCCACTTTCGCGCAGGCCCATCCGGGCATCCAGTGCGGCATCTGTGGCAGCGCGGCGAGCGACAGCTGTGGCACCTGTGCCGCGCGGGCGGCCTCGATCGCGGCGAGGATCAGCGCCATCATCGTGCCATCGGGGGCCGTGTCGGTCTGGCGCATCAGGTCGAGGGTCCAGTCGCCCCGGCCTTGATGGAAGCTGGCGAAGGCCACCAGTTCGCCCTCGTGCCGGGCCAGCGCGACGAATTGGTGGTTCAGAAGCTCGAGGCAGAACCGCCCCATCGAAAACCCTCGCTCGCCGCCCGAGCGCGCGGCCCAGTCGGCATGGATGCGCGCCATCTCGTCCAAGGGCAGGATTTGCGGCGCGGTTTCGATCGTAACACCTGCCTTGGCCACGGATTTCAGCTTGCGGCGCAGGCCGCGGCAGGCGGGCCGATCGAGGCTCCAGCGGGCGGTGTCGATCACCGCCTCGGTGGCGATCCGTTCGACTGCCCAGCCCGCCGCGCGGGCGCGGATCGCCATGCGGGGCCCGCATTTGTAGATCGCCGCGTTGAAGCCGAGACGGCTGGCATGGGCGCGCAGCGCCGAAAGTTCGGGGCGGCCCAGCGGCTCACCGATCGCGGCCAGCGTGCCGCCGGTGCGCCGCACGAGCCAGCCGCTCTCCTGATCGGGCGACAGCAGAATCCGCGCGCCTTGCCAGACGAGACCCCATTCGGCCTGCGGCGCGCAGGACAGCGCCCGGTGCCGTGCCGCCCCTTCGGCCGAGGTCAGGCCCGGCCGTGCATCGATGGTCATCGGACGGATCAGCAGGAGCAGCGCCAGCAGCGCGGGCACCGCGTGATAGACGACGCGGTAGCCGATCATCGCGGCAATCAGGTCGGCCTCGGGCACCTGCGGCAGCAGCGCCAGAAGGCACAGCTCGAACGCGCCGACGCCGCCGGGGCTCTGGCTGGCGAGGCCCGCGCCCAGCGCCGCGAGATAGGCGAAGATTGCCGCCGAGGCCGGGATCTCGACGTCCGCCGGCAGCAGGAGCCAGAGCACGGCGCCCGCGGCGCAGGTGTCGATGGCGGTCCAGACGATCAGCCGGGGCAGCGTGCCCGCCCGCATCTGCGGCAGGCCGGGCAGGCGGGTGATCCGCGACACCCCCGCGATCACCACGATCGCCAGAAGCGCGGCCAGCGCCGTGTGCCCATCGAGCAAGAGCAACGACAGCCCCGCCAGCACGCCAAGCGCCCCCATGAAGGAGGCCGAAACCCACAGCGACAGCCGCGTCGCCGTCCATAGGTCGCATTCGGGCAGGCTGCGCCAGCGCACCAGCGCGCCGGTGAGGCTGCCGAAGCCCACGGTCTGCGCGATGGCCATGGCGCGCATGCCCGCCGCGCGGGCGCGGGCGGGAGCGATGCCGGTGCCCATGGCACGGTGCAACACCACGTCGTATTGACCCAAGGCCCAGAGGCTCAAGGCGGTGCAGGCCAGAGCGCCGATCCATTGCTGCGGAGGCAGCGCCCGAAGCGCGGGCCAGACCGCGCCGAAATCGATGGTCTCGCAGCGCTGCGCCAGAAGCCATGCGCCAAGGCCCAATGCCAGCAACGGCAACAGCCGCAGCGCGGTTCGCCCAAAGCTGAGCGGAAGGGACCGGGCTCCGCGCGTGGCGGGTTCAGGCGAGGATGCGGACATGGGCGCGGCTCGGGGTCAGAGGGCCTGAATACCGTCGCGGCGGTCGGCCGGACAGTATCGGACTTTGATTGAAAATCGGGCTTGTGCAGGAGGGGCGAGCCACCGAAAAGAGATCCCCGGGGCCGTAGGATAGGCGGTAGAGAAACAGGGTATCAGTTTTCCTGCAACAGCTCCGACTTGGCTGCGATGGTGAACTCGGCCATCTTCTCGCGGATCTCTTCGTCGCTCATCAGGTGGCCTATGTCGCGGCGCAGCTTGCGGAACACGTCGTCGTCGCCCGCCTCCTGAAACTCGGCCTTGATGACCTCGCGGGTATAGTCGGCGGCGGCGTCGCCCTCCTTGCCCAGCAGGCCGGCGGCCCAGAAGCCGAGCATCCGGTTGCGCCGGGCTTCGGCGCGGAACTTCATCTCTGCATCATGCGCGAACTTCGCCTCGAACGCATGCTCCCGTTCATCGAAAATCGTCATTTGACTTGCCTTTCCGCGCCTCCGCCCCATGCAATAAAGGATACGCCCCGCGACACCTTGCCCGCAAGGGGGGCTTGGACTATGAGGCCCTCAAGGCCGCGTTACGCAGCAATCCGGTCACGGACCTGCTGCGTCGCCCCGACATCCGGGGCCTTGGCGCGCGAAACCCCGTGGAGAGCGCATGGCACGTCGCAAGAAGATTTACGAGGGCAAGGCGAAGATCCTTTATGAAGGCCCCGAGCCGGGAACGCTGGTCCAGTATTTCAAGGATGACGCGACCGCCTTCAACGCCGAGAAGAAGGCGGTGATCGAGGGCAAGGGCGTGCTCAACAACCGCTTGTCCGAATTCTTCATGACTGGGCTGCAGTCGATCGGCGTGCCGACGCATTTCATCAAGCGGCTGAACATGCGCGAGCAGTTGATTCGTCAGGTGGAAATCATTCCGCTCGAAGTCATCGTGCGCAATTTTGCCGCCGGTTCCATGGCCAAACGTCTGGGCATGGAAGAAGGCGCGCCGTTGCCGCGTCCGATCATCGAGTTCTCCTACAAGGACGACAAGCTCGGCGATCCGCTGGTGCCCGAGGAATACATCATCGCCTTCGGCTGGGCCTCCCAGCAGGATCTCGACGACATCGTGGCGCTGGCTCTCAGGGTCAACGACTTCATGTCGGGTGTCATGCACGGCGTCGGCATCAAGCTGGTGGATTTCAAGATCGAGATCGGCCGGATCTGGGACAACGACTTCCAGCGCCTCGTCGTGGCCGACGAGATCTCGCCCGACAGCTGCCGGCTGTGGGACATCGAGACCGGCCAGAAGCTCGACAAGGACGTGTTCCGCAAGGATCTGGGCAGCCTCACGGATGCCTATACCGAGGTGGCGCGACGCTTGGGCGTGCTGCCCTCGAACGTGACCCACCGTCCCCGCCCGACGCTCATCAACTGAGGCGTCGGGTCGACCGGACCGACTGACAGATCGAAGAAGAAGGAGCGGCGCGCATGAAGGCTCGCGTGCAGGTGATGCTGAAGACCGGAGTCCTCGACCCGCAAGGCGAGGCGATCCGCCATGCGCTCGGCGCGCTGGGCTTCGACGGCGTCGAGGGCGTCCGGCAGGGCAAGGTGATCGAACTGGACCTCGCGGGGGACGATGCGACCGCCGCCGAGGCCCAAGTGACCGAGATGTGCGAGAAACTTCTCGCCAACACGGTGATCGAAAGCTACAAGATCGACCTGAGCTGAGGTCGCGCGCCGCCTCTCGGGGCGGCGTTCGCGTCTTTGGAACAGGTTTCGCTTTCGGGCATCGCTCGGCCGTCTTCGGGGGGCCTGAGCACCGGGAGCGATGCGGCGGTGGTTGCAGGGGAGGGCGCCACCGCCGACCTGAATTCGCGCCGCGGGCCGCCAGAGCCCCCGGCCTCCAGTTACCTCGTTCGCGGTTCCGCCGACCCCCGTTTGCGGTCCCGCCCCAGACCCCGAAGGATGCCCGCCATGAAGGCCGCCGTCATCGTCTTTCCCGGATCCAACTGCGATCGCGACATGGCCGTCGCCCTGCGCGCCGCCGGTGCCGAGGTCGAAATGGTCTGGCACAAGGATGCCGGTCTGCCGCGCGGCGTCGATCTGGTCGCCGTGCCGGGGGGCTTCTCCTTCGGCGACTACCTGCGCTGCGGCGCCATCGCCGCGCAGTCGCCGGTCTGCCGCGCCGTGATCGATCACGCGCAGAAGGGGGGCTACGTGCTGGGTGTCTGCAACGGGTTCCAAGTGCTGACCGAAACCGGCCTGCTGCCCGGCGCGCTGATGCGCAACGCCGGCATCCGCTTCGTCTGCAAGACGATCCCGCTCGAGATCGGGACCACCCGGAGCGATTTCACCAGCGGCTACGCCGAGGGTGCGACGCTTCATATCCCCGTGGCCCATCACGACGGCAACTACTTCGTCGATCAGCCGACGCTCGATCGGCTGCGCGCCGAGGACCGGATCGCCTTCACCTATGGCGACAACCCCAACGGCTCGACCGGCGACATCGCTGGCGTGCTCTCCGAGAACCGCCGCGTCCTCGGCATGATGCCGCACCCCGAGCGGGCGGTGGATGCGGGACATGGCGGCACCGACGGGCGCGGCCTGTTCGTCAGCCTCGTGGGCGCGCTGGTTTCGGCCTGAGCCTCGATCTCACGCCGCCTGTGAATGCGGCGTGATCCGCCCCGGCTTGCCGCGCCGCCCGGCGCGGCGTAAACCCGTCTGCATGGCGAACGACACTTCCAGACGGCCGCGTCCACGGCGCAGTTGGGCTCCGCGCATAGCGCTGGCGCTGTTCTGCCTTGCCGCGATCGCGGTGATCTGGGTGACGAACGTGCTGCTGACCGAGCGTTTCACCGAAGCCACGCGCACCCGCACCGACGTGCGCCTCACGCTCTATGTCGGCAACCTGATCTCCGAGCTGCAGCGCAACTCCATCGTGCCCCAGCTTCTGGCGCGCGACCCCGAGCTGATCGGGGCGCTGTCCTCCTCCGACTTCTCGCGCTCGACCCAGCGGCTCTTGTCCTTCGTCGACGAGATCGGCGCGGCTTCGCTCGTGCTCTATGACAGCGACGGTCGGATCGTCGCGGCGACCGACCGCAATCGCCTCGGAGAGACGCATCGCAGCGCGCCCTATTTCATCGATGCGATGCGTGCGAACTCCACCATCTTCACGATCTTCCAGCGGCCCACGGGCGGCTACTCATTCCTCTATTCGCGCAAGGTTGACGCCAACGGCGCGGCGCTGGGAGTGATTTCGGTCGAGGTCGATCTGGCCAAGCTCGAGCGCAGCTGGGCCGGCACTTCCGACGCCGTGCTCGTCACCAACAGCACCGGCGAGATCATCCTGTCGACCGAGCCGCGCTGGCGCGGCCTGCCCGAGAGTGAGGCGCTGGAGCGCCAGTCCGCGCCATCGGCGATCGAACGGGCCTTTCTTGCCACCGACTGGACCGCCCTGCCGATCGACGCCTATCTGCGCGGCGAGGCGGTGATGCGGCGCGAACTGCGGGTGCCGTTCCAAGGGTGGAAGATGGTGACCTTCACCGCCTACACGAGCGTACGCGAGCGGGTGAACGGTGTGCTGGCGCTTGAAATCATGGGATTTGCAATGCTGCTGGCGCTGACCTTCTGGATCAGCTCGCGCAAATCTGCCTCTCGGCTGTTGCTCGTGCGGCGCGAAAGCGACCAGCTGCGGCGGCTCAACATGCGGCTGCAGCGCGAGATCGCGCAGCGCCAGCAGGTCGAGCGCAATCTTGAAAGCGCCGAGCAGACCATCGCCCAAAGCTCCAAGCTCGCCGTGCTGGGCGAGATGTCGGCCAGCGTCAGTCACGAACTGAACCAGCCGCTGGCGGCGATGAAGACATATCTCGCCGGGGCGCGGCTGCTGTTGCAGCGCCGCCGCCCGGAGGAGGCGCTCTCCTCGTTCCAGCGGATCGACGATCTGATCGACCGGATGGGCGCGATCACCCGACAGCTCAAATCCTATGCCCGCAAGGGCAATCAGGCCTTCGAACCGGTCGATGCGCGCGCCGCGCTGTCATCGGCGCTCGCCATGATGGAGCCGCAGCTCAAGACCCGCTCGGTCGCGATCAACCGTACGCTGCCTTCCGGACCCGCGATGATTTTGGGCGACAGGTTGCGTTTCGAGCAGGTGATCATCAATCTGTTGCGCAACGCGCTGGATGCCACCAAGGAGGTCCGGGATCCGCGCATCGACATCACGCTCACGGTCGAGGACGCCGTCGTCCTTACCGTGCATGACAACGGCCCGGGCATCGAGAACCTCGATGCGCTGTTCGAGCCGTTCTATACGACCAAGGCGCCTGGCGACGGTGTCGGGCTTGGTCTCGCGATCTCCTCCGGGATCGTGAACGATCTCGGCGGACGGCTGACCGCGCGGAACGCATCCGGCGGCGGGGCTGTTTTCGAAGTGCAGCTGCCTATCTTGGAAGAAGAAATGGCAGCGGCGGAATAGGGGGCTCCCATGAGCAAGACCATGAAGGTCGCCATCGTCGATGACGAAAAAGACATGCGCCAGTCGATCAGCCAGTGGTTGGCGCTGTCGGGCTTCGACACCGAGAGCTTTGCCAGCGCCGAAGAGGCGCTCAAGGGGCTGACGGCCGATTACCCCGGCATCGTGGTGAGCGACATCCGCATGCCGGGCATGGACGGGATGCAATTCCTGCGAAAGCTCAAGAGCGTCGACAGCACGCTTCCGGTGATCATGATCACCGGCCATGGCGACGTGCCGATGGCGGTCGAGGCGATGCGGATCGGCGCGTTCGACTTTCTCGAAAAGCCGTTCAACCCCGACCGGATGACCGAGCTCGCGAAGAAGGCCAGCAGTGCCCGCCGCCTCGTGCTCGACAACCGCGCGCTTCGCCGCGAGCTGTCGGACGGCTCGGCGCTGATGAACAAGCTGATCGGTTCCTCGCCGGTGATGGAACGGCTCAAGGAGGACATCCTCGATCTGGGCCAGGCCGACGGCCACGTGCTGATCGAGGGCGAGACCGGCACCGGCAAGACGCTGGTGGCGCATGCGCTGCATGCGGTGGGCGCGCGAGCCTCCAAGAAGTTCGTGCTGATCTCCTGCTCGGCCTATGACGAGGAACGGCTCGGCGCGCGGCTTTTCGGCCCCGCGGGCGAGGACGACCCGATCCCGGCGCTCGAGGAGGCGCGCGGCGGCACGCTGGTGCTCGAGGACATCGAGGCGCTGTCGAGCGCGATGCAGGCCCGGCTGCTGACCGCGATCAACGATCAGGGCACGCCCGCCGAGACGCGCATCGTCGCGATCTGCAACCTGCAGGACGAAGGCAAGACCTGCGAGAGCGTGCTGCGGCCCGATCTCTACTATCGTCTGGCGGCCCTGCGCATTATCGTGCCGCCGCTGCGTCAGCGCGGCGAAGACATCCTGTCGTTGTTCACCCGGCTGTCCGAGCAGTTCGCCGACGAATACGGCTGCGACGCACCCGAGGTGAGCGCGCAGGAGGCGGCGCAGCTGCTGCAGGCGCCATGGCCTGGCAATGTGCGCCAGCTCATCAACGTGGCCGAACGCGCGGTGCTGCAGAACCGGCGCGGGTCGGGCTCGATCGCCTCGCTCTTGATGACCGATGGCGACGAGCAGAGCGATCAGGCGATGACCACGGAGGGCAAGCCGCTCAAGGAATTCGTTGAGGCTTTCGAACGGATGCTCATCGACAACACGATGCGCCGCCACAAGGGGTCGATCGTGGCGGTGATGGACGAGCTGTGTCTGCCGCGGCGAACGCTCAACGAGAAGATGGCCAAATACGGGCTGCAACGTTCGGATTACCTGTAAAAAACAGGGCTATCGATTGATGATCGGGCCGCCCTTCGGGGCGGCCTTTCACATTCGTCATTGTGTCATGTGGACAAGTGCCGCTATGAAGGTCGGAACGGGCATGCGCTTGGCGCCGTTGCCCGGACGGATTTTCCGCTCCCTTTGCGACGGGGTTCCCCGGCACCGGAGGCGGACGAGACCGGCCCCGAGAGGGGCCGTTGACCTGACCCCGACCGGCCCGCTCATCTGGATGGCCGCCGGGCATGAACTGGCCCCTAGGGCCGAGGAAGAACCGCGATGCAACGCGCGCAGCATGCAGGCGACCCGTTGACGGCCCCGAGGGGCCGCACGGAGGCCGATACGCGCGTCATCGCCACAATCGGACATGAGCGCGCGACAGGCGCCCCCCCGGGGGCGTCAGTCGGCGCGCCATGCGAATGGATAACATGGCAAAGAAAATGCTCATCGACGCCACGCATGCGGAAGAGACCCGCGTCGTGGTTTGTGACGGAAACAAGGTCGAGGAATTCGACTTCGAAAGCCAGAGCCGCCGTCAGCTCGCGGGAAACATCTACCTCGCCAAGGTCACGCGCGTAGAGCCGTCGCTGCAGGCGGCCTTTGTCGATTACGGCGGCAACCGGCACGGCTTTCTCGCCTTCTCCGAGATCCACCCCGACTACTACCAGATCCCCGTCGCCGACCGCGAGGCGCTGCTGGCCGAGGAAAAGGCCTATGCCGAGAGCATGAAGGCCGAAGCCGAGGCGGCGGGCGCGGATGACGAGACCGACGAGGCCGAGGAAAACGGCGGCGATCGACCGCGTCGCCGCCGCTCGCGTTCGCGGAGCCGCGCCTCGGAGGCCGGCTCCGACGCCGTCAGCACCCAAAGCGACGACGAGATCTCCGGCATGGAGGTGATCGACGCCGAGGACGAGGACGAGGATGACGCCGCGTCCAAGGACGAGGGCATCGAAAGCGTCGCCGACGAGGATGACAGCGAGGACGTGCGCCCCGCGCGCAAGCCGCGTCCCAAGCGCTACAAGATCCAGGAAGTCGTTAAGGTCCGGCAGATCATGCTGGTGCAGGTTGTCAAGGAAGAGCGCGGCAACAAGGGTGCGGCGCTCACCACCTACCTGTCGCTGGCGGGCCGCTACTGCGTGCTGATGCCCAACACCGCGCGCGGTGGCGGCATCTCCCGCAAGATCACCAACGCCGCGGATCGCAAGAAACTCAAGGAGATCGCGGGCGAAATGGATGTGCCGGAAGGCGCAGGGCTGATCATCCGCACCGCCGGATCGCAGCGCACCAAGTCCGAGATCAAGCGTGATTACGAATACCTGCAGCGCATGTGGGAGCAGATCCGCGAGCTGACGCTGAAATCGATCGCGCCGGCCAAGATCTACGAGGAAGGCGATCTCATCAAACGGTCTATCCGCGATCTCTATTCCAAGGAGATCGACGAGGTCATCGTCGAAGGGATCGACGGCTTCCGCACCGCGCGCGACTTCATGAAGATGATCATGCCGTCGCACGCCAAGAACGTGAAGCCCTACACCGACAGCCTGCCGCTCTTTGCCCGCTATCAGGTCGAGAGCTACCTCGCGGGCATGTTCAACCCGACAGTCCAGCTGCCCTCGGGCGGCTACATCGTGATCGGCGTGACCGAGGCGCTCGTCGCCATCGACGTGAACTCGGGCCGCGCCACCAAGGAAGGTTCGATCGAGCAGACCGCGCTCAAGACGAACCTCGAAGCCGCCGACGAGGTGGCGCGCCAGCTGCGGCTGCGCGATCTCGCGGGCCTCATCGTGATCGACTTCATCGATATGGACGAGCGGCGCAACAACACCGCCGTGGAAAAGCGCTTCAAGGACAAGCTCAAGACCGACCGCGCCCGCATCCAGGTCGGCCGTATCTCGGGCTTCGGCCTGATGGAGATGAGCCGCCAGCGCTTGCGCCCGGGCATGCTCGAGGCGACGACCCAGCCATGCTCGCATTGCCACGGCACCGGCCTGCTGCGCTCGGACGACAACGTGGCGCTGGCGATCCTGCGCCAGCTCGAGGAAGAGGGCGTGCGCGGCCGCACCAAGGAAGTGCTGGTCCGCGTTCCCTACGCGATCATGAATTTCCTGATGAACCACAAGCGCGAACACGTGGCCGCCATCGAGCAGCGTTACGGCATGGCCGTGCGGGTCGAGGGCGACGCCACGCTGATCTCGCCCGACTTCGTGGTCGAGAAGTTCAAGACCGCCACACGCGCCGTGCCCGAGGTCGCGCCGATCGTATCGTCGGCCGCGCTGATGGAGGCGCTCGACGCCGAGTACGACTTCGACGCCGATGATGAGGTCGAAGAGGAAGAAGTCGCCGAGGCCGAAGCGGAGATCACGACCGAGACCTCGTCGCGGCAGGAGACCAATGAGGCGGCGGACGAGGACGACAAGCCTCGCAAGAAGCGGCGCCGTCGGCGTCGGCGCCGGGGCGGCAACGGCGAAGGAGCCGATGCGCAGGGCGACGATCGGAGCGATGACGACGCAGATGATTCCGACGAGGACGAGGAAACCGGCTCCGATCCGGTGGCCGAGGCCGAAACCGCCAAGGTTCCCGAACCGGCCACGGCGACCGAGGCCGAGCAGGCACCCGCGACGGAGGCCGTCACCGAAGCCAAGACGGAGGCCGAGGCAAAGCCCAAGCGGACCCGCACGCGCAGCCGCAAGAAGGACACCGCCGAGGACGCGCCTGCCACGGCTCCCGAGGCGGAAGCCGCAGCCGAGCCTACCGCCGAAGAGGCACCGAAGCCCAAGCGCACGCGCCGCAAGAAGGCCGACACCCCCGCCGCCGAGCCGGCGGAGGCCGAGGCCGAGGCTGCACCCAAGCCCAAGCGGACCCGTCGAAAGAAGGCCGAGCCCAAGGCCGAGGAGGTCGCCGAGACCGCCCCGGTCCCGGCCGCGGCCGAGCCCGCCGCCGCCGGTGCGGCCGAGGCCGAGGCGGGCGACAGGCCCGAAGCGGCTCCGGCCTCCGAGGCCCCCGAGGTGATGCCCGAGGTTGCGCAGCAGGTTGCCGATACGGTCGCGCAGACCCGCAAGGCGCCCGAGGCCGAAGAGGCTCCCCGCGAGACCGTGGATGCCGGTGCCGACGCGGACGAGGAAGAGACCAAGCCGCGCCGCCGTGGCTGGTGGTCGATCGGCCGCTGATCCGTAGCTTCGCGGAATGCGAAGGAAGGCCGGGCAGGGAAACCTGCCCGGCCTTTACCTTTCAAAGAGACGGTATGACGACGGAACGAAATCGTTCGTGTCGTTCCGTCAACCGCGGCGTATGCGGTGAATTTGCGTCGCACCGTCCTCGATCAGGTCAAGATGGACATGCCCCGCTTCGGCGCAGAAATGCGGCAGATCGATCCGGGCCACGGGATCGTCGGACAGGATCTCCAGCACCTCGCCCGGTGTCATCGCCGCCAGCAACTTGCGCGCCTTGAGGACCGGCAGCGGGCAGATCAGCCCGCGCGCGTCATAGCGCTGCGAAGAAGAAGCCGAAGCCGACATTGGGGGAAACCTTTGGTCTGGAACAGGAGCGGAGTTGAACGGTTGACCCGCCGAAGACGGAAACGCAAGATGAAGGAGATCTCATGACCCGCATGATGAACACCACAGCCCTGACTCTCGGACTGACCCTCGCCGCTGGCGGCGCGCTCGCCGAGGCGCATATGGAGATGGGCATGGGCAGCGGCCGTCTGACGGCCGACAACATGATGAACACGATTCGCGCGGAAAACCTGATCGGCTCGAACATCTACACGCTTCAGGCCGAGTATGACGAGACACTGTGGACCGACACGCCCTATTACGAGGAAGTCGACGCCGAATGGGAAGACATCGGTGAAGTCGAGGACATCGTGATCTCGGCCGATGGTCAGATGATCGGTCTGGTGATCGAGACGGGCGGCTGGCTCGATATCGGTGACGAGGATGTCATCCTTGATTTCAGCGAAGTGCGCTTTGCCGGAGACTATGCCGGCGGTGATTTCTCGCTCGTGACCCGCATGAGCCAAGAGCAGCTCGAAGCGCTGCCGCAGGCCGACGAAGGCTATTACAACTGGCGCGACTGATCGCTCTGCCAGTTGAAAGCAAAAGGGCCGTGGCATCCGCCACGGCCCTTTCTCGTCGTGAGGGGCCCGATCAGCCGCGCAGGATCGAACGACCTGCATAGATCGCGGTCTCGCCCAGCATTTCCTCGATGCGGATCAGCTGGTTGTACTTGGCGAGCCGGTCGGAGCGCGCGAGGCTGCCGGTCTTGATCTGACCACAGTTGGTGGCGACGGCGAGGTCGGCGATGGTCGCGTCCTCGGTCTCGCCCGAACGGTGCGACATCACACAGGTGAAACGGGCGCGCTGCGCCATCTCCACGGCCTGCATCGTCTCGGTCAAAGTGCCGATCTGATTGACCTTCACCAAGAGCGAATTGGCCGAGCCTTTTTCGATGCCGTCCTTGAGACGGGTGGGGTTGGTCACGAACAGGTCGTCGCCGACGAGCTGCACACGGTCGCCCAGCGCATTGGTCAGCGCCTTCCAGCCATCCCAGTCGTCCTCGGACATGCCGTCTTCGATCGAGATGATCGGGTAGTCGTTCACCAGCGCTTCGAGATAGGCGACGTTTTCCTGAGAGGTCAGCGACTTGCCTTCGCCCTTCAGCTCGTACTTGCCGTTCTTGTAATACTCGGTCGCGGCGCAATCGAGGGCGAGATAGATGTCCTCACCAGGCTTGTAGCCCGCCTTCTCGATGGATTTCAGGATGAAGTCGAGCGCCTCGCGGGTCGAACCCAGTTCGGGGGCGAAGCCGCCCTCGTCGCCGAGACCGGTGGACATGCCAGCGGCCGACAGTTCCTTCTTGAGGGTGTGGAACACCTCCGAGCCCATGCGGACGGCTTCACGGATGCTGGTCGCGGAGACCGGCATGATCATGAATTCCTGGATGTCGATCGGGTTGTCGGCATGCTCGCCGCCATTGATGATGTTCATCATCGGCACCGGCAGGACGCGAGCCGACATGCCGCCGACATAGCGGAACAGCGGCTGGGTGGTGTATTCGGCCGCGGCCTTGGCGACGGCCATGGACACGCCGAGGATCGCATTGGCGCCGAGACGGCCCTTGTTGTCGGTGCCGTCGAGCTCGATCATGGTCTGGTCGATCTCGACCTGCTCGGTCGCGTCCATGCCAAGGATGGCTTCGGCGATCTCGCCGTTGACGGCGGCCACGGCTTCGAGCACGCCCTTGCCCATGTAGCGGGACTTGTCGCCGTCACGCTTTTCGACCGCCTCGTAGGCGCCGGTCGAGGCGCCCGAGGGCACAGCGGCGCGGCCCATCGTGCCGTCTTCGAGGATCACGTCCACTTCGACCGTCGGGTTGCCCCGGCTGTCGAGGATTTCGCGGGCGTGAATGTCGATGATCGTGCTCATGGAGATCTCCTGTGGGAAGGTTTGGAGGTTCTATAACGCGGGCGTGACCCGGCGTGAAGCGCGCCTGAGCCGGGCTTCGCGAAGAAGCGTGTAGATGCCCGATCCGACGATGATCGCGGCACCGATATAGGTGAGCAGATCGGGCCGCTCGCCAAAGGCGAAGTAGGCCACGAACAGTGCAAAGACGAGGCGGGTATAGCGGTAGGGCGCGATCACCGAGATCTCGCCCATTCGCGTGGCCGCCGTCAGCGCCCAGTAGCCCGCGACGCCGACACCGATGGCGGCCAGAAGCCGCAATGAATTGACGGTCGATGGCCAGACCAGCGCCTCGCCCGCCACGACCACCATTAGGTAGCCGACGGGCACGAGGATCAGAAAGGCGTAGGTCGACAGCTTCAGCGACGAGATGGAGCGCGGCACGCGGCGCGAGGCGAGGTCGCGCGCGGCAAGGCCCATCGTGCCGAGCACCGCGAAGAGCGACAGCGGCGTGAAACCCTCGGCGCCCGGCCGGATCACCAGCAGCACGCCGAACAGACCGACGCAAATCGCGCTCCAGCGGCGCCAGCCCACCGGCTCGGCAAAGAACACGGCCGCCCCGAGTGTCACCAGAAGCGGGTTGGCCTGCAAGATCGCCGAGGCCGTGGCCAACGGCGACAGCGCCACGGCGGTGATGAAGCCCGCGGTGCCGATCACCTCGCCCAAGTTGCGCGCGATCACCGCCCTGTGGTGGAAATCCGGCGACAGGAGCCGCTCGCCGCGCGCCACCGACATCATGGCAAAGACGATGCCGCCGCCGAGACCCAGAAGCATCAGGATTTGCCCCACCGGCAACGCGCCTGCCATCATCTTGATGAACATGTCCTCGAGCGCGAAGCCGAGCATGCCCGCCACTATCAAGGCGCTGCCGCGCAGGTTCTCCATTTCTCAGCTTTCTTTCTTGGCGGGGGCGGTCGGGACGCCGTAGAGTTCCAGCCGGTGCCCGATGAGCCGGTAGCCCAGCCGCTCGGCAATGCGTTCCTGAAGCGCCTCGATCTCGTCGTCGACGAATTCGATCACTTCGCCCGAATGCATGTCGATGAGGTGGTCGTGATGCTCGCGGTCGGTGGTTTCGTAGCGCGCGCGCCCGTCGCCGAACTCGTGTTTTTCGAGGATGCCAGCCTCTTCGAAGAGCTTCACCGTGCGGTAAACCGTGGCAAGCGAGATGCGTGCGTCTTCGGCGGCGGCGCGGGCGTGCAGTTCCTCGACATCGGGATGGTCGTCCGCCGCCTCCAGAACCTGCGCGATCACCCGGCGCTGTTCGGTCAGGCGCAGGCCGTTCTGCTCGCAGCGCGACAGGATGGTTTCGGGCATGGGGCAGGGTCCGTGGAGATGTCTCGCCGCCCGTCTAGCCGGTTCGAGGCGAGGACGCCACCCTGCGGGCACACGGCGGCTCGCGCGGCGTCACCATGCGGTGAGGCGGGGTGTCGCGCGCGAGACCGGCCGGGCAGGCTGACGCAGGGGAGGACACGACATGCGCATCATCACGATCATCGCCGCGCTGGCGATTGCGGGGGCCGCGCAGGCCCAGCCCGCGCGCTGGCAGGGCCAATGGCCGAACACCGATTTCGCCACCACCGACATCACCGACTGGTCCGAGATCATGTCGGGCGGACCGCCGAAAGACGGCATCCCCGCGATCGATGATCCGCGCATGGTCCCGGCCGCATCCGAGACGCGGCTCGGGCCGGCGGAACCGGTGATGGTCTGGCCCGCCCCGGAGGGGCCCGCGCGGGCCTACCCGATCCGCTACCTGCTCTGGCACGAGATCGTCAACGACGCGGCGGGGGGCGTGCCGGTGGCCGTCACCTATTGTCCGCTATGCAACTCGGGCATGGTGTTCGACCGCCGGGTCGAGGGGCAGGAGCTGTCCTTCGGCGTCTCGGGGATGCTGCGCGCCTCGGACATGGTGATGTATGACCGCCAGACCGAAAGCTGGTGGCAGCAAGCCATCGGCACCGGCATCGTCGGCGAGATGACGGGCCGCGAGCTTGAGTTGCTGCCCGCTTGGATGGACAGCTGGGAAAGGTATCTCGCGGCCTATCCGGAGGGGCTGGTGATGGACGAGCCGAACTGGAGCCGCGACTACGGGCGCAACCCCTATGTCAGCTATGACAGCTCGGCGCGGCCCTTCCTCTATTCGGGCGAAATGCCGCCGCACGACATCGCGCCCCTGATGCGGGTGGTGCGCGTGGGCGACCGGGCCTGGACTTTTTCGCGGCTACGCGAGGCGGGATCGGTGAGCGAGGCCGGCGTGACGATCACGTGGGAGGCCGGGCAGGCCAGCGCGCTCGACGCAAGCGCAGTCGCGCAGGGGCGCGACGTGGGCAATGTGCGCGTGCGTGACGCGCAGGGCCGCGACGTGCCGCATGACGTGCTTTTCGCCTTTGCTTTCCACGTGTTCTGGCCAGAGGGCGAATGGATGCTAGGCGGCTAGACCCGGCCCTCGCGCGCATCGAGCCCGCGCTGCCAGAACACCCATGCCATCACCGCAAGGATGGCGCAGGCGATGAGGCCCAGAACCCGCTCGGCCAGACCGTCGATCGAAGTTGGCGCCATGAGAAACAGCGGCGCGGACACGCCCCAGGCGATGGCGAGGCCGATCAGCGCCGACCGTACCTTGGGGTGATCGCGCCCGAATCCCGCCGCCATGTTGAGCGGGGCCGCGAGGAACAGCACGCCGAGGCCGTAGACGAGGTAGATGTGGATCACCACGCCTTCGTCGTCGCCATCGCCGTATTCGTTGCGCGCGCCGACGACGACGACCAGCGCCGCGAGAATGGCGAGGGACACCACGCCAGCCGACCAGCCGATGCCGCCCAGATGCGCATGCGACGCCGCCAGCGCCATGGCGAAGAGACCCGCCGCAAAGCCGTAGAGGGCGACGTCCATGATGATCTCCCACTCGCCGGCGCCCAGATCGCTGATCGTGTCAGCGACCCAATCATGGCCCGGCACGACGATCTGTGCGGCGATGGTGCCGCCGATCATCGACATGCAGCCGAAAAAACCCAGTCCCGCCATCAGCAAAAGCAGGTAGGGGCGTTCTGCGTCGACCGGTTGTCCGACGGCGTCCTTCATGGCGTCTCTCCCGTGTTGGCGGGCCAACGGGAGGGGGCGGCGCTGGTTCCGCCAAGAGGCGTGCCACGCCGCGTCACATGAAAAGGGGCGGCGCGCGCCGCCCCTTCAAGATCTCAGCCCAGACGCACCAGGGCGTGGCGTTTCTTGCCGGCCGAAAGCTTGATCGGCGCGGTGAGGGCCGCGCGGTCGATGATCAGCCCCGCATCGGTCAGCGGCGCGTCATCTAGACGCGCGCCATTGTCCGAAATCAATCGCTTGGCCTCCTTGCCCGACCCGGCAAGCCCCGCCCGCACGATCAGCTGCACGATCGAGATGCCGTCCGCCACCTCGGCCTCGGAGAGCGTCAGCGTCGGCAGGTCGTCACCCACGCCGCCCTTCTCGAACACCTCGCGCGCCGTGGCCTTGGCCGCCTCGGCCGCGTCACGCCCATGCAAAAGCGCCGTGACCTCGTCGGCCAGCACGATCTTGCCCTCGTTGATCTCCGAACCTGCCAGCGCGCCGAGGCGCTCACACTCATCGACCGGCAGTTCAGTATAGAGCTTGAGGAAGCGGCCCACATCGGCGTCGGTGGTGTTGCGCCAGAATTGCCAGAACTCGTAAGGGCTCAGCATCTCTTCGTTGAGCCAGACCGCGCCGCCCGCCGACTTGCCCATCTTGCGGCCGTCCGAGGTCGTCAGCAGTGGCGAGGTCAGGCCGTAAATCTCGTGGTCGAGCACGCGGCGCGTCAGGTCGATACCGTTGACGATGTTGCCCCACTGGTCCGAGCCGCCCATCTGCAGCACACAGCCATAGCGACGGTTCAGTTCGAGAAAGTCGTAGGCCTGCAGGATCATGTAGTTGAATTCAAGGAACGACAGCGATTGCTCGCGGTCGATCCTCGACTTCACGCTCTCGAAGGACAGCATCCGGTTGACCGAGAAATGCCGCCCGATGTCGCGCAGGAACTCGAGATAGTTCAGATTGTCGAGCCACTCGGCATTGTCGAGCATCAGCGCGTCGGTCGGTGCGTCACCATAAGACAAATAGCGCGCGAAGACCTGTTTCATGCCGGCGATGTTCGAGGCGATCTGGTCGGGGCCCAGCAGGGGCCGTTCGTCCGAGCGGAAGCTCGGATCGCCCACCTTGGTGGTGCCGCCGCCCATCAGGGTGATCGGCTTGTGGCCGGTCTTTTGCAGCCAGCGCAGCATCATCACGTTGAGCAGGTGTCCAACATGCAGCGACGCCGCTGTGGCGTCATAGCCAATATAGGCGGGCACGACCCCCTTCGACAGCGCCTCGTCCAAGCCCTGATAATCGGTGCAGTCGGCAAGATAGCCGCGCTCGATCATCACGGACATGAAGTCGCTCTTGGGGTGGTAGGTCATGTCTTGTGCCCCTCTCTTGGTCGCGCCACTCTATAGGCATCAAGCGGGACGAGGGAAAGCGCGATGCGGCGGATCGGGACGGGCGACAAGATCAGGGCCTTGGGCGCGATGTCGGGCACCTCGCTCGACGGGGTCGACGCCGCCATCATCGAGACCGATGGCGAGACCGTGTTCGGCTTTGGGGAAAGCGCCTACAGGCCCTATTCGGAGACCGAGCGCGAGGTGCTGCGCGCCGCTCTCGGGCGCTGGGACGGCGCGGAGGTCGAGGCCGCCGCTGAGGTGGTCGAAACCGCCCATGCCGAGATACTGTCGCGCTTCGACGACATCGACCTGATCGGATTTCACGGTCAGACCTTCGCGCATGACCCGCGCGGGCGCGGCACGCATCAGGCGGGCTCCGGCGCGATCCTCGCCGAGGCGCTGGGCCTGCCCGTGGTCTGGGACTTCCGCAGCGCCGATGTGCGCTTCGGAGGCGAGGGCGCGCCGCTCGCGCCGTTCTATCATTTCGCTCTGGCCCGGTTCATCGAGGCCCGCGCGCCGCTGGCCTTCCTCAATCTCGGCGGCGTCGGCAACCTGACCTTCGCCGATCCGGGCTTTGCCCGCCCCGAGACCGAAGGCGCGTTGCTGGCATTCGACACCGGTCCCGCCAACG
The DNA here is from genome assembly GCF_047631075.1 of Limimaricola cinnabarinus. Lineage (NCBI taxonomy): Bacteria > Pseudomonadati > Pseudomonadota > Alphaproteobacteria > Rhodobacterales > Paracoccaceae > Limimaricola > Limimaricola cinnabarinus. The sequence goes on from NZ_JBLHYX010000010.1 coordinate 34,247, forward strand.
CGCCGGTCAACGACTTGCTGCAGACCCGGCTGGGGCGAGCGCTCGACGAGGATGGCGCACTTGCGGCGCGGGGCGAGGTGAACGACGCCGTGGTGGCGCGCTTCCTGCAGCATCCGCATTTCTTTCGGATGGCCCCAAAATCGCTCGACCGTGACGCCTTTGCCGCGCTGGCGGGCGAGGTGGCGACGCTTTCGGACGCGGATGCGGCGGCGACGTTGACGGCCTGTGCCGCGGCCAGCGTAATGCGCGGAATGGAGTTGTGCCCCGCACCGCCGGAGCGGTTGCTGGTCACCGGGGGGGGGCGACGCAACCCGGTGATGATGGCGATGATCGCAGCGGGCTGCGACTGTCCGGTCCTGCCGGTCGAGGAGGCGGGTCTCGACGGTGACATGCTTGAGGCGCAGGCCTTCGCCTATCTCGCGGTGCGGGTGGCGCGGGGCCTGCCCACCTCGGCGCCCGGTACGACGGGCGTGCGCGCCGCCGTGGGAGGCGGAACACTCAGCCGTCCGGGCGAGCTTGCCGTGGCGCTGGGCTGAAACGAGAAACGCCGCCCCGAGAGGGGGCGGCGTTCGATCTGCACAGGGCCTGATCTCAGAACGGGATCTCGTCGTCGATGTCGCGGCTGCCGCCTCCCTGACCGCCGCCCTGATTGCTGTCACCATAGCCGCCGCGGTCATCGTAACCGCCCGAGCCACCGCCATAGCCGCCCCGGTCGTCGCCGCCATAACCACCGCTCGAACCGCCGCCGTCACCGCGACCGCCAAGCAGCGTCAGGTTGCCGGTGAAGGGGCGCAGCACGACCTCGGTGGAGTAACGGTCATTGCCTTGCTGGTCCTGCCACTTGCGGGTTTCCAGCTGGCCCTCGAGATAGACGGTCGAGCCCTTTTTGAGGTATTGCTCGGCGATCCGGCCCAGCGGCTCGTTGAAGATTGCGACCGAGTGCCACTCGGTACGCTCGCGGCGCTCGCCGGTGTTCTTGTCCTTCCAGTTTTCGGAGGTGGCGACGCGCAGGTTCACCACCTTGCCGCCGTTCTGGAAGGTACGGACCTCGGGATCGCGGCCCAGATTGCCGATGATGATAACCTTGTTGACGGAACCAGCCATGAGGTCCTCCTGCCTTGTCGAATCTTGCGTTTCTCTCGCGCCGACCCTAAGCCGCGCGACCGCCCGATGACAGCCCAATTGCCCATTCGCGCTTTCCTTTCCACCATGATCGCGGGTAGCGTCGGCGCAGCGAACGCAGCAGCGCCGGGGACAACTGGCGCAACGGGGGGACGCGATGAAACATCTCTTCAGGGGCGCCATGCTGGCGGCGCTTTGCCTTGCCTGCACGGCGCCCGCTCTAGCCGACCGGGTGTCGAGCCGCTCCGCGCCGGGCCTCTTCGCCTCGCAGCTCGGCGTGCTCGACGGGCGGGCCGCATCGCAATACGCAGGTTCGGGCCGGTTGCAGCCACCCCGCGCCGAGGTGCCGCAGGATCTGGTGGTGGCGGCCTCGCCGGTCTCTCCGGCTTTCAGGGGGCGCTACAAAGGTCCCTATCTGACGCTGGCGCGTGACGCCGCGCGCAAGCACCGGATCCCCGAAGATCTGTTCTTGCGCCTTGTGCAGCAGGAAAGCGGTTGGAACGCGGGGGCCGTCAGCCGGGTCGGTGCGCTTGGGCTGGCGCAGCTGATGCCTGACACGGCCCGGCAGCTGCGCGTCGATCCCACCGATCCGCGCCAGAATCTTGAAGGCGGGGCGCGGTATCTGCGGATGCAGTATGACGCCTTCGGCGACTGGCGGCTGGCGCTTGCCGCCTACAATGCGGGTCCCGGCGCGGTTGCCAAATATCGTGGCATTCCGCCCTTCGCCGAGACCCGGCATTACGTGAAGGCTATTCTCGGGGGTTGACGGCTCTCAGGATGCCAGCCGGCGCGCCATGGTTTCCACGTCGTCGGTCTTGAGCTTGGGGATCAGCCGGTAGGCCGCGTTGACGAAGCAGAACAGCGAAAATCCCAAGAGACCCACCGCCAGCGCTGTCACCAGCACCGTGCCATAAGGCTGGCTGCGCAACCAGTCGAAGGCCTCGGCCAGACCGCCCGCTTCGCTGGGGTTGAGGGTCCATGCCGCATAGATGAGCAGGAAGCCGACGATGGTGACGACCGCGCCATTGGCGACGAGCCCCGCAGTGAGCGCCGGTTGCAGCTTCAGCGTCACGGGACGGGCGCGCAGATTGGCCATGTATTTGTGCGACAATCCCTTCCAGATGTAATAGACGCCCGCGCCGAAACCGATGGCCCCGGCAAGGCCGACGATCCACTGGCCGAACGGCATCTGCATGATCTTGGCGGTCCATTTGTCGAGGCTGGAGCCGCCGCTGCCTCCAGAGCCGGAGGGCATCAGGATCGCCGCCGCCGTGAAAGCGAGACCGAGATGGATGATGCCGGTCACGACCTGACCGAGCCGGGCCACGATGCCCTTGGCGTCGCTGCCATGCGCTTCGAGATCCCAGAACGCCGCAACAAGGCGCCAGACGCCATAGGCCGCGAGGCCGATGGCGATCAGCGCCAGAAGTGCGATGCCCCACCAAGCCCGCTCCAGCGAGGCCATCGCCTCGCCGGTGCCGCCCGGCGTGGAGCCGCGCCAGATCGCGAGGAGCGACAGGATCGCCACCACAAGATAGATGAGGCCGCGGCCCGCATAGCCCGCGCGCATCACCGGGACCGCCCATTGGAGATTTTGTTGTGTCATGACCCCACAAGGCGACCCGGGCCTTGCGGGTTCCACCCGCTCGACGCTGTTTCGCGGGACCGTGTCGTCGGGCAGGGGTCGTGTCAGCGGGTCGGCGACGCTGGATCGATCTCGCGCCAGCTGCTCATGCGGCTGCGAAACCAGCTGCGCTGCCGCTTGGCATATTGGCGCGAGGCGAGGATCGCGTGCGCGCGCGCTGTGGCAAGATCGGTCTCGCCACGCAGATGCGCCACCAGTTCCGGCGCGCCGATGGCCCGCGCCCAAGGCGCGCGGGGGGTCCAATGCGGCAGGTTGGCGCGCACCTCCTCGACCGCGCCGTCGTCGAGCATGAGATCGAAGCGCCGTGCGATTCGTGCGTCGAGCCATCCCGGATCGGGCCGCAGCACCAACGGCTGCGCGGCGTCGAGCGGCAGCAGCGGCGCAGGCGTCGCGGCCTGCCATTCGGCGATGCCCCGCCCGGTGGCGCGCAGCACCTCCCATGCCCTTTGCACTCGCGCGCGGTTGTTGAGGTCGAGCCGCGCGGCGCTGGGCGCGTCGAGCCCGGCGATCAGATCGGGCAGGGCGATCGCGTCGGCCTCGGCGCGGATCGAAGGGGGCGTGGCCGGGATTTCGGCAAGGCCCTCGGTCAGGGCGGAGAAATACAGCCCCGTGCCGCCGACGATGATCGGCCGCGCGCCGTCCAGATATGTCGTCACCGCACGCAGCCAATGGCCCACGGACCATGCTGCATCACGCGGCACCTGCCCATAGAGCGCATGCGGCGCGCGGGCCTCTTCCTCGGCCGGGGGGCGGGCAGTGAGCACGCGCCAGTCGGCATAGACTTGAAGCGCATCGGCGTTCACCACCACGCCGCCGCCCGCCTCGGCCACCGCGAGCGCCAGTGCCGACTTGCCCGAGGCGGTCGGCCCGGCGATCAGCACCGGGCGCGCGGGATCGAGCCCGCGCGCGATGTCCCTCCACGCGCTCATCCCCGGCCAAGGGGCGCCGAAGCTGCCCGTACGGCATTGAACCCGCCTGCGGTTTCGGTCATCTTGCGCGGCGACCCAGACCCCCCCGAACCACCGACGGAGCCCCCATGACCGATACCCAAAAGCCTGCCTTCCGCAGGGTGATGCTGAAGATCTCCGGGGAGGCGCTGATGGGGAACACGGCGTTCGGTCTGCATCCGCCGACCGTCGAACGCATCGCGCGCGAGGTCAAGTCGGTGCATGATCTCGGCGTCGAGATCTGCATGGTGATCGGTGGCGGCAACATCTTTCGCGGGCTGTCGGGCTCGGCGCAGGGCATGGAGCGCACCACCGCCGACTACATGGGCATGCTCGCCACGGTGATGAACGCGCTGGCGATGCAGTCGGCGCTCGAGGAGCTCGGTGTGTTCACCCGCGTGATCTCGGCCATCCCGATGGATCAGGTCTGCGAGCCCTACATCCGCCGCCGCGCGGTGCGCCACCTCGAGAAGCAGCGCGTCTGCATCTTTGCCGCAGGCACCGGCAACCCGTATTTCACCACCGACACCGCCGCGACTCTGCGCGCCAACGAAATGAGCTGCGAGGCGATCTTCAAGGGCACCAAGGTCGACGGGGTCTATGACAAGGACCCCAAGAAGTTCCCCGATGCCAAGCGCTACGAGACCGTGACCTATGACGAGGTGCTGGCCAAGCATCTGGGCGTGATGGATGCCTCGGCGATCGCGCTGGCGCGCGACAACAGCTTGCCGATCATCGTGTTCTCTCTCGACGAACCCGGCGGGTTGCGTGGCATCCTCGCGGGCGAGGGCACCTCGACGCGGGTGCATGGCTAAGTGAAACCCGACCCGATCTTGCCACGTGTCTGCCCACGACCCGACACGCGGCGAGGTTAGGGTCGGGCAAAGTGTTCTGGAATGCGGGGGCCGCCTCGGTTATCACCGGCGCCAACAGCCCGCTCCCAAAGACAAGAAGAGACCGATGGCAGACGATTTCGAACTCGACACCGACGACCTTCAGCGCCGCATGGACGGGGCGATCGCCTCCCTGCGCACCGAATTCGCCTCCCTGCGCACGGGTCGGGCATCGGCCTCGATGCTCGAGCCGGTGATGGTCGACGCCTATGGCAGCCCGACGCCGATCAACCAGGTCGGCACCGTCAACGTGCCCGAGCCGCGGATGGTGACGATCAACGTCTGGGACAAGGCGCTCGTGGGCAAGGTCGAGAAGGCGATCCGCGAAAGCGGCCTCGGCATCAACCCGCAGCTCAACGGCACCATCATCATGCTGCCGATCCCCGAGCTGAACGAAGAGCGGCGGACCCAGCTGACCAAGGTGGCCGGTCAATATGCCGAGCACGCCCGCGTCGCGATCCGCAACCTGCGCCGCGACGGCATGGACCAGATCAAGAAGGCCAAGAATGACGGTCTCTCCGAAGACGACCAGAAGTTCTGGGAGCAGGAGGTCCAGGAGCTGACCGACCGCTACATCAAGCTGGTCGATCAGCAGCTCGAGACGAAACAGGCCGAGATCATGCAGGTCTGAGGGTTTCCTCAGAGAATGCCAGGGAGGCCGCCATGGCTGCCGATGCGCAAGACACGACACCCAAGGGTGGCCCGGATCACGTCGCCATCATCATGGATGGCAATGGCCGCTGGGCACAAGGCCGTGGCCGGCCACGGCTTTTCGGGCATCAGGCCGGGGCCCGCCGGGTCCGCGACATCGTCGAGGCTTGTCCCGATCTGGGCGTCAAATATCTGACGATCTTCGCTTTCTCGACCGAGAATTGGAAACGCACCCAGACCGAGGTCTCGGGGCTGATGGCGCTGTTTCGCCGCTACATCGTGCGCGAGGCGCGCGCGCTCCTGACCAAAGGCGTGCGGGTGCGCTTCATCGGCGACCGGATCCGGCTCGACGAGAAGCTGGTGGCGATGATGGACGAACTGGAGCTTCTGACCAGCCACAATGACCTGGTGCATCTTACCGTGGCGCTGAACTATGGCGGGCGCGACGAGGTGACCCGCGCGGCCAAGAGGCTCGCCTACGAGATCGAGCAGGGTCGCCTCACCCACAAGGATGTCGATGCCGAGACGCTGTCGCGCTTTCTCGACACCCATGTCCTGCCGGACCCCGACCTGGTGATCCGCACCTCTGGCGAGGCGCGCATCTCGAACTTCCTGCTGTGGCAGTCGGCCTATGCGGAATACGAGTTCGTCGATACGCTCTGGCCCGATTTCACGCCTGCCGAATTCGCCAAGGTCTGCGCCAACTATGCCACTCGCGATCGCCGTTACGGCGCCGTCAGGGCCTGACGTGACGGAGCAACGGGACAGCAGGGGCGACAAACCCACCGAAGGTGTGGCGGTGACGGCCGCCGCGCTGGCCGACCCGGGACGCTGGAGCGATCTGGGCGTGCGCATGGTCTCCGGCGCGGCCATGGCGCTCCTTGGCGCGCTCGCGGTGATGATGGGCGGTCTGTGGTTCCAGATGCTGACGGTTTTCGTGACCGCCGTCATGGTCTGGGAGCTGTGGATGATGATAGAGCCCGGCAAGCCGACGCCGGGCATGCTTCTGGCCGCGCTGTGCGCCAGCGTGCTGTCGGGTCAGCTGTCACACGGCGACAACTGGGTGCTGCTGCTGTTTCTGGTGGCGCCGATCGCGGGGGCCCTGATGCTGCGCCGGGAAAGGGCGACCTTTCTCGCCTTCGCGCTGGGCATCGAGATCGCGGGCTGGGGCCTCGTCACCTTTCGCGCCGAATACGGATTTCAATGGCTGTTGTGGCTGATCCTCGTGGTGATCTGCACCGACGTCTTCGGCTATGTTGCGGGGCGCGCGTTGGGTGGGCCCAAGTTCTGGCCCAAGGTCAGCCCCAAGAAGACATGGTCGGGCACTTCGGCGGGTTGGGTGTCGGCGGGTGTCGTCGGTCTGGCCTTCGTCATGCTAGCCGACAGCCCGTGGCACCTCGTCTGGATCTCCATGCTGCTGAGCTTTGCCAGCCAGATGGGTGATATCGCCGAGAGCGCGCTCAAGCGGCGCATGAAGGTCAAGGACAGCTCGACGTTGATCCCCGGCCATGGCGGTCTGTTCGATCGCTTCGACGCGATGCTCGGGGCCTCGCTTTTCATGCTGGCGGCCTCCGCGCTCGGGTTCATTCCCGGGGTGCATTTTTGAAACGCGTCACCATTCTCGGCGCCACCGGCTCGATCGGCTGTCAGACCGTGGAGCTGATCGAGGCGGCGCCCGACCGCTTTGAGACCGTGGCGCTGACCGGCGGGCGCAACGTGGCGCTGCTCGCCGATCAGGCGAAGCGGCTGCGCGCGCGTCTCGCCGTCACCTGCCATGACGATTGCCGCGCCGAACTGACCGAACGCCTTTCCGGGACCGGCATCGCCGTCGCCTCGGGCGACGCCGCCATCGCCGAGGCCGCGGCCATGCCCGCCGATCTGGTGATGTCGGCCATCGTCGGGGCGGCGGGGCTGGTGCCGGGGCTCGCCGCGATCGGGCAGGGCGCGACGCTGGCGCTCGCCAACAAGGAAACCATGGTCGCCGCCGGGTCCTTGGTGCTCGACCGCGCACGCCGCCATGGCGCGACGCTGCTGCCGGTCGACAGCGAACATTCTGCCGTGTTCCAGGCGCTGGCGGGCGAGGATCGCGCCGCGGTCGAGCGGGTGATCCTCACCGCCTCGGGCGGCGCCTTCCGCGACTGGCCGCCGGACCGGCTGGCCCAGGCCACGCCGGAAGAGGCCGCGACCCATCCCAACTGGGCCATGGGCCAGCGCATCACAATCGACAGCGCCTCGATGTTCAACAAGGCGCTCGAAGTCATCGAGGCCAAGGAGCTGTTCGCCCTCGCGCCCGAGCAGGTCGAGGTGGTGATCCATCCCGAGAGCCTAATCCACGCGCTGGTCGGCTTCAACGACGGCGCGTTGATGGCACATATGGGTGCGCCCGACATGCGCCATGCGATCGGCTACGCGCTCAACTGGCCCGAGCGGCGCGAACTGCCGGTGGCGCGGCTCGACCTCGCCGCCGTGGGGTCGATGACGTTCCGCGCCCCCGACGATGCCCGCTACCCGGCGCTGCGCCTTGCACGGCGCGTGATGGAGGAGGGTGGGCTCGCGGGGGCGGCCTTCAACGCCGCCAAGGAAGCCGCGCTCGACGCCTTTCTCGACCGGCGCATCGGCTTCATGCAGATGGCGCAGGTGGTGGAGCGGGTGTTGGACATGATGTCGCGTGACGGGGCGCTGCGGGTTGACAGCCCCGGCCTCGACGCGGTCCTTGGAGCCGACGCAGAGGCGCGCGCGCGCGCCGCGGCCATCGCCCGGACCGATCTTTTCACCGCATAGGACGACCCCTTGGACCCGACCCAGATCCTGCCGCAGTTCGGCAATGTCGCCTTCACCCTCGCCGCCTTCGTGGTGGCCCTGTCGGTGATCGTGGCGATCCACGAATACGGTCACTACATCGTCGGCCGCTGGTCGGGCATCCATGCCGAGGTGTTCAGCCTCGGCTTCGGCCCGGTGCTGCTGTCGCGCCGCGACCGGCGCGGCACGGTCTGGCAACTCGCCGCGCTGCCCTTCGGCGGCTACGTGAAGTTCCTCGGCGATGCCAACGCGGCCTCGGTCGGGCAAGCGGCGGGGACCGATCCAGCGCGGCTGCGCCACACCATGCTCGGCGCGCCGCTCTGGGCGCGCGCGGCGACGGTGGCGGCGGGGCCGGTCTTCAACTTCGTCCTGTCGATCCTGATCTTCACCGGCGTGATCCTTACTCAAGGCCGCGCCGCAGATCCGCTGACGGTCGAGCGGATGCTGACACTGCCCGACAGCTACGTGAACGAGCTGCGCGCGGGCGACGAGATCCTCGCCATCGGCGGCGCGGAACTGCCTTCGGAGGGCGGGATGTCGCGGCTGGCCGAAGGCTACCCGGCCGAGCCGGTGCTCGATTACCGGGTGCGGCGCGACGGGCGCGAGATGCTGGTGCGCGGCCCCTATCCGCAGCCGCCACTGGTGGGCGGCGTGTCGCCGCGTTCGGCCGCCGATGCCGCCGGGCTGCGCGCGGGCGACGTGATCGTGTCGCTCGACGGGCGCGAGGTCTTCGCTTTCGCGGAGCTGATCGAGATCGTCACCGACTCCGACGGCCGCAGCCTCGATCTGACGATCTGGCGCGATGGCGCCACCCGTGATCTCACGCTCACCCCCCGCCGGGTCGATCTGCCGCGCGAGGAGGGCGGCTTCGAGACGCGCTGGCTGCTGGGCATTTCCTCGGGGCTGTTCTTCGAGGCTGCGACGGAAACGCCGGGGCTCGGTGCGGCCTTCGGCGATGCCGTGGGACAGGTCTGGCGCATCATCGGCTCGTCGCTCTCGGGGCTCGGCCACATGATCACCGGCGCGATCTCCTCGTGCAACCTGTCGGGGCCGGTGGGCATTGCCCAGACTTCGGGCGCGATGGCCGAGCAGGGAGCCACCAGCTTCATCTGGTTCGTCGCGGTGCTCTCGACGGCGGTTGGTCTGCTGAACCTGTTCCCGATCCCGGTGCTCGACGGCGGACATCTCGTATTCTTCAGCTACGAGGCGATCACCGGCCGCCAGCCCAGCGACAAGGCGCTGCGCGTGCTGATGGCGCTTGGTCTGTCTCTGATCTTGACGATGACGGTTTTCGCGGTTCTCAACGACCTGTTCCTCTGCCCCTGACGCCGCGCCGCATCGCGGCCCGCGCAATGTCGAATTGCTGCCGGATTGTGCCGCGATGCTCCTACGAGGCGTGTTTGCCGGGAGAGGTCCAATGATGTTTCCGACGAAGTCCGATATCGGCCTGCGGTTCTTGCTGCTCATGCATCTGGACCGGATGCTTTTTCCCGCAGCGATCGCCTGCGCACTGGCGGTTTCGGTCCATTTCGCGGCACCGTAGCTTTTGACAAGGCCGCCATGTCCCGATACTTCCCTCCTATAAGAAACGACGCGTGGCAGGGATGGTGACGATGACGGCTCGAAGCAGAGGCGCCTTGGCGCGCAAGTTGACAGGTGCCGCCAGCGTGGCCGCGCTCATCGCCGCGATCAGCGCCGTGGCCCCCGCGCTCGCGCAGGATTTCAGCTTCGACGAGGTGGCGGTCGAGGGCAATCGCCGGATCGAGACCGGCACCATCCTCACCTATGCGGGCATCTCGCGCGGCGAAACGGTCAGCGCCGCCGCGCTCAACGACGCAAGCCAGCGGATCCGAGAGTCCGGCCTGTTCGAGTCGGTCGAGGTGCGCCCGGAAGGCGGGCGGCTGGTCATCGCGGTGACCGAGTTTCCGACAATCAACCGCATCAGCTTCGAAGGCAACGCCAAGGTCGATGACAGCGAGCTTGCGACGCTGGTCTCGGCAACCGAGCGGCGCGTCTACAACCCCGCCGAGGCACAGGCCGACGCCAATGCCATCGCGCGCGCCTATGCCGAGCGGGGCCGCATCAGCGCCACCGTCCGTCCCGCGCTGATCGAGCGTTCCGACAACCGCGTCGATCTGGTCTACCAGATCACCGAAGGCGGCGTGACCGAGATCGAGCGGATTTCCTTCGCCGGCAATCGCGACTTTTCCGATCGCCGCTTGCGTGGCGTTCTGGCGACCCGTCAGGCCGGGCTGCTGCGCCAGCTCATCAAGAGCGACACCTTCGTCGCCGACCGCATCGCCTTCGACCGGCAGATGCTCACTGATTTCTACCGCTCGCGCGGCTATGTCGATTTCGAGATCCTCGATGTCGACGCGGAGCTGACGCGTGCGCGAGACGCCTACCTCCTGACCTTCAACATCCGCGAGGGACAGCGCTTCTCGATCGGCAGCGTCAAGGTCGCGAGCGCCATTCCCGGCCTCGACGCCAGCCGATTCAACGAAGCGATCCGCATCGATCAGGGCGACTTCTTCTCGCCCACCGATCTCGAGAACGACATCGCCCGCATGGAGCGCATCGCGATCCGCGACGGCGTCGATTTCCTGCGGGTCGAGCCGAAGATCGAACGCAACCCGCGCACCCTGTCGCTCGACCTGACCTATGTCCTGAGCCGGGGCGAACGGATCTTCGTGGAGCGCATCGACATCGAGGGCAACTCCACCACGCTCGATCGCGTCGTGCGCCAGCAGTTCCGCACCGTCGAGGGCGACCCCTTCAACCCGCGCGCCATCCGCGAGAGCGCCGAGCGGGTGCGCGCCCTGGGCTACTTCGCCGACGCGCAGGTCAACGCCCGTCCCGGCAGCACGCCCGACTCCGTAGTGATCGACGTCGATGTCGAAGAGCAGCCCACGGGCTCGCTTTCCTTCGGCGCCAACTACTCGACCGATAACGGCTTCGGCCTTGTCGCGGGCTTCAAGGAGCGCAACTTCCTTGGTCGTGGCCAGCTCTTCAGCCTCGATCTTTCGACCAGCGAGAGCAACCGCGTCGTCTCCTTCGACTTCGCCGAGCCCGCGTTCCTCGGCCGCGACCTGCGCTTCGGCTTCGGCGTCGACTACCGCTCGACCGACAACGACTCGGCGCTTTACGACACGGACACCTTCCGCATCTCGCCCTCCTTCACCTTCCCGGTGAGCGAGAATGGGCGGCTGCAGACCTATTATGCCGCCGAATACACCGACATCACCGATGTCGACATGGACGATGCCAGCCCGATCATCATCGCCGAGCAGGCCGAGGCGGGTGTCTGGACCAATTCGCTGGGCTACGCCTACAGCTACGACACCCGCCGCTCGGGGCTCGACCCCAACACCGGCGTGGTGCTGCGCTTCGGTCAGGAGTTCGGCGTGGGCGACGAGGCCTTCGTCAAGACCACGGCGCTGGCCTCGGCCGAGACGCGGGTCTTCGGTGAGGACGTGCTTTTGCGGGCCACCATCGAGGGCGGCATGCTCAACCACTCCGATGGAAGCACCCGGGTGACCGATCGTTTCTTCCTCGGCAGCCGGATCATGCGCGGCTTCGAACCCGGCGGCATCGGTCCGCGCGACGCGGAGACCGAAGACGCCTTGGGAGGCAACAAATACGCCGTGACCCGTCTCGAGGCCGAGTTCCCGCTCGGCCTGCCCGAGGATTACGGCATCAGCGGCGGCGCCTTCGTCGATTACGGCTCGGTCTGGGAGGTGGGCGACCTGCGCGGCCGCGATCCCGACCTCGTCCTCTACGACGATTACACGCCGCGCGCGGTGGTCGGGGCCTCGGTCTTCTGGGACACGCCGCTTGGGCCGTTGCGCTTCAACTTCACCGAAGCGCTGCAATCCGAGGCGGAAGACGAGACCCGCAACTTCGACCTGACCATCTCCTCGCGGTTCTGATGCGTGCGCGTCCGGCAGGGCGGGCGCTCTGCGCTCTGCTGGCTTGCCTCGCGGGGCCGGCCGCGGCGCAGCGTGCGGAGCCCGTCATCGTGCCGCCCGCCGTCGATCTGGCGGCGCAGGGCGGTGTCGTGGTGCTCGACACCGACCGGCTTTTCGCTGAAAGCCTTTTCGGCCAGGCCCTTGCCACCGACCTGCAGGCAGAAACCGAGGCGCTGATCGAAGAAAATCGCCGCATCGAGGCGGAACTGACCGCCGAAGAACAGAGCCTGACCCGGCGCCGCCCGGGCATGGAGCCCGCAGCCTTCCGCGAGGAGGCCGAGGCCTTCGATGCGCGGGTGCAGGAGATCCGCCGCGAGCGCGACGCCAAGGAGCGGGCGCTGCAACTCGAGGCCGCCGCTGGGCGCGAGCGGTTTCTCGCGGCGATCGGTCCGACGCTGGGACAGGTGATGATGGCGCGCGGCGCCGCGGTGATCCTCGATCGCCGGGCGGTGTTCCTCTCGACGGGGGCGGTCGACGTGACCGATGCGGCCATCGCGGCGGTCGACGCCGAGATCGGCAACGGGTCGGACCTGCCGGTCCCCGAGGCAGCCCAGCCCGACGCCGCTCCCACGGCCGTCCCGGCGCAGGACCGCTAGGACGCAGGCGGCCCGGCTTGCCGCCTCAGGCGTGGCTTGCTACTCAGATCGCGACACATGCCCCCGACGGGAAGGACCCAAAGCACATGACCGACACCCCCGACACGGGCACGCCCACCACCGCCGACATCCAGCTGATCCAGCGCATCCTGCCGCATCGCTACCCGTTTCTGCTGGTGGACCGCGTGGTCGATATCGACGGCACCTCGACCGCGACGGGCATCAAGAATGTCACGATGAACGAGCCGCATTTCCAAGGCCATTTTCCCGGCAATCCGATCATGCCCGGCGTCACCATCATCGAGGCGATGGCGCAGACCGCCGCCGTCATGGTCGGCACCGCCATGGGCCTCGTGGATGGCAACATGCTCATCTACTTTATGGGCATCGACAACACCAAGTTCCGCCGCAAGGTCGTCCCCGGCGATCAGCTTTTGATGAAGGTCGAGACCACGCGCGGCAAGCCGGGTGGCAAGGTCTGGAAGTTCAAGGGCGTGGCGACAGTCGATGGCGAAATGGCCGCCGAGGCCGAATTCACCGCGATGATGGACCTGCAGGGCTGATGAGCGATGTCCACCCTTCGGCCGTGATCGAGGACGGCGCGCGGATCGGCGACGGCTGCCGCGTCGGTCCGTTCTGCCATGTCGGGCCGCAGGTCGTTCTTGCCGATGGCGTCGAGCTCAAGAGCCATGTCGTCGTCACCGGCGACACGTGGATCGGCGCGGACACGGTGGTGTTTTCCTTTTCGGTGATCGGCGAGATCCCGCAGGACCTGAAGTTCGGCGGCGAGCATACGCGCCTGCGGATCGGCGCGCGCAACCGTATCCGCGAGCATGTGACGATCAATACCGGCACCGCCGGTGGCGGGGCCGAAACGCGGATCGGCGACGATTGCCTGCTGATGGCGGGATGCCATGTGGCGCATGACGTGAGGGTGGGCGACCGGGTGATCCTCGTGAACCATGCCGCCATCGCCGGGCATTGCGACATCGGCGACGACGTGATCGTCGGCGGGCTTTGCGGCATCCACCAATGGGTGCGCATCGGTCGCGGCGCGATCATCGGCGCGGTGACGATGGTGACCAACGACGTGATCCCTTTCGGCCTCGTCCAAGGCCCGCGGGGGCGGCTCGACGGGCTGAACCTCGTCGGTCTCAAGCGGCGCGGCACCTCGCGCGAGGAGATCACCGCGCTGCGCGGGGCCTTTCGCGCGCTGAAAGAGGGCGGGGGCACCTTCCACGAGCGCGCCGCCGGGCTTGGCGCCATCGAAAGCGACCTCGTGCGTGAATTGTCGGAGTTCGTCTCGGCTCAGAGCGACCGGCAGTTCCTGACGCCGCAGGGCTGAACCGCATGTTGGCGCTTCTCGCCGGCACCGGTGCGCTTCCGGGCGCGATCCTCGCCCATCGGCCCGAGGCGCTGGTCTGCGAAATGGCGGGCGTGCCGGTGACCGTGCCCGAGGGAACGCATCGCCTCGGCTACAGGATCGAGACCCTTGGCACGCTTCTGGCCGATCTGCGGGCGCGCGGCCTGAACGAGATTTGCCTTGCCGGCGCGATGACCCGGCCCGAGATCGACCCCGGTGCCATCGACGCGGCCACCGCGCCGCTCGTGCCGCGCCTCATGGCGGCCATGGGGCAGGGCGACGACGCCACGCTTCGGGCGGTGATGGCGCTTCTGGAGGATGAGGGGTTCGCCCTGCGCGCCGCCCACGAGATTGCGCCCGGGCTTCTGCCCGCGCCGGGTATTCTGGGGGCCGTTGCCGTCACGGATGCGCAGGAGGCCGATGCGCGACGCGCGGCGTCTGTGCATCGCGCCATGGCCGTGGCCGATGTCGGTCAGGCCTGCGTGGTGCGCCGCGGGCTCTGTCTTGCGGTCGAGGCGTTGCCCGGCACCGACTGGATGCTGCGCAGCCTCTCCGGCGGAGAGGCGACGGGGGGCCTGCTCTACAAGGCGCCCAAACCCGGTCAGGATCGCCGCGCCGACCTGCCGGTGATTGGCCCCGGCACGATCGAGGGTGCGGCGCAAGCGGGACTGTCGGCCATCGTGATCGAGGCGGGCGGCGTCATGCTGCTCGACCGCGACGCCACCCTCGCCGCCGCCGACCGCCACGGCATCGCGCTCTTGGTGCGGGCATGAAAGTCTTCGTCATTGCAGGAGAGCCGTCCGGCGACCGGCTGGGCCGGGCGGTGATGGCCGGGCTAAGGCAATTGTCGCCCGAGGTGAGTTTCGACGGCATCGGCGGTCCCGGTATGGCAGGCGAAGGGCTTAGGAGCCGCTTTCCGATGGAGGAGCTGTCGGTGATGGGCATCGCCGAGGTGCTGCCGCGCTACCGCCAGCTGATGCGTCGTCTCGACGAGACGGCACGGGCCGTGATCGAGACCCGCCCCGACATCCTGCTCACCATCGACAGCCCGGATTTCTGCCTGCGCGTGGCGCGGCGGGTCAAGGCGGCGGGCGCGCCGGTGCGCTGCGTCCACTACGTCGCACCGAGCGTCTGGGCTTGGCGTCCGGGCCGGGCGGCCAAGATGGCGCGCAGCATCGATCAGGTGTTGGCGCTTTTGCCGTTCGAGCCGCCCTACATGGAAGCCGCCGGGATGGAGTGCGATTTCGTCGGCCACCCGGTCGTCACCGATCCGCAGGCCGACGACAGGGAGGCGCGCGCGTTCCGCGACCAGCACGGCATTGGCGACGCACCTCTCCTGCTGGCGCTTCCCGGATCGCGCCGGGGCGAGGTGCAGCGCCTGTCCGAAACCTTCGGCGCGGCGCTGGCGCGGGTGCAGGCAGCGCTGCCGGAGGCGCGCGTCGTGCTGCCCTGCGCGGCGTCCGTTGTCGATCTGGTCCGCGCCGAGACGCGCCATTGGTCGGTCGCGCCGCTGCTGATCGATCCGGCGCAGGACCCGGACGGCGCGCAAAAGCGCGCGGCTTTCCGCGCCGCCGACGTGGCACTCGCCGCCTCCGGCACGGTGTCGCTTGAGCTCGCGGCGGCGGACACGCCGATGGTCGTGGCCTATGACATGGGCTGGGTGTCGCGGGTCATCATCGGGCGGATGCTGCTTACCGATACGGTGACGCTGGTGAACCTCGTGAGCGAAACTCGAAGCGTGCCGGAGTACATCGGCAAGGACTGCAGCCCCGAGCCGATCGGCCGGGCGCTGCTGCGCGTGCTCGAGCGGCCCGAAGCTCAGCGCGCGGCGTTGCGTGAGACGATGAAACGCCTCGGAGCAGGGGGTGAAGCGCCGGGTCTGAGGGCCGCGCGCGCGATTCTCGACTGCACACGCTGAAGGTTTCTGTCGAGGATTTTCAGCTAATCCGAAGGATTGCGCCTCAGCGGCCCTTCCAGATCCAGCCGCCGCCAAGCACCCGGCTACCTTCGGGCGCATAGAACACGCAAGCCTGCCCCGGCGAGACGCCCTGTTCGGGCGACAGCAGTTCGACCTCGGCCTCGGTCGCGCCGAGCGGCCGGATCACCGCAGGCGCGGGCGGGCGGGTCGAGCGGACGCGCACCAGAACCTCGCGCTCGGCCTGATCGGTGAAGCCGCCGCCGCCGATCCAGTTAATCTCGCGCAGCGGCACGCGCCGGGTCGCGAGCATCTCTTTGGGTCCGACGATGACGCGGCGCGCCTCGACATCGAGCTTCACCACATAGAGCGGCTCGTCGAGCCCGCCGATCCCGAGGCCCCGCCGCTGGCCCACCGTGTAATGGATCAGCCCGCGATGCTCGCCGAGGATGCGCCCGTCGACATGCGCGATCTCGCCCGGCTCTGCGGCGCCGGGGCGCAGCTTCTCGATCACGGCGGCATAGTTCCCGTCGGGCACGAAGCATATGTCCTGGCTGTCGGGCTTGTCGGCGACCGAGAGGCCATAGCGCGCGGCCAGCGCCCGGGTCTCGGCCTTGGAGGCCAGCCCGCCAAGGGGAAAGCGCAGGTAATCGAGCTGCTCCTGCGTGGTCGAGAACAGGAAATAACTCTGATCGCGGTTCGCGTCGGCGGCCGAATGCAGCTCGGCGCCGGCCACGCCCATCTCGCGGCGGATATAGTGCCCGGTGGCCATGCAGTCGGCGTCGAGATCCTTCGCGGTAGCGAGCAGGTCCTTGAACTTCACCCGCTCGTTGCAGCGGATGCAGGGCACCGGCGTCGCACCCGCAAGGTAGCTGTCGGCGAACTCGTCGATCACCGCCTCGCGGAAGGTGTTCTCGTAGTCGAGCACGTAATGCGGAAAGCCCATGCTCTCGGCCACGCGGCGCGCGTCGTGGATGTCGCGGCCCGCGCAGCAGGCCCCTTTCTTGGCGAGCGCCGCGCCATGGTCGTAGAGCTGCAGCGTCACGCCCACCACGTCGTAGCCCTCTTCCTTGAGCTGGGCGGCCACGACCGAGCTGTCGACGCCGCCTGACATCGCCACGACGACGCGGGTGTCGGAGGCGGGCTTGGCGAAGCCCAGCGAATTGAGTGCGGTGTCCAGCGGCATGGGGCGATCCTTGGCGCGAGAGGGAGGGGAGGCGCGCGAGGCGGGTGATCGCGCCGCAATATATGAAAATGGCACCCATTCTCAACCCCCTCGCTTCACGGCTCCTTAGCTCCGTTTGGGCAAGGTCTGCCCCGGGGCGAACGGAGGTGAGAATGTACCTGAAGAAGACCGAAGGCCGACATGCGGTGACGTTGCCCGATGGACGCGTCATGACGCGCGCCGATCTGCCACCGCCGGATACGGAGCGCTGGGTCGCGTCGCGAAAGGCGCAACTGCTGCTCGCGATCACCGCCGGGTTGATATCGCGCGATTATGCGATCCGGACCTATCGGCTCTCCGAAGAGGAGCTGACCAGTTGGGAGCGGCTCGTCGGACGCTACGGAACGGCGGCTCTCAAAGCCACAACTGTACAAAGGTATAGACAACCTGAGGGTGAAGCATCAGAGTTGCCTTAAGGTAATACGGAATTAACCGTCAACTGGCTTACTGCCCTGCAACGGTCAAGCCGATCACGGAGGGGATGGAATGCGCGTCTTGCTAGTCGAGGATGACCCGGCCACATCGAAAAGCATCGAATTGATGCTCACTCATGCGAACCTCAATGTCTATGCCACCGACATGGGGGAGGAGGGGATCGATCTGGCCAAGTTGTACGACTACGACCTGATCCTTCTGGACCTGCATTTGCCGGACATGAACGGGCACGAGGTCTTGCGCCAGCTCAGGCTCAGCCGGGTCGAGACACCGATCCTGATCCTGTCGGGCGACGACGACACCGAAAGCAAGCTCAAGGGCTTCGGCTTCGGGGCCGACGACTACCTGACCAAGCCGTTTCACCGCGACGAGCTGGTGGCGCGCATCCATGCGATCATCCGCCGCTCCAAGGGGCATGCGCAATCGGTCATCACAACCGGCGAGGTGTCGGTGAACCTCGACGCCAAAACGGTCAAGGCCGCCGGGCAGGCAGTGCATCTGACGGGCAAGGAGTACCAGATGCTGGAGCTTCTCAGCCTGCGCAAGGGCACCACTCTCACCAAGGAGATGTTCCTCAACCACCTCTATGGCGGCATGGACGAGCCGGAGTTGAAGATCATCGACGTCTTCATCTGCAAGCTGCGCAAGAAGCTGGCTCAGGCGACGGGGGGCGAGCATTACATCGAGACGGTCTGGGGCCGTGGCTACGTGCTGCGCGACCCCGAGCCGTTGACGCAAACGCCCCCGATCGCCATCGGTGCCTGACCCCGGCTCGCATCTGGACGCTCCCGCACAGGGCTTCTAAGTTCGCCACGCGGATGGATCAGTCCGCGACGGCGACCGGGAGACGGCTTTGACGGCGGACATGGATTTGGCGGCGATCGAGGTCGCGGCACTCACCGAAGCTCAGGCACGCGAGGAGATCGAGCGTCTCGCCGCGGAGATCGGTGCGGCGAATGCCGCCTACCACCAGCGCGATGCGCCAGAGATCAGCGATGCCGCCTATGACGCGCTGCGCCGCCGCAATGCCGAGATCGAGGCGCGCTTTCCCGACCTCAAGCGCGAGGACAGCCCAACCGAACAGGTGGGGGCCGCCCCGGCCGACGGTTTCGGCAAGGTGCCCCATGCGGTGCGAATGCTGTCTCTGGGCAATGCCTTCACCGACGAGGAGGTGACCGAGTTCGCGATGCGCGTGCGCAAGTTCCTCGGCCTCGCCGAGGATGCGCCGCTTGATTTCACCGCCGAGCCCAAGATTGACGGGCTGTCGCTGTCGCTGCGCTATGAGCAGGGGCGTCTGGCGCGCGCCGCCACGCGCGGTGACGGGGCCGTGGGCGAAGATGTAACCCCCAACGCGCTCACCATCGATGACATTCCCGACCGGCTCGACGGCGCGCCCGAGGTGCTGGAGGTGCGCGGCGAAGTCTATATGAGCCATGCCGATTTCGCCGCCCTCAACGCCCGCCACGCCGAGCGCGGTTCCAAGACCTTCGCCAACCCGCGCAACGCCGCCGCGGGCTCGCTGCGCCAACTCGATCCCGAGATCACGAGGATGCGGCCGCTGCGGTTCTTTGCCTATGCGTGGGGCGAACTGTCGGCGCCGCTGGCCACGCATCAGTTCGACGCCATTGTTCGCCTGCGGGAACTCGGCTTTTGCACCAACCCCATGACCCGGCGCTGCGACACCCCTCAGAAGATGATCGACGCCTACCGCGAAATCGAGGCGAGACGCGCCGATCTGGGCTATGACATCGATGGCGTCGTCTACAAGGTCGACGACCTGTCGTTCCAACGCCGTCTCGGCATGCGCTCGACCACGCCGCGCTGGGCGCTGGCGCACAAGTTTCCCGCCGAGCTGGCCTGGACCACGCTGGAGAAGATCGAGATCCAGGTGGGTCGGACCGGTGCGCTTTCCCCCGTGGCGCGGCTCAAGCCCGTGACGGTGGGGGGCGTCGTCGTCTCAAATGCGACGCTGCACAACGAGGACTATATCGCGGGCCGCGATTCCAAGGGCATGGCGATCCGCGAGGGGCGCGACATCCGCGAAGGCGACCGCGTGCAGGTCTACCGCGCCGGCGACGTGATCCCCAAGATTGCCGATGTCGATCTCGACCGCCGTCCCAAGGACAGTGTTCCCTATGTGTTTCCGGATCATTGCCCCGAATGCGGCTCGGCGGCCCCGCGCGAGGAAGGCGACGCCATTCGTCGCTGCACCGGTGGGCTGATCTGTCCCGCGCAGGCGGTGGAAAAGC
Organism: Limimaricola cinnabarinus; assembly: GCF_047631075.1. Classification (NCBI taxonomy): domain Bacteria; kingdom Pseudomonadati; phylum Pseudomonadota; class Alphaproteobacteria; order Rhodobacterales; family Paracoccaceae; genus Limimaricola; species Limimaricola cinnabarinus. The sequence goes on from NZ_JBLHYX010000010.1 coordinate 54,055, forward strand.
TGCGCCATCTCGTGTCCCGTGCCGCCTTCGACATCGACGGCATGGGGGCCAAGCAGGTCGAGCAGTTCCACCGCGACGGATGGATCAGCGAGCCTGCCGACATCTTCACCCTGCGCGAGCGCTATGGGACGGGGATGCAGCAGCTCAAGAACCGCGAGGGATGGGGCGAGAAGTCGGCCGCTGCGCTGTTCGATGCCATCGACACGGCGCGCCGCGTGCCGTTGGGACGGATGCTCTTCGGTCTGGGTATCGCGCATGTGGGCGAGGTGGCGGCCAATGTGCTGGCGCGACATTTCGGAACATGGGAGGCGCTGATTACCGCCGTCGATGCCGCCGCGCAGGAACCCGCCGCGCAGGCCGAGGACGACAAGGCGCGCAAGGGCGCCCTGACCGAGAGCCCGCATTGGGCCGAAATCACCGGCATCGACGGCATCGGCTTCACCGTCGCGGTTAGCCTCGTGACCTCCCTCAGTCAGGAAGGCGAGCGTGGCTCGGTAGACCGGCTGGTGGCGCAGCTCGACATCCAGCCGGCCGAGCAGCCCAAGACCGAAGGCAGCCCCGTGGCGGGCAAGACGGTGGTGTTCACCGGCACGCTCGAAAAGATGACCCGTGCCGAGGCCAAGGCCCGCGCCGAGCAGCTTGGCGCCAAGGTCGCGGGTTCGGTCTCGGGCAAGACGGACCTTCTCGTCGCGGGGCCGGGGGCGGGCTCCAAGGCGGCCAAGGCCGAAGCCCTGGGCGTCGAGGTGCTGGACGAGGACGGCTGGCTTGCGCTGATCGGCGACGCATGAGCGTGAAGGGCCGGCCCGAGATCCTGTTCCCGCTCTTCGGGGACATCCAGAAGCTCAAGGGCATCGGCCCCAAGACCGTGCCCGCCTTCGAGGCCGCAGGGTTGGCCCGGCCGCGCGACGTGCTCCTGACGCTGCCGCATTCGGGGATCGACCGCGCCCGCAAGCGCAGCATCCGCGACGTGGTGCCGCCCACCGTGGTCACGGTCGAGGTGGAGGTGGTGCGCCATCATCCCCCCGCCAACAAGGGGCGGCCCTGGCGCGTCACCATCGAGGATGCCGAGACCGCGTTCCAGCTCGTGTTCTTCCACGCGCGGGGAAGCTACGTGCCCGATCTGTTGCCGCTGGGAGAGCGGCGCATCGTCTCGGGCAAGGTCGAGCTGTTCGACGGGTTGGCCCAGATGGTGCATCCCGATCATGTACTGCCCGTCGATAGGGAGGGAGAGATCCTCGCCTTCGAGCCGGTCTATCCGCTCTCGAACGGCATCACCCAAAGGCAGATGACCGGCGCCGCCCGCTCCGCGCTGGGCCTCGCGCTCGAGCTTGAGGAATGGATCGACCCGGGACTTCGCGCGCGCGAGGGATGGCCCTCGTGGAAAGAGGCGCTCGATCAGGCCCATGCACCGCAGAGCATCAATGACCTCTCGCCCACGCACCCCGCGCGGCTGCGTCTCGCCTATGACGAATTGCTGGCGCATCAGCTGACCCTTGCTCTTGCCCGTGCCACCGCGCGTCGAAGCCCCGGACGACCGAGCGTGGGGGACAGGCGGTATCGCAGGCGCGTGCTCGCCGCACTTCCATATGCACCCACGGGGGCACAGGCCCGCGCCGTCGACGAGATCGCCCGCGACATGGAGGGGCAATCCCGGATGAACCGGCTGCTGCAGGGGGATGTCGGTTCGGGCAAGACGCTGGTGGCGCTGATGGCGCTTCTGGTCGCGGTGGAGGCAGGCGGGCAGGGCGTGATGATGGCCCCGACCGAGATCCTTGCCCGACAGCACCTCGAAGGACTGCATCCGCTCGCCGAAAGCGCGGGCGTGGTGATCGAGCTTCTCACGGGGCGCGACAAGGGGAGCGAGCGTCGCCGCAAGCTCGAAGCCCTCGCCGAGGGGCGTATCCAGATCCTCGTCGGCACCCATGCGGTGTTCCAGAAGGATGTGGAGTTCCGCGACCTGCGCCTCGCCGTGATCGACGAGCAGCACCGCTTCGGCGTCGCGCAGCGTATGGAGCTTGGCGCCAAGGGGCGCGGCGTCGACGTGCTGGTGATGACCGCCACGCCGATCCCGCGCAGTCTCGCGCTCACGCAATATGGCGACATGGACGTGAGCGTGCTCGATGAAAAGCCGCCCGGACGCTCTCCCGTCACCACTGCGCTCGTCTCCAACGAACGGCTGGGCGAGGTGGTCGAGAAGCTGCGCGCCGCCGTGGCCGAGGGGCGCCAGGCCTATTGGGTCTGTCCCCTGGTCGAGGAGAGCGAGGTCTCGGACATGACCGCCGCGGAGGAGCGGTTCAAGCGTCTGCGCGCGGCGCTGGGCGAGGGGGTGGTCGGCCTCGTGCACGGACAGCTGCCGCCCGCTGAGAAGGACGCCGCCATGGCGCGCTTTGTCGCGGGCGAGACCAAGGTGCTCGTCGCGACCACGGTGATCGAGGTGGGCGTCAACGTGCCCGCAGCCTCGATCATGGTGATCGAGCGGGCCGAGAATTTCGGCCTTGCCCAGCTGCACCAGCTTCGCGGACGGGTCGGACGCGGCAGCGCCAAGTCCACCTGCCTGCTGATGTACCAGCCGCCCTTGGGCGAAACCGCGCGGCGCAGGCTGGAGATCATGCGCGAGACCGAGGACGGCTTTCGCATCTCGGAAGAGGATCTGTCGATGCGCGGTGCGGGCGACGTGATCGGCACCGCGCAATCCGGACTGCCGCGATTCCGCATCGCCGATCTCGAACGTCATGCCGGGCTTATGGCGCTCGCCCAGAGCGATGCGCGCACGCTGCTGACAATCGACCCCGCGCTTCAGGGCGAACGGGGACGTTCCGCGCGTGTTCTCCTCTGGCTCATGGAGCAGGACCGGGCAATCCGCCTGATCTCGGTCGGCTAGGAAACTTCCGTTTTGTAACAATACGCTGGCCGGACAAGAACAGGATGTTCTCATAAAGTTCTTTACAGGCGTTGCCCCATATGGGAACAAAGCGGCAACAGGAGCGCAGAGAGAGGAGACGCGGATGGCACAGGAACTCAAACTGGTGATGCACCGCTCTCGCGACACCTTGGTCGCCGACGCGCTGGGCGCGGCGTCTCTCATGCTCTTGTTGTTCGTCGGATTGTGGCTGCCCGGCCTGATCTGATCTGCCCGGACCCTTTACCGGTCGCCGCAGCCCGATCCCGCGGGTCATCGCGGCGGATCGCCCGTCCGCCGCATGGAGCCATGCTCCGGCGTGCGACCGGATCCCCGGAGGGTCCTGCCTCTGCCGCCGCCACCCTTCGGGGTGCGCGGCGGTTTTTTTTTGGTACGAGGACGGCCTTGGATCAGCCGGTCGCGCTGCGTCAGGCGCCGACCTCTTCAACCGCCTGCGTGACGGCCTCGATCGCCAGTAGGATCGAGGCGTGGCGGTTGCGATAGTCGCGCGCGGGCTGCAGCACTTCGAAACCCTCGAAGGGCGCGTCGGGCACCGGGCCGTTCTCGGCCAGCATGGCGCGAAGTTGATCGCGCGCCCGCGCCAGTTCCGCATGGTCGCGCCCGATCACCGCGCCGCCGACGATCGCCGCCGCCGCCTGACCCAGCGCACAAGCCTTCACTTCCTGGCCATAGCCGGTGACCGCGCCGTTCTCGACCGTCACGTCCACCGTCACGGTCGAGCCGCACAAAGGGGCGCGACGGCGCACCGTGGCGTCGGGCGCCTCCAGCCGGTCGGTCAGGGGCATCTCGGTCGTCAGCGCGAGGATGCGCTGCGAATAGAGCTTGATCAGGTCGGTCTCGCCGCTGGCGCGCTCGGTCATGTTTGCCTCTTCTCTGTCGTCCCTCTAGATAGGCACGACGCCCCGGGATGCAAAAGGTTTGTGCCGATGTTCGACCCCAAGACGCTTCGCTACGACGCCAACGGTCTCATCCCCGCCATCGCGCAGGAGGCGGGCACCGGCGAAGTGCTGATGATGGCCTGGATGAACGCGGCCTCGATCGAAAAGACCCTCGCAAGCGGTCGGGTCACCTATTGGTCGCGCTCGCGTCAGGAGTTCTGGGAAAAGGGCGCGACCTCGGGCAACCAGCAGGTGCTGATCGAGATGCGCATCGATTGCGATCGCGATTGCCTGCTCCTGCAGGTCGAACAATCCGGTCCGGCCTGCCACACGGGGCGTCGCAACTGTTTCTACACCGCGTTGCGGCAGGGTGACGAAGTCGAGATCGCAAAGCCGATGACGTGACGCATCGGATGTGAGTATTTTTGGAGCGACGTGGCCTAGAGGCCGATCATGCGCCGGATGTCGGCGGGGGTCGCCCCTTCGTCGCGGTAAAGACCGATCGCGCGTGCGTCGTCGCGCTTGGCAAGGCGGCGGCCCGTTTCATCGCGGATGAGCCGATGATGGTGGTAGTCCGGAACCCGCAGGCCCAAGATCCGCTGCAGCAGCACATGCAGCGGCGTCGCCTCGGTAAGATCGCGACCGCGCACCGCCTCGGTAATGCCTTGGGCTGCGTCGTCGATCACCACGGCAAGGTGATAGGACGTGCCCATTCCGCGCCGCGCCAACACCGGATCGCCGATGCTGTCGATCAAGGTGTCGGGCGCGATCTTCCGCTCACCCGCCTCCTCGCCCGTCTCGGTCCAACGCAGCGGGTCCCGAAGGCGCACGGCGGCGCGGGCCAAGTCGAGCCGCAGCGGCACGTCGGCGGGAAGAGGGCCGGATCGATCATGGTCCCGGCAGATGCCGGGATAGATCACCCCGTCGGGGCCAAGGCGCGGACCTCCCTCCTGCGGCGCGGAGGCCGCGTCGAGGATGTCGCGCCGGTTGCAATGGCACGGGTAAAGGAGCCCCTCGGCCCAGAGCCTCTCCAGCGCCACGCGATAGGCGGGGAGCCTGTCGGACTGGCGCAGCACCGGTTCGGGCCATGCGAGGCCAAGCCAGCGCAGATCATCATGAATGCGTCGTTCCCATTCGGGCTTTGACCGCTGCCTGTCGATATCCTCGATCCGAAGCAGGAACGTCCCGCCTTGCGCCCGCGCCGCCGCCGTCAGGGCCGAGAACGCGTGTCCGAGATGCAGCGGCCCGGTGGGCGACGGGGCAAAGCGAGTGACGCGCATTCAGCCGCGCTTGACCGCGCTTTGATGGATGACCAGCCATGCCAGCAAGATGAAGATCGGATGGCCGAGACCGCCCGAGATCAGGATCGCCGGAAACCAGATTACCAGAACTACGAGACCGAGGATCACTCGGCCCGTCAGCATGATGGCGACAGGCGGCAGAAGTAGGGCGAGTATGTAGAGCATGTGAAATCCGTTCCGCTTGGGGTTGCCCCCGAGATGTGGTCCCGGAGGCGTCGAGGCAAGCCCTCAGGCGGTCGCCATCTCCTGCGCGGCGAGCCAGCCTTGCCAGTCTTCCTTGGCGCGGTCGGTATAGCCTTTGTAGCGGTCCTTGCGGCCGCGACGGCCGCCGCGCACACCGTCGAGCGGCGGGAACAGCCCGAAATTCACGTTCATCGGCTGGAACGTCTTGGCCTCGGCCCCGCCGGTGATGTGGGTGACGAGCGCGCCCATCGCCGTGGTCTGCGGCACCGCGGGCACTGTGTGACCCATGATCTCGGCGGCGGCAAGACGACCGGCCAGAAGGCCCATTGCCGCGCTTTCGACATATCCTTCGACACCAGTGACTTGTCCGGCAAAGCGGATGTTGGGCTGGGCGCGCAGCCGCATTTCCCCGTCAAGCAGTGTAGGGCTGTTCAGGAAAGTGTTGCGATGAATCCCCCCGAGCCGCGCGAACCTCGCCTCCTGAAGTCCTGGAATCATACGGAAAACATCGGTTTGCGCGCCATACTTCATCTTGGTCTGAAAGCCGACGATGTTGTAGAGCGTGCCAAGCTTGTTGTCGCGGCGCAGCTGCACCACGGCATAGGGCTTGTTTTCCGGGTCATGCGGATTGGTCAGGCCCACCGGCTTCATCGGCCCGTGGCGTAGCGTTTCGCGGCCGCGCTCGGCCATCACCTCGATCGGCAGGCAGCCGTCGAAATAGCCCGCCGTCTCGCCTTCGTGGAACTCGGCCTTGTCGGCGGCGAGCAGCGCGTCGATGAAGGCCTCGTGCTCATCCTTCGTCATCGGGCAGTTGATATAGGCGGTGCGCTCTTCTTCCGTCTCGCCCTTGTCATAGCGTGACTGCAGCCACGCCTTCGACATGTCGATACTCTCGGCATAGACGATGGGGGCGATGGCGTCGAAGAAGGCCAGCGCGCCGGTGCCGGTCACGGCCGAGATCGCTTCGGCCAGCGCAGGCGAGGTCAGCGGCCCGGTGGCAAATATCCAGTGGCCAGTCTCGGGGAGCTCGGTGATCTCATCGTAGCTCACCGTCACGTTCGGATGCGCCGTGAGTTGCGCGGTGACATCAGCGGCAAAGGGATCGCGGTCCACCGCCAGCGCCCCGCCCGCGGGCAGGCGGTGCCGATCGGCGGTCGACATGATGAGACCACCCGCCGCGCGCATTTCCCAGTGCAGGAGACCGACGGCGTTCTGCTCGCTGTCGTCCGAGCGAAACGAGTTGGAGCAGACCATCTCGGCGAGGTCGCCAGTGCGATGCGCGAAGGTTTCCACCTTGGGTCGCATCTCGTGCAGGATGACGGGGATGCCGGCGTTCGCGGCCTGCCATGCGGCTTCGGAGCCGGCCATGCCGCCGCCGACGATATGAAGGGGTTCTGTCATGGCGCCCAGATAGGCGCAGCGGCGGGCAAAGAAAAGCCCCGTCCGGTGGTCCGGACGGGGCGTTGTTTCATTCGGCGTCGCCCTGCGGCGCTTCGGGAGTGGCGGCTTCGACCGCCTCCACCGCGTCGCCCTGATCGGCGATCCGCGCCACCGAGACGACCTCTTCGCCGCGCCCGGTGTCGAACACCTTCACGCCGCCGGCGGAGCGGGAGCGGAAGGAGATGCCGTCCACCGGCACCCGGATCGATTGGCCGGCGGAGGTCACCAGCATGATCTGGTCGCCGGTCTCGACCGGGAAGGCGGTGACGATCGGCCCGCCGCGCATCGCCTTGTCGGTGGCGTTCACGCCCATGCCGCCGCGACCGCGCACCGGGTAGTCATGGCTTGAGGACAGCTTGCCCGTGCCGCGCGACGAGATCGTCAGGATCAGCGTCTCGGAGGCCGACATTTCGGCGTAGCGATCGGGGCTGAGTGCCCCGGCGGCGACGCCATCATCTTCGTCTTCGGCCTCGGCATCGTCGGCGATCCCCGCCATGGCGCGACGCATCTTGAGATAGGCCACGCGCTCTGAGGCTTCGGCTTCGAAATGCGGGATCACGGCCATGGAGACGACGTGGTCGTCGCCCGACAGGCGGATGCCGCGCACGCCGGTCGAGGACCGGCCCTGGAACACTCGCACGTCGGTGGTGCGGAAGCGGATCGCCCGGCCCGAGTCGGTGACCAACATCACGTCGTCCTCCTCGGACGCGATGCGCGCGTTCACCAGCGTCACATCATCGGGCAGCTTCATCGCGATCTTGCCGTTACGCATGACGTTGGTGAAGTCGGACAGCGCGTTGCGGCGCACGTCGCCTGCAGAGGTGGCAAAGATGATCTGCAGGTCGGACCAGTCCTCCTCGGGACGGTCGACCGGCATGATCGCCGCGATCGAGACGCCCGTGGGAATCGGCAGGATGTTGACGATCGCCTTGCCGCGCGCGGTGCGGCTGCCAAGCGGCAGGCGCCAGCATTTCAGCTTGTAGACCATGCCCTCGGTCGTGAAGAACAGCATCTGGTCATGCGTGTTCGCCACGAAGAGCGAGGTGACGACGTCGTCCTCCTTGGTCTGCATGGAGCCGAGGCCCTTGCCGCCGCGCCGCTGGGAGCGGAACTCGGCCAGCGGCGTGCGCTTGATGTAGCCGCCCTGGGTCACGGTGACGACCATGTCCTCGCGCTCGATAAGGTCCTCGTCCTCCATGTCGCCGGCCCAGTCAACGATCTCGGTGCGGCGCGGTACGGCAAAGAGATCGCGCACCTCGCGCAGCTCCTCGCGGATGATCGTCAGGATGCGTTCGCGCGACGACAGGATGTCGAGGTAATCGCGGATCTTTTCGGCCAGCTCCTGAAGCTCGTCGGTAACCTCCTGCACGCCGATCTGCGTCAGGCGCTGCAGCCGCAACTCGAGGATCGCGCGGGCCTGCGCCTCGGAGAGGTTGTAGGTGCCGTCCTCGTTCACCGGGTGGAGCGGGTCGTCGATCAGCTTGATGTATTCGATGATCTCATGCGCGGGCCATGCCCGGGTCATCAGCTTTTCGCGCGCGTCGCCCGCATCGGCCGAGGACCGGATCGTGGCCACGACTTCGTCGACATTCGACACGGCCACGGCGAGGCCGCACAGGATGTGGCTGCGTTCGCGCGCCTTGCGCAGAAGATACGCGGTGCGCCGCGCGATCGCATCCTCGCGGAAGTCGAGAAAGGCGGTCAGGAAGCCGCGCAGGGTCAGCGTCTCGGGACGGCCGCCATTGAGTGCCAGCATGTTGCAGCCAAACGAGGTCTGCATCGGGGTGAAGCGGAACAGCTGGTTCAGCACGACGTCGGGGGTGGCATCGCGCTTGAGCTCGACCACGACGCGCACGCCGTTGCGGTCGCTCTCATCCTGCACATGGGCAATGCCCTCGATCCGCTTGTCGCGCGCGGCTTCGGCGATCCGGTCGATCATCGAGGCCTTGTTCACCTGATAGGGGATCTCGTCGACGACGATGGCGTAGCGATCCTTGCGCAGTTCCTCCACGTGGGTCTTGGAACGGATGATCACCGAGCCGCGCCCTTCGAGATAGGCCTTGCGCGCGCCCGAGCGCCCGAGCATCAACCCGCCGGTCGGAAAGTCGGGGCCGGGGACGAATTCCATCAGCCCCTCGGACGACAGGTCCGGATCGTCGATCAGCGCGAGGCAGGCGTCGATGACCTCGCCAAGGTTGTGCGGCGGAATGTTGGTCGCCATGCCGACGGCGATGCCGCCCGCGCCGTTGACCAGCATGTTGGGGAAGCGGGCAGGCAGGACCGTCGGTTCGCGGTCCTTGCCGTCATAGTTGTCCTGGAAATCGACCGTGTCCTTGTCGATGTCCGACAAAAGGAACGCGGCGGGGCGGTCCATGCGGACCTCGGTGTAGCGCATGGCCGCGGCGTTGTCGCCGTCCATGGAGCCGAAGTTGCCCTGACCGTCGAGCAGCGGCAGCGACATCGAGAAGTCCTGCGCCATGCGGACCAGCGCGTCGTAGATCGCGCTATCGCCATGCGGGTGATACTTGCCCATCACGTCGCCAACCGGGCGGGCCGACTTGCGGTAAGGCTTGTCATGCCCGTTGCCGGTCTCGTGCATGGCGTAGAGGATGCGCCGGTGCACGGGCTTGAGTCCGTCGCGCAGATCCGGGATCGCGCGGCTGACGATCACGCTCATCGCGTAATCGAGATAGGAGGTCTTCATCTCCTCGACGATGGAGACCGTGGGGCCGATGGGCGCGGGGCGCTCGGGCGTGGAATCGTCGGTCTCGGGTGTGTCGGGAATGTCGCTCACGGGGGGAAAGCCTGCTGTCTTGTGACTGCTATATATTGTGAGCCAAACCTATAGCACCCGCGCCATATGGGGCGCAACAGAGGATGCCGCCGCCCGCTGGCAGCCGCCGATGCACGTGGCTAACAATCTGGGATAATTGACTTTTCACGGTTCTATGCTGGAATCAAACTGCGGGGTCAAGCCCGCGCGCCATGCAGGAGCCATTTCATGCCCGCAAAACCCTCGGAAACCGAGTTGATGCTCAGGGGCTACGGCCTCACCACGGCCGAACTATTCTACCGGATGCCGGACTACAGGCACGTGCTCAACAGCTTTGTCTGGCAGGAGTACGACCTCGCCCCGGACCACCCGAAACTCTTCGAGTTCATCGAGTTCTGGCAAGACGAGATCGAGGGACCGTTGCACTCCGTGCGCTTCACCCATCGCAAGATGATCTCGCCCGGCGAATGGCGCAACGTGACGGGCGAGTTTCATTATCACTGAGAGCGCGTCTGGGGGCGGCCCCTGGACCCCCGAAGTATTTTGCGAATGAAGTAGCCTCAGAGACCGCGCGGTGTCGGCCGGTCGAAGACGCGGCGGCCCATGAGCGAGGCCGCAAGTTCCACCATCAGCGCGGCGGTGCGGCCGCGCTCGTCGAGCGAAGGGTTCAACTCCACGAGGTCGAGCGAGGCGACGAGGCCGCTGTCGGAGAGCATCTCCATCGCCAAATGCGCCTCGCGCACCGTTGCTCCGCCCGGGACCGTGGTGCCGACCGCAGGGGCCGCCGCCGGATCGAGAAAATCGACGTCGAGCGATACGTGCAGCAGGCCGTTGGCCGATTGCACCTTTTCGAGGAACTCCGACAGGGGGCGCGCGATGCCGATCTCGTCGATCATGCGCATGTCCACCAGCGTCGCATCACCATCCTCGAGCGCGGCGCGCTCCTCGGGATCGACGCTGCGCAGGCCGATCATGCCGACCTGACTGACCGGGACCGTGGCGGGCAGGGACGGGAAGGCGTCAAAACCTTCGCGGCCCGTCACATAACCCAGCGGCGTGCCGTGCAAGTTGCCGGTGGTGGTGCTGTCGGGTGTGTGGAAATCGCTATGCGCGTCGAGCCAGAGCACGAAGAGCGGGCGCCCGACGTCCTTGGCATATGCGGCCATGCCCGCGACCGAACCCAGCGACAGCGCGTGGTCGCCGCCCATGAAGATCGGAAAGCCATTGGTCGCCTGCTCGCGCGCCGTGCGCATCAGCGCGGCGGTCCAGCCGACGTTGAGCGCCAGCTCGTGGATCACACCGTTGCGGGGCGGCGCCACCTCGACCCGGTCGGGGGCGACGTTGCCGATATCGGTAACCCCATGACCCAGCGAGGCAAGCGCCTCGGCAAGACCGGCGGTGCGGTAGGCGTCGGGGCCCATGAGGCAGCCGCGGCGTCGTTTGCCGCAGTCCACAGGGGCGCCGATGAGGATGCAATCTGTCATGCGCGGATCATGGCGCGGCAGCGCGGGGGCGGGCAAGGGGTTTCCTCGGGTCGCTTTCTCAGCTGCGGCGCAGCGCGGAGATCCACAGCACGACGAGCACGGCCGAGAACAGTGCGTTCCAGCTTGCCATCGACAGGCCGAGCAACTCCCAGCTCACCACATCGCACATCACCAGCCGCGGCCCGTCGGTGGCGAGCAGATCGCCGCCCGTGAGCGAACCGAGGCTTTCGCCTGTGCCGGTGCAGCTCGACGGGCCTTCCCACCAGTCGCGCTCGACACCGGTGTGATAGACGCCGATCGCGGCGGTGGTCGTGGCAGCCAGCGCGCCCAGCAGGGGAAGAACGCGGCCCGGCAGCACCAGCGCGATCAGGCCCACCGCGATGGCGATGCCATGCGGCCAGCGTTGCCAGATGCACATCGCGCAAGGCGGATAGCCGAAGGCCTGAAAGAGGAAGGCCCCGCCCAGAAGCGCGGCGGAGCCGAGCGTGGCGAGAAGGACGGTCAGATAGCGGCTCACAGATACCTCGTTGCGTAAAACCCGGCGAAGAGCATGGCGCAGAACACCGTGAAGACCAGCCCGAGGCGGCGTTCGATGAAGTCGCGCGCCGGGTCGCCGAAATAACGCAGGATCGCCGCGACGAGGAAGAACCGCGCCGCCCGCGCCACGATCGACGACAGGATGAACACCGGCAGCGACAGCCCCGTCACGCCGGAGGCGATGGTGATGACCTTGAAAGGGAATGGCGTGACACCGGCGATCAGCACGGCCCAAGCGCCCCAGTCGTTGTATTTGAGCTTGAAGGCCTCGAATTTCTCGGCCTTGCCATAGAGGTCGAGCACCCATTGCCCGACGCTGTCGAACAGCGCGGCGCCGATCCAATAGCCAAGCAGTGCTCCCGCGACAGAAGCCACCGTGCAGACCAGCGCGATCAGCCAGGCCCGGCGCGGTCGCGCGAGGATCATCGGGATCATCAGCGCGTCCGGCGGAATCGGGAACACCGAGGATTCGGCAAAGCTCACCGCGCCGAGGGCCGGAAGGGCATGGCGGTGGCCCGCCAGAGAGATCGTCATGTCATAGAAACGGCGCAGCATGGAACCCGCATCACTTGTGAAACGTCCCCTGTTCAGGAACACGGCCCCGTCGCGGGGTCAACCGGGCATTCGCCCGCGAAGGAGAACGATGACATGAAATGGCGCGGACGCCGGGGCAGCGGCAACATCATTGACCGGCGGCGCTCAGGCGGTGGGCGAACCGGGCGCGGCGCGGCGATCGGCGGAGCCGGCGGATTCGGGCTGCTGGCCGTGGTGGTCGTCGGCTATTTTCTCGGGGTGGACCTGACACCCTTGCTGAATGACGGGCAGATGCAGCAAGGCGGCGGCGAGATCACCGCGGCCGACGAGGAGGCCGCGCAGTTCGTCTCGGTCACCCTCGCCGACACCGAGGAGATCTGGGCCGACATCTTCGAGCGTGAGATCGGCGCGACCTATGATCCGGCCGAACTGGTGCTGTTCAAGGGGGCGACACAGTCGGCTTGCGGCGGTGCCTCGGCTGCCACGGGGCCGTTCTATTGCCCGCCCGAAGAGCGGATCTTCCTCGATACGGCGTTCTTCACGACGCTCGAGCGGCAGCTCGGCGCGGGGGGTGATTTCGCCGCCGCCTATGTGGTGGCGCATGAGGTTGCCCACCACGTTCAGAACGAGATCGGTGTGCTGGGCGAGGTCAACGCCGTGCGCCAGCGCAGCGACGAGGCGACATCTAACGCGCTGTCGGTGCGCATCGAGCTTCAGGCCGATTGCTTCTCCGGTATCTGGGCGCGCCGCGCCGAAGCCCGCTTCGGATCGCTCGAACCGGGGGATGTGGAAGAGGCGATGAACGCCGCCGCGCAGATCGGCGACGACACGCTGCAACGCGAGGCCGGGCGCACGGTGCGGCCCGATAGCTTCACCCACGGCACTTCCGAACAGCGGCAGCGCTGGTTCGCCACCGGCTATGAGCGGGGCAGTGTCGCCGCCTGCGACACCTTTGCCGCGGATCGCCTCTGACCCACGTTGACGAGATCGCGGGCGCGGTCTATTCGGATTGCGCTGGCCGGTGTGGCGGAACGGTAGACGCAGCGGATTCAAAATCCGCCGCCCACAAGGCGTGGGGGTTCGAGTCCCCCCACCGGCACCAGCGATCCTCACGATCTCCCGAGAACTGCCCCCGAACGGTTCTGGGGCCTGGCCCGCATGCGCCATGCGCGCTAGGTCCCTCAGGCGCGCCCGATCGCGCGCCGGAGGACAGACCATGCAGCGCATCGCCACGGGGGCCCGACCCGATCTCGAGGAAAAGGCCCGCGAGGCCGGGTTCACGTTCCACCACATGCATGGCGAGCCCTATTGGGACGAGGAGACGGTCTATGCCTTCGATCTCTCCGAGGTCGAGGACATGATCGAGGACCCCGCGACCGAATTGCACAGGCTGTGCCGCGAGGCGGTGGATCACGTGCTACGCTCGGAGGACTTGATGGACCGCCTCGCGATCCCGCCCGGCGCGCGCGCGATGATCGCGGCCTCGTGGGAGGCGGGCGAGCCCGAGCTATATGGCCGCTTCGATCTCGCCCATGACGGCGAGGGTCCGGCCAAGCTTTTGGAATACAACGCCGACACGCCGACCGCCTTGTATGAGAGTGCCGCGTTCCAGTGGCAGTGGCTCGAAGACATGGTCGGGGCTGGGCGGCTGCCCCAGGGCACGGATCAGTTCAACGGGCTGCACGAGGCGCTGGTGGCGCGGCTGGCCGAAATATTCGCCCGCGACACCGACGTGCATTTCGCCTGTTTTCCCGATGACCCCGAGGATTACGCCACCACCGAATACATGGCCTGGGCCGCGCGCGAGGCGGGGCTTGGGGCGCATTTCGTGCCGATCCCCGAGATCGGCCTGACCGATGCAGGGCAGTTCGCGGATGGCGAGGGCCGGGTGATCGGCGCGATGTTCAAGCTTTATCCGTGGGAGGACATGCTGCGCGACGATTTCGCCCAAGCATTGCCTGGCGCGCGCTGCCATTTTCTGGAGCCGCCATGGAAGGCGATCCTGTCGAACAAGGGGATCCTGCCGGTGTTGTGGCGGCTGTTCGAGGGCCACCCGAACCTGCTGCCCGCCTATTTCGAGGACGAGGCCGACGGCGCCGCCGCCCGCGCGGCGCTCTCGGGGGGGCATGTGCGAAAGCCGCTCTTTTCGCGCGAGGGGTCGAGCATTGACATCGTGACGCCCCAAGGGACGGAAGCGTCGCCCGACCGCAGCTATGAGAACCACCCGGCGGTCCTGCAGGCCTATCATCCGCTACCGGTCTTCGACGGCATGTACCCGGTCGTGGGTGCATGGGTCGTGGGAGAGACCTGTGTCGCCATGGGGCTGCGCGAGGATCGTGGCCGCATCACCCGAGACCTGAGCCGCTTCAAGCCGCATTTCATTCGCGCCTGACCCGCACGAGGAGGAGACCGCCATGACCATCGCCAGCCCCCGGAGCCCCGCCGCCCCGCGCAAACGCTCGCGCCACGTTCGCCTCGCGCTTGTCGGGGCCACCGCCTTCACGCTCGCCGCCTGCCGCGACGAGGACGTGCCCTCCGCCGCGTTCCCGACGCTCAACGCCTGTCTCGAGGCCGCCGCGGGCCCGGGGACATGGGTCACCGAGGAAAGCTGCGAAAGCGGCTTCGGCGAAGCGCTCGAGGCGCATGTCGAAACCGCGCCCCGCTATGACGATCAAGCCTTGTGCGAGGCTGAGCATGGCGGCGAATGCTTGGTCGAGGAACGCCCCGGCGGCGGCGGATCGGTGTTCCTGCCGCTGATGGCGGGCTATCTGCTGGGCAACATGCTGGGTGGGAGGGGCGCGCGGGCGCAGCCCTTCTACGGGCGCTCCTCCGGCGGTTTCGCCACGCCGGGCGGCACAGTGCTCAACCGTGCGAGCGGCAGCACCACGCTGTCGCCCAATGCCTACAATGCCGGACCCTCGACCCGCACCGCCGCGCCGATGACCCGCGCAACCGTGGGCCGGACGGGTGGCTTTGGCGCGGCGCGGACCGCCACAGGGGCCCGGGGGTTCGGCGGCTGAAGGCGCCAAACCCCCGCCACATCGGCACAATCCGGATCGAATGCCGAAACTGATCGCGGATCGTCAACGAAAATTGCGGCCAAAAATGGGCAACCCGGTGGAAGGCGGCGGCAACGCCGCGCCACTGGATTGTCCACTGATACCGCGCAATGAACGGCGAGATGACGCCGTTCCCCCAGAAAACACCCGAGTCGCAGCCGTGTATGCGATAGAATGGTTTCGCTTTTCTTAACAATGTAAGGCAGGATCGCCGCAATCTGCTGCGGGATTTTCGGATCATGGCCTACATCGCAACATTTTTCAGACACTTTTCTATTTGTCCCCCGCCTTGGGCGGGATAATTATGGTCCAGGCCCGATGAGGGCGGTCCGCCGGGGGTGGTTGGATCAAGAGCGTCTGCAAGTGGTCCTGGGGGGACAACAGCAGCACATCGATGAGCTCTCTGCCGGAGTCGGCACCGGATGGTGACGACCCGCGTCTCGGCGCGGGACGGGCAGGGCGGTTCGAGCAACGAGGCGGGGCAGTCACCCGCGGTTAAGGAGACGGCGGATGGCGGACAATCGGATCGACGGAACGCCGGGTGACGACACGCTCTTTGGCGGCGCGGGCAACGACGAGATTTTTGGCGGCGCGGGCAACGACACGCTCGATGGCAAGGGCGGGACCGACACGCTCCATGGCGGTGATGGCGAGGATCACCTCTCGGGTGACGCGCATGACACGCTTTATGGCGGCGCGGGCAGCGACACCTTCACCCCCGGTCGCGGCGGCGTCGTCTATGGCGGCGGCGATGGCAGCCTCGACGATGTCGATACGCTCGACCTGCGCGGCATGGGCAACATCTATGCCAAGGATATCGTGCCCGATGGCGATGGCAACGGCTCCAGCGGTTGGATCCAGTTCCTCGACGAGAACAAGGTGCCCACCGGCGAGCGTCTCGATTTCTACAACATCGAGAACTTCCTGAAGGACCCGCAGAGCAATCACGCGCCGGACGCGCAGGACGACACCGCCACCACCGGGCGGGACATGGCCGTCACCATCGACGTGCTGGCCAATGATTCCGACCCCGACGGCGATCCGCTGCGCGTGACCGAGGCGCGCGCCAGCCGCGGCGAGGTCGTGATCAACGATGATGGCACGCTGCTTTATACTCCCGAACCCGGCTTCGATGGCGACGTGACCATCGACTACGCAATTGCCGACGATCGCGGCGGTGTGGACAATGCCAGCGTGGCGCTCCGCGTCACCTGCCAGGCCGGCCCCGACGGCATCGTTTCGGGCACGATGGGCGACGACCTCATCGATCTGGCCTATGACGGAGACCCCGATGGCGACCGCATCGACAACGGCGATGCTATCCTCGGCGACGACGCCCCTGATGACGACCGCGTCGAGGCCAATGGCGGCAACGACACCGTGCTGGCGGGCAATGGCGACGACGAGGTCTATGGCGGGGCCGGCGACGACACCCTCCACGGCGAAACGGGCGACGATCGGTTGTTCGGCGGAGAGGGGCGGGACACGCTCTTTGGAGGCACCGGCGATGACACGCTCGATGGCGGCGCAGGAAATGACGAGCTTTTCGCAGGCCGCGGCCGCGACGTGATCCATGGTGGCGACGGCGATGACGTCATCGACTCGAGTGATGGGGACCGCGAAGCCGACTTCGACCGCTTCGACAATCCCTATCCCGGTATCGGCCTGACCCCGGACCCCGATGTCTTCGATGACCGCGACACCGTCTATGGCGGCGCGGGCAACGACACGATCCACACCGGCGACGACCGCGACACCATCTTCGGCGGGACTGGCAACGATACCATCGACGCGGGCATCGACGACGACCGTGTGCTCGGCGATGAAGGCGACGACACCCTCACCGGTGGCGAGGGCAACGACACCATTTTCGGTGGCGAAGGCAACGACGTGATCCACGGCGGTCTCGACCCGCGCTTTCCCGACAGCCTGAACATCCGCAACGATGAGGGCGACCGCCTCACCGATAACGGCCAGGACGAGCTCTATGGTGGCGAGGGCGATGACACGATCTTCGGTCAGGACGACGACGACAAGCTGTTCGGCGGCGCCGGAGACGACCGCCTCGATGGCGGCATCGACAACGACACGATCTTCGGCGGGGCCGGCAACGACACGATCATCGGCGGTCAGGGCGTCGACCGGCTGTTCGGCGATGACGACCGCGACCTCTTCACCGGCGGCAATGGCGGAGATCAGGTCACCGGCGGCGAAGGCGGTGACGATTACGACACGCTCGACCTGACCGGCGCGGATGTCGACCGGATCGAGTATACCTCGGAGGACCGCGAGGACGGTATCGTCTACTTCAAGGACGGCACCCAGATGCAGTTCGAGGAGATCGAGAACGTCGTGCCATGCTTCACCCCGGGCACCGTGATCGGCACGCCGCGCGGCGAGCGCCTCGTCGAGGAGCTGCGCGAAGGCGACCGCATCATCACCCGCGACAACGGCATTCAGGAGATCCGCTGGGTCGGCCACAAGCAAGTCGGACCCCAGCAATTCCTCACGAGCCCGCATCTCAAGCCGGTGATGATCCGCGCCGGGGCCTTGGGCAACGGCCTGCCCGAGCGCGACATGATGGTCTCGCCCAATCACCGGGTGCTGCTCTCGGGCGACCGCGCTCAGCTCTACTTCGAGGACAGCGAAGTGCTGGCCGCCGCCAAACATCTCGTCGGCTCCAATGGCATCCATACGGTCGAGGTCCCGCGCACCAGCTACATCCACTTCATGTTCGACCGCCACGAGGTGGTGCTGTCGAACGGGGCCTGGACCGAAAGCTTCCAGCCGGGAGATCACTCGCTCAAGGGTATCGGGACCGAACAGCGTGACGAGATTTTCGAGCTGTTCCCCGAGTTGCGTGGGCGCGCAGGGATCGACGGATACCGATCGGCCCGCAAGGCGCTCAAACGCCACGAAGCCCGTCTGATGGTCGTCTGATCGCAAACGCTGTCTTTCACAAGTAGCCGTTTTTTAATTAGTCTTTATCCCGTGCGGGCGAAGGGCCATGTCCCTTCGCCCTTTTTCCATCCGCCATTCGGCCCAAGATTCTGGCGTGTCGAGATCGTGCGTGGCGATGACGCCGGGCAGGCGCACCAGACGGGTCCGCGGCCCGTACGGAGCCAGCACCGCACGACCGCCCGAAGCGCCCGATAGCGTCATGAACCTCGGCCTCAATGCGGCGTCGCAGACCACAGGGTGGCCGGGCCGCCCCACCGCGGAAGCCCCGCGCCATACCAGCGTACCATCTTCTCGCGCGGCCGCGTCGAACACGCGGGCGATCGCCGACGCGTCGAGATCCGGCAGGTCCGCGGGCATGAGGCCAAAACGTCGGGCGCGCGGCAGCCGCGCCACACCTTCGCGCAATGTCGCCCCCATGCCCTCGGCGCTGGCCGCGATCTCGAACCGCGCGACGTCGAGCCCGTCGAGCAGCGCCGCGCGCGGATCGTCGGGCCGCAGCACCACATGCACCCGCGCCCCCGCCGCGATCCCGGCTATGACCTGCCGGCGCAGCAGCGATACGCCGTCGATCGTCATCGCCAGCTTGTCGTCGCCGCGCATCCGTGACGAGGCGCCGGCGGCGAGGATCAAAAGCGGAAACATGTGCAACTCCCGGAGTTTGTGCGACGTTGGTACGGGGATGCCGCGTTCAAGGGAGCGGGGCCCGCATAGGCGTGCCACGGACAATGCCGTGCCGCGCCGGAACGGAAGGGACCATGTTCGCCACGGTACTGCGCAAGATCCACCGCTTGTCGCGTCGCCTCTGGGTGCGCGTCACGCTTATCTCCGGTCTGGCCTTCGTCGCCCTCGGAGCGGCCAAGCTGTTCGGGCCGATGATCCCCGACGGGCTGTCGGACATGATCGGTGCGGATGCGCTGAACCGGCTTTTGGACATCATTTCGACCTCGATGCTCGCCGTCACGACCTTTTCTCTCTCGGTGATGGTCTCGGTGCACCAGTCCGCATCCTCCAAATGGACGCCGCGCGCGCACCGGATGCTTCTGGCCGACACCACGACCCAGACCGTGCTGGCCACCTTCGTCGGGGCTTATATCTATTCGCTCGCCGCGATCATCTTGCTCTCGACGCCCTATTACGGTGAAAAGGAAATCGTCACGCTCTATATCGCGACGCTCGCGGTGCTGGTGCTGATCGTCTTCGTGATCCTGCGCTGGATCCTGCATCTGCAGGCCTTGGGCAGCCTCGTCGACACCACCGCGCGGATCGAGCGCGAGGCGCTTCGCACCTTTCAGGGTCGGATGGAGCGCCCTTGCCTCGGCGGTCATGCGCTCGACCCCGGTGATATTCCCGGCACGGCCCGGCCCCTGCGCGCGGATCGCACCGCCTATATCCAGGCGATCTACGAGGACAGCCTGCAGCAGGCCGCCGAGGAGCATGATGGCCGGGTCTATCTCGACGCGCCCGTCGGCCGGTTTGTGCACGAGGGCGAAACCATCGCGCATCTGATCGGTGGCGGCGAGGCGCTGGAGGAGGCGGTTCGCAGCCATATCCACATGGGCGAGCTGCGCACCGCCGAGCAGGATCCGCGTTTTGCGCTGATCATGCTGTCGGAGATCGGCTCCAAGGCGCTGTCGGCGGGCATCAACGATCCCGGCACGGCAATCGACGTGATCGGGCGCATCGGCCGGGTCATCGGATCCTATCGCGACGAGATCGCGCATGGCCGCGAAAAGGCGATCCACGATCGGCTCTGGGCGGTGCCGCTCGATCCGCGCGACCTGATGCAGGACGGGTTCGGAGCGATGGCGCGCGACGGTGCGTCGCAGGTCGAGGTGCTGACCGCGATGCTCAAGACGCTCAAGGCGCTCGGCCGTCACCCCGACGCGACCATCGCCGCCGCCGCGCGTGCCATGGCGCACGAGGCGGTGGAGCGCGGTCGCGCGGCGATCGATTTCGCGCCCGATCGCGACCGGCTCGCCCGCGCTGCGCCAGAACTGGCGGAGCGCAGCTGAGATCAGGGGATGATGCGGCTGTATTTCGTGCCCTCGAGGGTCGCGCCGACACGCAGCCCGGTCTGCGCGAAGACCACGGCGATCACCGGCGACAGCGAGGTGATCGTCTCGGCGCGCAGCATCTCGCCGCGGTCGTTGATCGCGTATTCGACATCCGCACCGGCGGCCCAACCCGGCGCGCGCCGAAAATCTCCAAGCGCCTGCTCGGTCATGAAAAACAGCACGTGGCTGAACTGCTGCGCACCGATCTGCAGCCCCGCGCTCGCCGTGGCGGCGGAATAGTAATCGACGACGCTGCGCCCCACGAGAAGCGCGCCGCGCCCATAGGCACCGCCGAGGCCAAGCCCGACCTCGGTCATCAGCGGCATCACCAGCATGCCGCGCGATTGGGCCGAAAGCTCGCGCGTGCCGGGGTAGAGATCGTACATGTGATCGAGCGTGCTTTGCACCCGCGCGTCGATGCGCGATCCGCCGTCGCTGCCCACGCCGTTGCCGCAGGCGGCCAGAAGGCCGGTCGCGCCGAGGCCGAGCATCATCCCGCGCCGTGTCGTCTTGTCCATGTCGCTGCCCCTCATGCGATGTCGCGCCGCCCTTGTGCCGGACGGTCGGGCCGACCATAGGCCAGCCCGGCGGCGCTGTCATCCGCCGATGGGGGAGCGGGGCTCAGCCGGCCATGATCCGCGCGGCGCGCGGCGCGAAATAGGTGAGCACCCCGTCGCAGCCGGCGCGGCGGAAGGCCATCAGGCTCTCCATCATCACCCGGTCGCCGTCGAGCCAGCCATTGCGCGCGGCGCCCTCGATCATCGCGTACTCGCCCGACACCTGATAGGCGAAGGTCGGCACCTCGAAGGCGTCCTTCACGCGGTGGCAGATGTCGAGATAGCTCATCCCCGGTTTGACCATCACCATGTCCGCGCCCTCGGCAAGGTCGCGGCCCACCATGCGCAGCGCCTCCTCGGCGTTGGCCGGATCGATCTGGTAGGTTTTCTTGTCGCCCTTGAACGCGCCAGACGCGCCGACCGCGTCGCGGAACGGCCCATAGAAGGCCGAGGCGAATTTGGCCGCGTAGCTCAGGATCGCGACATGGCCTTGGCCCTCGGACTCGAGAGCGGCGCGGATCGCGCCGATGCGCCCGTCCATCATGTCAGACGGCCCGAGGATGTCGGCCCCCGCGCGCGCCTGCGCCATCGCCATCTTGACCAGCGCCTCGACGGTTGGGTCGTTGACGATCTCGCCATCAACGACATAGCCGTCATGGCCGTTGATGTTGTAGGGGTCGAGCGCGATGTCGGTCATCAGCGCCATCTCGGGCACCGCGTCCTTGATCGCGCGGATCGCGGTATTGGTGAGGTTGTCGTCCGACCACGCCTCGGCGCAGTCCTCGGTCCGGCTCTCGGGGCCGGTATAGGGGAACAGGCACATCGCCGGAATGCCCAAGGAATGCGCCTCGCGCGCCGCCGTCACGGCCCGGTCCACCGTCAGCCGCGACACGCCCGGCATCGAGGCAATGGCGCTCTGCTCGTTGCGGCCCTTCTGCAGGAAGATCGGCCAGATCAGGTTGTCCGGCGTCATCGCCGTCTCGCGGGTCATGGCGCGAAGCGCTGGGGTGCGGCGCAAGCGGCGCGGGCGTGACAGCGGGAAGGGGGCGGCGAAGGGCTTCGGCATCAAGCGTCTCCCGAGCGGGGTTTTCATATCACAGCATCGGGTTGGCACGGTTTGCCGCAGGCCACAAGTCTGGGCATCGGCCGGGGGCGCGGCTAGGTTCCGCCCGAGCGAACGACCGGATGATCCACGCGTGACCCTGACCCAGACCCTCTTTGAAGTGATCGACATGCGGTCCTTCTCGAACCTGTGGTTCTGGATCATGCTGGCGCTGGTCTGGTCGTCGGCCAGCCACCGGGTGATCGGCGTGCCCTTCGACATGGTGGCGCGGGCGCGCCGTTTCGGCGGCCAATCCGAGCGCGACCTCGTCGATCTGGTACGGATCAACGTCAACCGGATGCTGCATGTCGCGCATGTGGCGGGTGGCTGGCTGATCGCCGTCGCGGGTTTCGTGCTGAGCTCGCTCCTGCTGCTGGCGTTCTGGTACGATGTCGAATTCGCGCAGGCGGTGGTCCTGATCGCGCTGCCGATGGGGCTGGTGGTCGTCATGGGCTTTGCCACGGCGCGGCGCATTGCCGCGGAGCAGCCCGACGCGCAGACGCTGTGCCGCAGGCTGGCGCGGCATCGTTTCTGGGTGCAGGTGATCGGCATGATCTCGATCTTCGTGACCGCGATGTACGGCATGTATCAGAACCTTTCCGTCGCGCCGGGGTTCTGACCCTTCGGGACGCTTGACAGCGCCCGCCCGAAAGGTAGGTCAGCGCAATGGTAAAGACGAACGGCAGCAGGATCACGGTTTCGGGCGCGCCCGAAGGCTTCGACGCGACACTCGTGCTCAAGGAGATCGAGAAGGCCGGCGGCCCTGTGATCCATGTCGCGCGCGACGACAAGCGCATGGCCGCGATGCGCGCCGCGCTCGAATTCCATGCCCCCGACATGCCGGTCGTGACCTTTCCGGCGTGGGATTGCCTGCCCTATGACCGTGTCTCGCCCGCCGCCGAAATCTCGGCCGCGCGCATGGCGGTGCTGGCAGGGCTGATCCATGGCATGCCGGAGCGCTTCGTCCTGCTCACCACCCTCAACGCCGCGACGCAGCGCGTGCCCGCGCGCGCCACGCTCAAGGACGCGGCCTTTGTCGCGCATGTCGGCGACCGGATGGACGAGGCGGGCTTGCGCGCCTTTCTCGTGCGGATGGGCTTCACCCAGAGCCCGACCGTCACCGAGCCGGGCGATTACGCGATCCGCGGCGGCATCATCGACATCTACGCCCCCGGTCAGGGCGGCCCGGTCCGGCTCGACATGTTCGGCGACGTGCTCGACGGGGCGCGCCGCTTCGACCCCGCGACCCAGCGCACCACCGAAAGGCTCGACAGGATCGAGCTGGCGCCGGTCTCGGAGGTGATCCTCGACGAGGCTGCGATCACCCGGTTCCGGCAGACCTATCGCATCGAGTTCGGTGCCGCGGGCACCGACGATCCGCTCTATGAGGCGGTCACGGCGGGGCGCAAGCAGTCGGGCATGGAGCATTGGCTCGGCTTCTTCCAGGACGATCTGGAGACGCTGTTCGACTATCTGCCCGGCGCACCGGTGACGCTCGACGACCAGACCGCGCCGGGCCGCGACGCGCGCTGGACGCTGATCGCCGACGCCTATGACACCCGCCGCCACGCCATGTCGCAAAAGGGACGGATGGACTCGGTCTACAAGCCCAGCCCGCCGCAGCTTCTCTATCTTGACGACGACGCGTGGGTCAAAGCCACCGAAGCCCGCCGGGTGCTGCGCTTCGCACCGATCCAGCAGGCCACCGGCCCCGGCGTGATCGACGCGGGCGGGCGCATCGGGCGCAACTTCTCGCCCGAGCGGCAGCAGGAAAGCATCAGCCTCTTTGCCGCGCTCGCCACCCATGTGAAGGACCGCATGAAGGCCGGGCCGGTGGTGATCGCCTCCTATTCTGAAGGCGCGCGAGAGCGGCTTTCGGGGCTGATCGAGGATGAGGGCCTCACCGAGACGATCCATGTGCGCGACTGGAACGGCGTCGGCAAGCGCGGGCTGCATCTGGCAGTCTGGCCGCTGGAGCACGGCTTTCAGACCGAGACTGTCACCGTCATCTCCGAGCAGGACGTGCTGGGCGAACGACTGATCCGCCGCGCCCGCAAGAAGCGCCGAGCCGACAATTTCCTTACCGAGACCCAGAGCTTGAGCGCGGGCGACCTCGTCGTGCATGTCGATCACGGCGTCGGCCGATATCACGGGCTCGAGGTGGTGACGGCGTTGGGGGCGGCGCATGAGTGCCTGCTGATCGAATACGCCGAGAACGCCAAGCTCTATTTGCCGGTCGAGAACATCGAGCTTCTGAGCCGTTTCGGCCACGAAGAGGGTATGCTCGACAAGCTTGGCGGCGGCGCGTGGCAGGCCAAGAAGTCCAAGCTCAAGGAGCGCATCCGCCAAGCCGCCGAGCGGTTGATCCGCATCGCTGCCGAACGGGCGCTGCGCAACGCGCCCAAACTGATCCCGCATGACAGCATCTGGGAGCAGTTCCTCGCGCGGTTTCCCTATGACGAGACCGAGGATCAGCTCCAGGCGATCGAGGACGTGCTCAACGACATGGAGTCGGGCCACCCGATGGACCGGCTGATCTGTGGCGACGTGGGCTTCGGCAAGACCGAGGTGGCGATCCGCGCGGCCTTCGTCGCCGCGATGTCGGGCGTGCAGGTGGCGGTCATCGCGCCGACCACGCTGCTGGCGCGCCAGCACTATAAGAACTTCGCCGAACGCTTCCGCGGCTTTCCGATCAACGTGCGCCCGCTGTCGCGTTTCGTGTCGGCCAAGGAGGCCGCCGAGACCCGCGCCGGGATCACCAGCGGGCAGGTCGATATCGTTGTCGGCACCCATGCGCTGCTGGCCAAGAGTGTGAAGTTCCGCGACCTCGGGCTTCTGGTCATCGACGAGGAGCAGCATTTCGGCGTCAACCACAAGGAACGCCTCAAGGCGCTGCGTACCGATGTCCACGTGCTGACCCTGACCGCGACGCCGATCCCGCGCACGCTGCAAATGTCGCTCACCGGGGTGCGGGATCTGTCGATCATCGGCACGCCACCCGTCGACCGTCTCGCGATCCGCACCTATGTCAGCGAATTCGACGCCGTCACCGTGCGCGAGGCGCTCCTGCGCGAGCGGTTCCGCGGCGGGCAGAGCTTTTTCGTGGTTCCGCGCGTCAACGACCTGCCCGAGATCGAGGCCTTCCTGCGCGACGAGGTGCCCGAAGTGTCCTATGTCGTGGCACATGGCCAGATGGCGGCGGGCGAACTCGACGAGCGGATGAACGCCTTCTATGACGGGCGCTACGACGTGCTTCTGGCGACCACCATCGTCGAAAGCGGCCTCGACATCCCCACCGCCAACACGATGATCGTGCACCGCGCCGACATGTTCGGACTGGCGCAGCTCTACCAGATCCGGGGCCGCGTCGGCCGCTCCAAGACCCGCGCCTATGCCTATCTGACGACGCGCCCGCGCGCATCGCTGACGCCCGGCGCCGAAAAGCGGCTGCGCGTTCTGGGCAGCATCGACAGCCTCGGCGCGGGCTTCACCCTAGCCAGCCAGGACCTCGACATTCGCGGCGCCGGCAACCTCATCGGCGAGGAGCAGTCGGGCCAGATGCGCGAGGTGGGCTTTGAGCTTTACCAGCAGATGCTCGAGGAGCAGATCACCAAGATCCGCTCCGGCGAGGCCGAGGGCCTGTCCGAGAGCGAGGGCCAATGGGCGCCGCAGATCAATCTGGGCGTGCCGGTGCTGATCCCCGAGGCCTATGTGCCCGATCTCGACGTGCGGCTCGGGCTTTACCGCCGGTTGTCGGACTTGACCACCAAGGTCGAACTCGAAGGCTTTGCCGCCGAGCTGATCGACCGCTTCGGCCCACTGCCGCGCGAGGTCAACACGCTCATGCTGGTCGTGCGCATCAAGGCAATGTGTCTGCGCGCCGGCATCAGCCAGCTGGATGCCGGCCCGAAAGGGGCCACCATCCGTTTCCACAATGACAAGTTCGTCTCGCCCGAGGGCCTGGTCGAATTCATTCAGGACCAGAAGGGCCAGGCAAAGGTGAAGGACAACAAGATCGTCGTCATGCGCGACTGGTCGAAGGAGGCCGACAAGATCCGCGGCGCCTTCGGCCTCGCCCGCGAGCTCGCCGAAAAGGTCAAGGCGGCCAAGAAGGCGAAAGTAGAGACCTGATGACGAGATCGACTTCAACAACGGATCGCAACCACAGAATAACCCTGGTTATTCCGGCGTTCAACGAAGCGGGGAACATCGACGCCTTGGTGCAGGAATCCTTCGACGTGCTGCCGGAGGCGCTGTTGGGAGAGCTGATCGTCGTGGACGATTGCTCGACCGATGACAGCACGGTGCGGTTGGCGGCGTTGCGGGCGCGACATCCGCGCCTGCGGGTACTGCGCCATACCGCGAATGCCGGGCAGAGCGCCAGCGTGCGCAGCGGCGTTGCCGCCGCGCGCTTTCCCCTGATCGCCACGCTCGACGGCGACGGGCAGAACCCGCCGGGGGACATCCCGGCGCTGGTCGCGGCCTACGACCCCGCCGGTCCCCAGCTTGTCGGCGGTGTGCGCGCCAAGCGGCGCGACACATGGTCCAAGCGCACCGCTTCGCGGCTCGCCAATGCGCTGCGCCGCCGGGTCCTGCGCGACGATTGCCCCGATACCGGCTGCGGCCTCAAGGTGTTCGAACGCGACCGTCATCTCGCCTTGCCGTTCTTTCACGGCCAGCATCGCTATCTGCCGGCGCTGTTCCGCGCCTATGGAGCGAGTACGGCCTATGTGCCGATCGGCGACCGGGCCCGGCGTCATGGCGCTTCGAACTATACCAACTGGAAGCGGGGCCTGCAGGGCATCCCTGACCTGATGGGGGTCCGCTGGCTGGTGATGCGCGCGCGCCCGGCGCGGACCGAGGAGATCCTATGACCTTGTTCACCGAATGGTTCGCCCGGACCGGCTGGGCCGAGATCGCATGGTTGACCGTCGGCTTTCTGGCCCAAGCTCTGTTTTCGGCGCGGTTTCTCGTGCAATGGATTGCCAGCGAACGGGTGCGCAAGTCGATCGTGCCCGAGGCGTTCTGGTATTTCTCGGCCAGTGGCGGCGCGATGCTGCTCGCCTATGCAATCTGGCGGCAGGATCCAGTGTTCATTCTGGGCCAAGCCTTCGGCCTGGTTGTCTATGCGCGCAACATCTATTTCATCTGGTCCGAACGGCAGGCCGAGAACCGCGCCGAACCATGACGAGCGATCGCGCCTGGATCGCGCTGATCGTCGTCTGGGCGATGGTTCAGGTGGCATGGCGCTTCGCGCAGGGGCCCGCGCTCGAACTTGACGAGGCCGAGGCGTTCTATTTCGCGCGCAATCTCGCCTTGGGCTACAATGCACAACCGCCGCTGTATTTTTGGCTGCAATGGCTGGTCTTTGCCGTGGTGGGTCAGGGGATCCTCGGCCTCGCGCTGCTTAAATACGCGTTGCTCGGTACGGCGGGACTTTTGCTTTATGCGATGCTGCGCCGCTTGCGTCCGCCTTTCGAGGCGGGGGTGGCGGTGATGGGTCTCGGCCTTTTGCCGCAGGTTTTGTGGGAGGCCCAGCGCGCGCTTACCCATTCGGTGCTGGCGCTGACCATGGCGCTTCTCGTGATGGCGCTTGCGGACCGTGTGTTGCGCGGCCCGGGGCGCGCGGGATTGGGGGCGTGGGCGGCCTTGGGCATTACGGCAGGGCTCGGGGCCATCTCCAAATGGAACGTGGCGCTGCTGCCGCTGGCGATCCTGCTTGCGGCCTGTCTGCGTGCCGAATGGCGGGCGCGGATCGACCCGCGCGGCGTCATGTTGGCGGTGGTCGCGGCCGCAGCGGTGGTCGCCTTGCCGTTCTGGTGGGTGTTTCGCAACCCGGTCGTCGCGGGAGGGTCCTTGCACAAGCTGGGAATCGATGAGGCCGCGCCGCTGTGGCGCATGCTCGTCGGGCTGGGAAGCCTCGCCTCGGCCTGGATCGCCTTTTGCGGTCTGGTGATCGTGGTCGGCGGTCTCATCGCCTTCAAGCTTCGCGGCCAAGCCCGCTGGCGTGCTGATCCGCAGTCGCGGCTGATGCTGGTCACCATGGGGGCTGGCGCGGGGCTGCTCGCGGTCGGGGTCGTGCTGTCCGGCGTGACCGACGTGGCCGATCGCTGGCTGCTGCCGATCGCCGTGTTCTCCGCCCCGGTTTTTGTGCTCTGGGCGCTCGACAGCCTCGGGCCGCTCGGCGGGCGGTGGCTCGCGCGCGGGCTCGGCGCGCTCTGGGTCACGGGCTTTGCGCTGTTGCCGGTGTCGGGCTGGGTTGAGCCGGGCTACCGCGCCGCCGATTTCGCGGGGCTGGCGAAGTGGATCGAGGACCGCCACTCCGACGTGGCGGTGGTGAGCGACAGCATCTGGATCGCTGGGAACCTCGCGCTCGTCCTGCCGGACCGCCCGGTCTGGCGCAGCGTCGATGCGCCCGAACTGACGGGCGCGGTGCTGTGGGTGGCACGGCAGGGTACGGCGCAGGCCTTGGCCGCCACGAGGGGAAAGACCGCCGCGCCGGCAGGCGGCCACCCCTTGCGGCGCGGCGGCCGACGGGAGGCGGTGGACCTCGCCTTCAGCCCCTAGCCCTCGTCGGCGATCTGGGCGCGGATGTCGCCGATCACCTTGACCCACATCTCCTTTGTTTGGGCGCCCGGCACGGCGTGGCGCTGCGCCACGATGAAGGTCGGCACGCCGGTCACGCCCATCTCGCGGCTATGCGCGTCGCGGCGGCGGATATCCTCAAGATCGGAATCGCCGTCCAGAAGACGGCGCACCATGGCCGCGTCCATCTCGATCCCGTCGGCAATGTCGGCGAGCACATCGTGGTCGCCAATGTCGCGCCCGTCGGTGAAATAGGCCCTGAACAGCGCGCTCACCGCCGCTGTCTGCCGCCCCTCGATCCCGGCCCAGTGAATGAGCCTGTGCGCATCGAGTGTGTTCGGCGTGGTGGCGATCCGGTCGAGGTTGAGCGCGAGACCGGCTTCGGCGGCGCGCTCGACGATCGGCGCATAGGCCCGTGCCGCGCCGTCGCGGCCGCCGAACTTGGCTTCGAGATAGGAGCGCCGGTCCATGCCGCCCGCCGGCATGTCGGGGTTAAGCTGGAACGGGTGCCATTCGATGGAAAAGGGATGGTCGGGGGTCTCGGCCAGCGCCGCGTCGAGACCGGCCTTGCCGATCCAGCACCACGGGCAGATCGGATCGGAGAGGATATCGAGTTTCACCATGGTGCCGCCTCATCGTTATGCAGCCTCGCAGCTAGCCCCGCTGGCCTTCGGTTGCAAGCGCGCGCGCCTCGCGTATATGTCGGCGCATGCCCGACCCAGACACCCGTCCCGGCGCCCTGATCCGCATCGCGCGCGAGAACGGCACCTCCGAAACCGCCCCTCCGCTCGATCTCGGGCCGCGCGTGCGTGAGCTGCGTCAGGCGCAGGGCTGGACGCTCGAACAGGCGGCGGGGCATGCGGGTCTCGCGCGCTCGACGCTTTCGAAGATCGAGAACGGGCAGATGTCGCCGACTTATGACGCGCTCAAGAAGCTGGCGCAGGGCTTGGGCATCACCGTGCCGCAGCTGTTCACCCCGCCGCGCCGCGATCGGGTACTGGGCCGCATGGTGACGACCCGCGCGGGCGAGGGCACGGGGCAGATCACCGCGACCTACGAGCACGAGCTTCTGGCCGAAGGTCTCAGGGCCAAGAAGATGCTGCCTTACCGCGCTCGGATCAGGGCGCGCGTCTTCGAGGAGTTCGATGGCTGGGTGCGACACGACGGGGAGGAATTCCTCTACGTGCTCACCGGCACGATCCGGCTACTGACCGAGTTTTACGAGCCGGTCGAGATGAAGCGTGGCGACAGCGCCTATTACGACGCCGCGATGGGCCACAACGTGATCTCGACCAGCCCCGAGGACGCGACGATCCTATGGGTCACGTCGCTCGAGTGAGCCGCGCGCTCAGCTGTCGCGCCCGTCCTTGCTGTCGTCATCGCCGAATTCGGCGTCGTCGCTGAACACGTCCTCGCCGGGATGCATCGACCGGGCCGAGGCGATGATCCGTTCGTTGTCGCGGGTCTCGTCCATCACCGCGTCGGCCGGGTCCGTGCCCTCGAGCCATTCCGAGACCTCGTCGCGCGCGTCTTCGCGGCTCATACCGGTCACCTCGCACATATGATCGAGGAACGGGCCCAACTCCCCCTCGGTGGCCTCGACCTCGTCGCTGTCGAGATCCGGCCACTGCGTCAGGATGTTGGGCACGAAAGCGTGCCAGTGCTTGGCCACATGGCTCCATTTCATCGCGGGTCTCCTCATGCTGCCCGATGCTTCATGGCGGCAACGGAAAGGGGGCGGACCGGGTTCCGGTCCGCCCCCTGCGGAAGGTCGCCCCGACCATCGGGTCGGATCGTGAGGGACCCTCGGCTCAGATCGCCATATCGACGACCCCGAGACCGAGCTGCGCGGTGCCGACAGCGGCGTTGCCGACGACCTTGACCGGCGTACAGGCCGCAACGAGGCCTAAGAGCGCCAGCAGGAGCGCGCAGCGCCTCACTGGGCGCTCTCCGCTTCACTAGCGGTATCAGGCGCATCCGCGGCGTCCTCGGTGCCCTCTGCCGCCTCTTCGTGCCACCAGACGTCAGGCTGCCAACCGGGCCAGTCGCCGAAGACCGGGATGGTCTCGGGATGGTGCAGTTCGGCGTCATGGGCAATGCGGCTGATGTTCCACTGGTAGATCGGGATCACGTAGCGCCCCGTCGTCAGCACCCGGTCGAGCGCCTTGGTCGCGGCGACGAAATCGTTTTGGCTCTCGGAGGTGAGCAGCAGGTCGATCAGCCCGTCGACGGCGGGGTTCTGCACGCCCATGGCGTTTCGTCCGCCCGGCGTCCCGGCGGCCTCGGCCCCCCAATAGGCGAACTGCTCGTTGCCCGGTGACAGCGACAGGCCGCGACGGAAGTAGGTCATGTCGAAGTCGTAGGCGTCGGTGCGCTCCTTGAACTGGGCGCTGTCGACCGTGGTGATGGTCGGCGTCACGCCGATCCGCTCGAGCGCCTGGACATACATGTCGATGATCGACGCGTTCTCGGAGCTGCCGGTCTCGAGCAGGATGTCGAAGGCGAATGGCTCGCCGGTCGACTCGTTGGTCAGCACGCCGTTCTGGATCACCCAGCCCGCGCTCGACAGCAGCGCCAGCGCGGCCGCCGTGCCCTTGCGGTTGCGCTCCGAGCCGTCGCTGACGGGGAGGGCATAGCCTTCGAGCGCGCCGGGCAGCAGGTTGTCCTCCCAGCGCATCAGGAATTCCTTGACGCGGCCCTCGGCCGGGCCTTCGTCCATGCCGAGCGGCGAGTTCGAGAAATACGAGGTGATGCGGGGCTGCGCGCCGCCTGTCATCGCGTCGTTGATGAACTCGAAGTTGAACGCCTCGATCATCGCCTGTCTTACGCGCCAATCCTCGAACACCGGCTTGCGGCTGTTCATCACAAAGCCGGTCATGCCCGAGGGACGGCCGTGCGGCAGCTCCTCGAGCACCACCTCGCCCGAGCGCACGCGCGGGAAGTCATATTGGCTTTCCCACCGCGCGACGTTGAATTCGCGGGTGAAATCGGTTTCACCGGTCTTGAAGGCCTCGAAGGCCGCCGTCTCGTCGCCGAAGAATTCGAGCCGGATCTCGTCGAGCACGTTGGTGCCGCGCCGGAACGGGATATCGGCGCCCCAGTAGTCGGGGTCGCGCTTGAGCGCGATGAAGCGGCCCGCCTCGAAATCGTCGATCACGTAGGGTGCCGAGGTGATCGGGATGGTGTCGAGCCCGCTCTCGGCAAAGTCCTTGCCCTCCCACTGCGCCTTTTTCAGGATCGGTCGCATGCCCGCGAGCAGTGCCAATTCGCGGTCGGGGGTGTTGAAGGTGAGCCGGACCTTGCGCTCGCCGGTCTCCTCGATGCTTTCGACCTTTTCCCAGAACCCTAGATAGCGCGGGTGACCCTCGGTGCCGAGCGTCTCGAAGGACCAGATCACGTCCTCGACGGTGACCGGGCTGCCGTCGGAGAAGGCAGCGTCAGGATGCAGGGTGAACTCGACCCAATCGCGCTCGGGGCTCGTCTCGACCGATTCGGCCAGCAAGCCATAGAGAGAGAAGGGCTCATCGAGGGTGCGGCCCATCAGGCTCTCGCCGATCAGGTAGCTGAGCTGCCACGGGACAGACCCCTTCAGGATATAGGGGTTGAGGCTGTCGAAGCCGCCGACCTCCGCCGTGGCCATGCGGCCCCCGGTCGGCGCGTCGGGATTGGCATAGGGCAGGGCGGTAAACCCTTCCGGCAGTGCGGGTTCTCCATACATGGCGATTCCGTGCGATGGCTCGGCCTGCAACGCGGTCGTGCCGCAAAGCAGCATGAAGACGCTACCTTGAAGCAGTGTGGTCATGGATCGTGTCATCTTGAAAGGAGCCCCTGTCGGTTCGGTTTTCTGACCAGATTTATAGTTGAAGAAAACCGTATAGCCCCCCCTGTTCTTTATCAAACTTTTAGCTTGGAGGACGGCAGGGAAAGGCTTATAAGAGACTCACTGCTCGATAGGTTTCTTGCCTGTATGAAACCTGCCTCATAACTCAGCGCCCGCCTCGTGCGGGCGTTTTTTTTTGAGGCCATGGAGGCGACAAGACTGATGAAGCTGTAAGCCGATAGGCCGAGCGCTATCGAACCATCTCACGCTTATCAAGGGGTTGCGGGAGATAACGCTTCGCTTTTCCACCGCCATACCCCACATTCCATGGCAGATGTCATCAAGAAGGACGGCGACGATGCAGCTTAAGGGCAAGACCGCGATCATCACGGGTTCGAACTCGGGAATCGGACTGGGAGTGGCGCGCGAGCTGGCGCGGGCGGGCGCCGATGTCGTCCTCAACTCCTTCACGGATCGCGATGAGGACCATGCGCTTGCGCAGGAAATTGCCGATGCGCATGGCGTCAAGGCGCGTTACATCGCGGCGGATCTCTCCGACAGCGACGCCGCTCGCGCTCTGGTCGAGACGGCGGGGCGCTGCGACATCCTGATCAACAACGCCGGGGTTCAGCATGTCGCGCCGATCGAGCGCTTTCCCACCGCCAAGTGGGACGCGATCATCGCCATCAACCTCAGCTCGGCCTTTCACACCACCGCCGTCGCATTGCCGATGATGCGCGAGGCGGGCTGGGGCCGGGTGATCAACATCGCCAGCGCCCATGGCCTCACCGCCTCCCCGTTCAAATCCGCCTATGTCGCCGCCAAGCACGGCATCGTCGGCCTGACCAAGGTGACCGCGCTCGAGACCGCGCGCGAGCCGATCACCGCCAACGCGATCTGCCCGGGCTACGTGCTGACGCCGCTGGTCGAGTCGCAGATCCCCGATCAGATGAAGACCCATGGTATGGATCGCGACACGGTGATCCGCGAGGTGATGCTGGAGCGCCAACCTTCCAAGGAGTTCGCCACCACCGAACAGCTCGGCGGCACGGCTATCTTCCTGTGCTCCGACGCCGCGGCGCAGATCACCGGCACCACGATCAGCGTCGATGGCGGCTGGACCGCGCTGTGATCCGCCTCAGCCTCGCACTTCAGGGCGGCGGCGCGCATGGTGCTTTCACCTGGGGGGCGCTGGACCGGCTTCTGAATGAGGAGGACATCGAGATCGCCGCGATCTCGGGCACCTCGGCGGGGGCGATGAACGCGGTGGCATTCAAGGCGGGCTGGGCGCAAGACGGGCGCCGCGGCGCGCGCGCCTCTCTCGCGTGGTTCTGGGGCCGTGTGGGGGCGATCACCGATGCCCGCTGGTCGGACTGGATCGCTGCGCTGGCACCCACCGCTCCGGCTCTGGCTCGCGCGATCGAAATGTCGCCGAGCTTCAAGATCTTCGACATGACGACGCGGGCGTTTTCGCCCTATGCCTACAGCTCGCTCCTGCGCAATCCGCTGGAGCGGATCCTGAACGAGATCTCCTTCGACGCGGTGCGCGGACCCGGCGGCCCCGCGCTTTTCGTGGGCGCGACGAATGTGCGCTCGGGCAAGATCCGCGTGTTCTCGGGCGAGGCGCTCGGGCCGAAGGCGATCCTTGCCTCGGCCTGCTTGCCGACGTTGTTCCGAGCGGTCGAGATCGACGACCCGGCGACCGGCCGGCGCGAGGCCTATTGGGACGGGGGATATACGGGAAACCCGGCGCTTTTCCCATTGTATGACAAAGAGTTGCCAGCCGATGTTCTGATCGTGAACATCAATCCGCTCTACCGCGAGGACGTTCCCGACGACAGCCCGTCGATCCAGAACCGGATCAACGAGATCAGCTTCAACTCATCGCTCCTGCGAGAGCTTCGCGCGGTGGATTTCGTGCGCCGACTGCTCGACGGTCATACGCTGCCCGAAGGCGCGATGAAGCGGGTGCTGATCCACATGGTCGGCGACGACGCGCTGATGAACGATCTCAACATCGCGACCAAGGCGATCCCCGCGCCGGTGATCCTCGCGCGGCTGCGCGCCGCCGGTGAAGCTGCGATGGACCGCTTTCTCACCGATCACAAGCAGGATCTGGGCCAGCGCGACACCGTCGATCTGCGCGCGATGTTCTCCTGATCGCGCCTCAGCGCCCGGCCGTGCCGGTGTGCAGCGCCGAGGCGTCCACGCTTCCGGGCCGCAGATGGTCGGGGGGCGTCACGAGGCCCGCCGAGATAACCAGCTTGGCCGCATCCTCGACCGACATGTCGAGCACGGTGACTTCCGAGCGCGGCAGGAACAGCAGAAAGCCCGAGGTCGGGTTGGGCGTGGTCGGCAGAAACACCGTGACGATATCCTCGCCGCCCGGCAGGCGGCGCGCCACCTCGCCCTTGGCCGAGGTGGAGATGAAGGCCAGCGCCCACAGCCCCTTGCGTGGATATTCGATCAGGCAGGCTTGATCGAAGCTGGTCTCGCTCTGCGCGAAGACCGTCTCCGCGATCTGCTTGAGCCCCGAATAGACCGAGCGCACCACCGGCATCCGGGCCACGAGGCTTTCGCCCATCCGCAACAGGCTGCGCCCGACAAATCCTTTGGCCGAAGCGCCCACTAGAAAGGTGAACAGGATGAAAAAGATGACGCCGACACCGCGCAGGTTGATCCCGATATACTGCTCGGGATTGAACCGGTTCGGCACGAATGGCAGGACCCAGCCATCGATCCAACCTACCAAAGTCCAGATCAGCCAGACGGTCAGGCCGATCGGCGCGATCACCACGACGCCCGCGATGAAGTTGTTGCGCAGAATGCCGATGAGGCGGCGGCGACGCGGCGGCTCGTCTGGGTGCGGCGGCAGGATCGGCGGGCGGGTCACGGGCGGGCTCGTCCTTTGCGCGTCACGGCTACAGCCTATCTAGGCGCGCGCACGTGCCCCGGCAATGGGGCACGCACATGCCGGGGCCGGGACTAGGCCTAGCTGCGCGTCTTGCCCAGCTCGACGGCGATGGCCGCGCCGAGCCGCGCGTTGTTGAGCACCAGCGCGATATTGCTCTCGAGCGAGCGGCCCCCGGTCAGCTCGAAGATGCGGCCCAGCAGGAAGGGCGTCACGGCCTTGGCGGCGATGCCCTGCGCCTCGGCCTCGGCCAGCGCCTGTTCGATCACCGGGCGCAGCTCCTCGGCCGGGATCTCGGCCTCGGCGGGGATCGGATTGGCGACGAGCTGGCCACCGTCGAGCCCCATCGCCGCGCGCATCCGGGCGGCGGCGGCGATCGCGGCGGCGCTGTCCATGCGCAGCGGCGCGGGCATGTCGGAGGTGGCCGACCAGAAGGCGGGCAGCATGTCTTGCCCATAGGCGATGACCGGTACGCCCAGCGTCTCCAGCACCTCAAAGGTCTTGGGCAGGTCGAGGATCGCCTTGGCGCCCGCCGCGACGACGGTCACCGGCGTCTTGGCCAGCTCGTGCAGATCGGCCGAAATGTCGAAGCTGTCCTCTGCGCCGCGATGCACGCCGCCGATCCCGCCCGTCGCGAAGACCTCGATCCCCGCAAGCCTCGCTGCGATCATCGTCGCGGCCACCGTGGTCGCGCCGTCGCCGCCACGCGCAAGGCAGGCGGCGAAATCGGCGCGCGACAGCTTGGCCACGTCGCGTGCCTGCCCCAACCGGTCGAGTTGGTCGTCGGTCAGGCCGACATGCAGCCGCCCCTCTAGCACCGCGATGGTGGCGGGCACGGCGCCATGGGCGCGGATCTCGGCCTCGACGCGGCGCGCCGTTTCGACGTTCTGCGGAAACGGCATGCCGTGGGTGATGATCGTGCTTTCGAGCGCAACGAGCGGGCGGCCTTCGGCGCGCGCCTCGGCGACCTCGGGCGAATATTGGATATCGATCACAGCGGGTTGTCTCCGGATACGTAGGTGGCGGCGGCGGTGAGCGCGCGCGCGAGCGCGGCCTCGGGTGCCATGCCCTCGGCCTCGGACGCGATATGCGCCGCCATGAAGGTGTCGCCCGCGCCGGTGACCCGGGTGACGAGCACCTCCGGCGGGGTCTGGGTGAACACGTCGTGCGCCGTGGCCACGGTCGCGGCACGGCCGCCATCGGTGACCAGCGCCCGGTGCGCGCCGCGCGCCACCAGCGCGCGGGCCGCGGCGTCGGAGCTTTCGAAGGCGGCATGGCACAGCAGCCCGGCCTCCTCGAGATTGACATAGAGCGTCGCCGTCGGGTGGCCCATCAACGCCAGGAGCCGCTCGGCCTTGCCGGGGCTGGCGGGGGCCACGCGCAGATCGGCGCGCGCGAACAGCGGCGATCGGGCGATCTGCGCCAGAAGCTCGGTCGTGAGGTTGCCGTCAAGCGCCACGAGTCCCGCCCAAGGAGCGTCGGCCGAGCCCAGCCGCCCGTCATCCAAGGGGCGCAGGATCTTGTCACCCGCCTGTTCGAGCGAATGCGCGTCGGCGATCGCGGCGATGAGACCGTTGGCGCCCTCGATCGCCATGTAGATGTCGGTGGGCAGGTCGTCCGAGCGATAGAGATGCTCGACCTCCATGCCCATGCGCGCCGCCTCGGCGGCCAACTCGTCGCCCTCGACGTCGCGGCCAAGCGCGCTCAGCAGCGCCGGACGCAGGCCGAAACGCACCAGCGTCATCGCGATGTTCATCGCGACACCGCCAGGCAGGCGGTGGATGCGGCCGGGCACGTCCGAGCCCACGCGCATGTGGCTCGCCGTGCGGCCGATCACGTCCCACAGCACGGAGCCGATGCACAGGATGTCAGGTGTCTTGTTCATGGGCTCCGGTCTGCCGCAGCCCCGCGCCCCGGTCAATCGGGGACGGCAAAGGTCAGCGCCGCCCAGAGGCTTTCCCACACGGCACCCGTGGCCGCCGCTATGGATCTGTCCGGCGCCCGCAGCACCACGGCGCTGACGAGGTAATCATGCCCCGGCTCGACCGGCAGCACCGCCACGCCTTTGGCATCGGTGCGGTGCAGCGTCAACTCCACCTCGCCCTCGGGATCGCGCGAGAACAGCTCGATCTGCGTGTCGGCGCGCGGGGTGTCGGCTTGGTACGACTGCACTCGCAGCCCGTCGGAAAGATCGTCGGTATACGGGTTGTCGAGCGCCACCAGCTCGACCGCGAGGCCGAGGTGACTGTCGCTGCCTTCGGGGTCGCCGACGCCGATCAGCGCCTTGGAATAGCGCGTGAAGACCTCGGTGGGGACGTCTTTTAACTGATCTCCACGGGCCTGCACCACCGCGCCAAGATCCTTTTCGGCGACGAATTTCTCGAATGTCTCACGGTCGTCATAGGTCAGCAGGTTCAGGGTCGAGACATAGGCCGCGACCACGAGACCCTCGGCGGGGGCCTTCTTGTCGAGGGCCGGGCGGGATCCGAGCCGCCCGGTCACAGGAACCGCCCGGCCATTCGAGATCAGGTCGAAGCGGGTAAAACGATCGGGCAGAAAGGCGAACTCGATGCCGACGAAGTCCGATCCGTTGACAAGCCGGGCCTGCACCTTATCGTTCGCGCCGATCTGCCAATCGAGCGGTTCGATCCAATATTCATGCGCCGCGACGGGCGTGGACAACAAGGCGAGGCAGATGGAAATAACACGCATGCACGGGCTCCTTGGGTTGGGGGCGAGAGTGGCTCTCGCCCTGCTGCTGTCAAGCATTCTTGCATCATGGGCAATGCTGGCGCGGGCGCATGAAGTGCTGCCCGCGATCGCCGACATGGAGCGGCAGGGCGACCGTCTGACTTTCGCGGTCGAGGCACCCCTCGAAGGATATGTCGCCGGGATCGACCTTGGTGCCGTGACCGATACCAATGCAGCACCTGAAGCCGAAACCTACGACACTCTGCGCGCACTCGACGCCGAGGCCATGGAGGCGCGGTTCCGCGCCTTCTGGCCCGAGATGGCGTCGCGGATCGAGATCCTCGTCGACGGGGCGGCCGTGACGCCCGAACTCGATGGGGTGGAGATCCCCGAGCCGGGTGACCTGTCGCTTCCTCGCCCGGCCCGGCTGTCCTTCTCGGCGCCGTTGCCCGAGGGGGCCGAAACCGTGCAGGTCGGCTGGGATGCCGCCTTCGGCACGCTGGTGCTGCGCCAGCAGGGGGTGGAAAAGCCCTATGATGGCTATCTCGAGGCGGGCACGCTCTCGGATCCGATCCGCCTTGGCGGTGGCGACCAGGCCGGGCCTTGGGCCAGCCTCGTCAACTACATCCCCGTGGGCTTCGACCACATCCTGCCCAAGGGGCTCGACCACATCCTGTTCGTGCTGGGCCTGTTCTTCCTCGCCGCCCGGCTGCGGCCGCTGCTGTGGCAGGTCTCGGCCTTCACGCTGGCGCATACGGTGACGCTGGCGCTGGCGGCCTTGGGTTACGTGTCGGTGCCCGCCGCCATCGTGGAGCCGCTGATCGCGGCCTCGATCGCCTTCGTCGCGATCGAGAACATCGTGTTCCCGCATCTGGGCCTTTGGCGGCCGGTCATCGTGTTTGGCTTCGGCCTGCTGCACGGGCTCGGCTTTGCCAGCGTCTTGGGCGAATTCGGCCTGCCGGAAGGGGCTTTCGTGCCCGCGCTCATCGGCTTCAACATCGGGGTGGAGCTGGGCCAGCTCACGGTGATCGCGCTGGCCTTTCTCGCGGTGGGCTGGGCTTGGCGCAAGCCGTGGTATCGCCGCGTCATCGCGGTCCCGGCCTCGGCCGCGATCGCGCTGGTGGGCATCTGGTGGGTGATCGAGCGCACGCTGCTCTGAGTCTCATCGCCCGGCGCATGAAAAAGGGCGGCGACCATATCCGGTCGCCGCCCTTTACCTTTGTCCCTGGACGCGTCGCTCAGCGTTCGGGCATGAGGCCCTTGGGGCTGAAGCGCAGCACCGCGAGCAGGATCACCCCCATGGTCATCAGCCGCATCTGCGCCGCCGAGTCCGTGAGATGCCCGCGCAGCCAGCTGTCGGCGGCCATGCCCGAGGTGATCAGGTCCATGGTCCACAGGCCCAGCGGCTCGACCATCACCCACAGCCACCAGATCAGGAAACCGCCCAGCACCGCCCCGTAATTGTTGCCCGATCCACCGACGATCACCATCACCCAGACGAGGAAGGTGAAGCGCAGCGGCTGGTAGGAGCCGGGGGTGAGCTGACCGTCGAGCGTGGTCATCATCGCGCCCGCGATGCCGCAGACGGCCGAGCCGAGGATGAACACCTGCAGGTGCCGCGCGGTGACGTTCTTGCCCATTGCGCTGGCTGCGACCTCGTTGTCGCGGATCGCGCGCATCATCCGGCCCCATGGCGAAGCGAGCGCCCGCTGCGCCAGCCACAGGATGATTACCAGCACGACGGTGAAGAGTCCCGCATAAAGGATCTTGACCCAGAGCGTCGAAGCGGTGACCGGATCGAGCCCGTAATTCGCCGCACGCTCGACGAAGCCCGCATCGCGCTGCAGGTCGACCTCGTAGGGCACGGGACGGGGCAGGCCGACCACGTTCTTCACGCCGCGCGACAGCCAGTCCTCGTTCTTGAGAACCGCGATCACGATCTCGGCGATGCCCAGCGTCGCGATGGCGAGGTAGTCCGAGCGCAGGCCCAGCGCCGCCTTGCCGATGATCCACGCGGCCCCGGCGGCCAGCAGGCCGCCCACGGGCCACGCCACGATGATCGGCAGGCCCAAGCCTCCAAGATAGCCCGAAAGCGAGGGATTGATCGCCTCGATCGCCTCGACCGCCGGGTCGAGCGCCGCGCGAAACAGGAAAAAGCCGCCGATCAGCAGCGCCAGCATCACCAGCGTGCGCATCCGCCCGCCGATCTTGCGCTTCCAGATATGCACCGCCGCGACCAGCACGGTGGCACCCAGCGCCAGCGCGCCCAAGAGCCGCAGGCCGCCCGCGTTCCAGCCCTCGGCCACGGGCGGCTGCGACACCAGCACGGCGGCAAGACCGCCCAGCGCCACGAAGCCCATGACGCCGACGTTGAAGAGCCCGGCGAACCCCCATTGCAGGTTCACGCCCAAACTCATGATCGCCGAGATCAGCCCCATGTTGAGGATCGTCAGCGCCAGATTCCAGCCTTGGAACATGCCGGTGAGGACGATCAGCAGCGCCATTCCGGCATAGAGTAGATAGCCACGCGCGGTCATACGGACTGTCCCTTGAAGAGGCCGGTGGGCTTGAACAGCAGCACGATGATCAGGATCGCGAAGCTCACGGCGAATTTGTAGTCGGTGGAGAGAAGCTGCACGAGGCTCGACGGCTCGAGATTCTCGGGCAGCAGATATTCGAGCACCTTCTTCCATGCATAGGTGACCAGCACCTCGGAAAAGGCGATCACGAAGCCGCCCGCGATGGCGCCTAGCGGGTTGCCGAGGCCGCCGACGATGGCGGCGGCGAAGATCGGCAGCAGCAGCTGGAAGTAGGTGAAGGCCTTGAACGACTTGTCGAGGCCGTAGAGCACGCCGGCGGTGGTCGCGAGTGCCGCGACGATAAGCCATGTGACGGCGACCACGCGCTCGGGGTTGATGCCCGACAGCAGCGCCAGATCCTCGTTGTCGGAAAAGGCGCGCATCGACTTGCCGATGCGCGTCCTGTTGAGAAACCAGAACAGCAGCGCCACCGCGATCGCCGCCGTGACCAGCGTGATCAGTGTGGTGGAGCGGATGGCGAGACCCTCGTCGAGGCCGGTCATCTCCTTGAACTCGCGCGCGTTGATGACGAAACGCGTGCCATCGGCGAAGTTGATGTCGCCGACGCCGATGATGAAGCGTACGAGGCCGTTCATCACGAACATCACGCCGATTGACACGATGACGAGGACGACGGGCGCGGCCTTCTGCTTGCGGTAGAAGCGGTAGATCACCCGGTCTGTGCCCAGAAGCAGCAGACCGGTGATGGCGATGCCGATGGGCAGGGCGATGAGGGCCGTCGGCAGGAAGCCGAAGCTGATGCCGATGGATTGCAGCCCCCATGTGACGAGGATCGTCGCCATCGTGCCGAAGGCCATGGTGTCGCCATGGGCGAAGTTGGAAAACCGCAGGATGCCGTAGATCAGCGTCACGCCCAAAGCGCCGAGCGCCAGCTGCGCGCCATAGGCGGCCCCCGGCACCAGAACGAAGTTCGACAGCGCGACGATCGCGTTCAGAAGATCGGTCATTGCAGCACCTCGCAGCGCAGGAAGGCGATCTCGGTGTTGCCCGCGTCGTTCTCGCGCAGCCGGTGCCATGTCGCATGTGTGTCGTCGTTGAGAAGCAGGGTCTGCCGGTCGGCCTCGCCCTCGCTCCATGAGAATTGGCGCAGCCCCGCCGGGGCCTCGGCCTTGGCCGTCACCTCGTCATAGCTCACCTCGTAGAGGTCGATCTCGTCGGTGCCGCGCGCCAGCGGCGCAAAGGTGAAGCGGTGCGGATCGGTCGCGACGTCGCAGGACCCGGCGGCGTCGCAGCGCGTCAGGGTCCGGCAGTCGAACACGATCCGCGCGCCTTCGGCGAAGGTCGGAGCGGGCAGGGCGGCGATCATAAGGATCAGAGATTTCATCTCAGCCCCCCAGGAAGGTGCGGCGCACCTCCGGATCGGCCAGAAGCTCGGCCCCGGTGCCGGTATAGGCGTTGGCACCCTGCACGAGGACATAGCCGGTATCGGCGATCTCGAGCGCCTGACGCGCGTTCTGTTCGACCATCAGGATGGTGATGCCGGCGCGGGCGACCTCGATGATCCGATCGAACAGTTCGTCCATGACGATGGGCGACACGCCTGCCGTCGGCTCGTCGAGCATGAGCACCGAAGGCTGCGTCATCAGCGCGCGGCCCACGGCGACCTGTTGGCGCTGGCCACCCGACAGCTCTCCCGCGGCCTGCCGACGCTTGTCGCGCAGGATCGGGAACAGGTCGTAGATCTGCTCCATCGTCGGGCGGATGTCGTCGCGGCGCAAGAACGCCCCCATTTCGAGGTTTTCCTCGACAGTCATTGACGGGAAGATGTTCGAGGTCTGCGGCACGAAGGCCATGCCCTTGGCGACGCGGTCCTGCGGTGAGAGGGCGGTGATGTCCTCGCCACCGATGCGAACGGAGCCCGACCGCAGGTTCAGCATGCCGAACACCGCCTTCATCGCGGTCGATTTGCCGGCGCCGTTGGGGCCGACGATCACCGCGATCCGGCCCTTGTCGACCGACAGCGTGCAGCCATGCAGGATGTCCGCGCCGCGCCCATAGCCGCCGGTCATCGCCTCGCCGATCAGATGCGGCTCAGACATGGCGGTTCATCTTTCCCGAATTGCGCAAATTTCGTCCTCTCATGCCGTCTCCCCGACGGTCTTGTTCTTGAGTCCGGTGCCGAGATAGGCCTCGATCACCGCCTCGTTCTTCATGATGCTGTCGGCGGAGCCCTGGGCCAGAACCTTGCCCTCGGCCATGACGATCACCGGGTCGCAGAGCCGACCGATGAAATCCATGTCGTGCTCGATCACGCAGAAGGTGTAGCCGCGCTCCTTGTTGAGCCGCACGATGGCGTCGCCGATAGTGTTGAGAAGCGTGCGGTTCACGCCGGCGCCGACCTCATCGAGGAACACGATCTTGGCGTCCACCATCATCGTGCGGCCCAACTCCAGAAGCTTTTTCTGGCCGCCCGAAAGATTGCCAGCGCGCTCATCGGCGAGATGGGAAATCGTCAGGAAATCAAGAACCTCGTCGGCCTTCTTCGCAAGCTCCCGTTCCTGCGCCGCGATCTTGCCCCGTCCGAACCAAGCGTTCCAAAGCGTCTCGCCATGCTGGCCCTCGGGCACCATCATCAGGTTCTCGCGTACCGTCATCGAGGAGAACTCATGCGCGATCTGGAAGGTGCGCAGCAGACCCTTGCTGAAAAGCTCGTGCGGCGGCAGGCCGGTGACGTCTTCGCCATCCATGGTGACGCGCCCCGACGTCGGTGGAAGTCTGCCGGCTATAACATTGAAAAGCGTTGTCTTTCCTGCGCCATTCGGGCCGATGAGCCCGGTAATCGAGCCGGTCTCGATCCGCAGGCTGGCGCCGTCCACGGCGTGAAAACCGCCGAAGTGGCGGTGAAGGTTCTCGACGGTGATCATCTGGTCCCCGATCGACCCGGTTTCCCCGAAGTTTCGGGGGTCTGGGCCATGTTCTTGTTGAGGAATGCGCCGCGCCCCGAGGGGCACGGCGCGGCTTGGATCAGCGGAAGCCGACGGTTTCGATGGCACCGTCCTTGATCTCGATCTCCTTGAAGGTGCCAGCGCTCTCACCCGGCTCGACCAGCTCCACGGCGGTGGCGCCGACATAGTCGATCTCCTCGCCGGCCTCGATCAGCTCAAGCGCCTTGGCCAGGTCGCCGGGCAGGATCTGCTCGCCCGGGGCGTTGGCGATGTCCATGATCTCGCCCGCGTAATCGGCGGCCGAGGTCGAGCCCGCCTTCGCCATGGCGAGGATCAGCAGCGCGGCGGCGTCGTAGCTCTCTCCGGTATAGACGCCGGTCGGGTCGATGCCCGCCTCGGTCGCCATTTCCTGAAAGATGGCCGAGCCTTCGCTGTCCGAGCCCGGAAGCTGGCCGAAGGAGCCGTCGAGCGCCGAACCGAGATCGTCGACGATCTGCTGGCCGATCATGCCGTCGGGCAGCACGAAGGTGTCGAACGCGCCCGAGTCGACCGAGGCCTGGATGATGCCCTTGCCACCCTGATCGGTGTAGCCAGCCACCACGAGCGCCGCGCCACCGGCGGAGGCCAGCGCTCCGACTTCGGCGGAGTAGTCGGCCTTGCCGTCTTCATGCGCCGCCGAGATGGTCACCGAGCCGCCATCGGCCTCGAAGGCCTTCTGGAAGCTGTCGGCGAGACCCTTGCCGTAATCGTTGTTGGTGTAGGTGAGCGCGACCTCATCGATGCCACGGTCCATGATGACCTTGGACATGATCTCGCCCTGACGGGCGTCGGAGGGCGCGGTGCGGAAGAACAGCCCGTCATCCTCGGCTTCCGACAGGGCGGGCGAGGTGGCGGAGGGCGAGATCATCACCACGCCGTTGGCGCGCGCGACGTTCTGCAAGATCGCGCCGGTGACACCCGAACAGTCGGCGCCCATGATGCCGGCGACGCCGTCATTGGTGATCAGGCGCTCGGCCGCGGCGGTCGCGGCGGCGCTGTCGATACAGGTGGAATCCGCGCGCACGGCCTCGATCGTAGCACCGCCCATGAAGGCGCCGGATTCGTTGACTTCGTTGATCGCCAGCTCCGCGCCGCCAGCCATGTCGGGCGTGATCGACTCGAGCGGGCCGGTGAAGCCGAGAATGATGCCGATCTTGACCGGACCCATGTGGCTTTCGGCCATGGCGGAGCCCGCGACGAGCGCGGTCGCGGCGGAAGCCAGCAGCAGTTTCTTCATGTTCGTCTCCCTGACGATTGATTTTTATACAGGCACGCTAGACGTCGCTCATGCGAAAAGAAAGTGGTTGCGCAAGCCTGCCGTAAGGAGAACGACGCACCGTTCCAGTCCGAGTCGCCGACGCTTTCGACCGGCCAAAGCTACTGCGGGGCAAGGCGCGCGCCGTGGCTGCCGCGTTCGCGGTAGGGCGTGGTCTGGTAATGCGCGCGGTAGCATTTGGAGAAGTGCGAGGGCGAGGCGAAACCGCAGGCTAGCGCC
Source organism: Limimaricola cinnabarinus (assembly GCF_047631075.1). Lineage (NCBI taxonomy): Bacteria > Pseudomonadati > Pseudomonadota > Alphaproteobacteria > Rhodobacterales > Paracoccaceae > Limimaricola > Limimaricola cinnabarinus. The sequence goes on from NZ_JBLHYX010000010.1 coordinate 98,864, forward strand.
ACGTTGATCACGCTCATGTCGGTCTGCATCAGAAGGTTGCGCGCACGGCTCAGGCGCAACTCCATGTAGTATCGCTTGGGGCTGCGGTTAAGATAGCGGCGGAACAGCCGTTCGAGCTGACGCGTCGACATGCCGGTGCGCTCTGCCAGAATGGCCGGGCTGATCGGCTCCTCGATCGCCTTTTCCATGGCCTTGATGACCTGCGCGAGCTTGGGGTGGCGCACGCCCATCCGGGTCGGCGTCGACAGGCGCTGCGTGTCCTGATCGGTGCGGATCGACGAATAGATGAGCTGATCGGCCACCGCGTTGGCGAGATCCTCGCCATGATCGTCGGCGATGAGCTTGAGCATCAGGTCGATCGAGGCGGTGCCGCCCGCCGTGGTGATCCGGTTGCCATCGACCACGAAGACCGACCGGGTGAGCGTCACCTCCTCGAACTCCTCGGCGAAACTGTCCTGGTTCTCCCAATGGATCGTCGCCTTCTTGCCGTCGAGCAGACCCGCCTTGGCCAGCGTATAACCGGCGGTGCACAGCCCGGCCATCACCGCGCCGCGCCGCGCCTCGCGCCTGATCCAGTTGAGCACCCGCTTGGTGCTCGCCGACTGCACGTCGAGACCGCCGCAAAGCATGACCGTGTCGTCGCGCGTCAGCTCGTCGAGATCCATGTCGAGCTTGAACACCGTGCCGTTCGAGCAGATCGCCGTCTCGCCGCCATCGCCCGCCAGCGTCCAGCTATAGATCTCGCGGCCCGCCATGCGGTTGGCGATCCGAAGCGCCTCCACCGCGCAGGCGAAACACAGCATGGTGAAATTCGGCAGCAGCACGAAGACGAAGCGCCGCGGGCGGCCCGGATCGCCTGAGCCAAGGGAGATCGTGGTGTCGTCTGTCATGTCGCGCCCGGCCTGACCCGTGGCGGCGTGCCACGGTTGCCCAAGACCGAAACAGGTTTGCCCGCCCGCATCAAGTGCGCCCGACAGCGGCGGCACGGCGGGCAAACCGACCCATGATATGGCCGCGACGCGGCATTTCGCGTTGGCCCGCCCGCCCATGCGCGCTATAGAGACCGCCGATATTCCCGAAGCCTCCATTGGAGCGATGACCATGACCGAGTGGAAAAAGGCCGACTGGCGCGCCAAGCCGCGGGTGCAGATGCCCGATTATACCGACGCGGAGCGTCTCTCCGCCGTCGAGGCGCGTCTTGCCTCCTATCCGCCGCTGGTCTTTGCGGGCGAAGCGCGCCGTCTGCGCGCCAAGCTCGCCGCCGCCGGGCGCGGCGAGGCGTTTCTGCTGCAGGGCGGCGACTGCGCCGAGAGCTTCGCCGCCTTCAACGCCGACCATATCCGTGACACCTTCAAGGTGATGCTGCAGATGGCGGTGGTGCTGACCTTCGGCGCCAAGGTGCCGGTGGTGAAGGTGGGTCGCATGGCCGGCCAGTTCGCCAAGCCGCGCTCCGCGCCGACCGAAACCGCGAATGGCGTCGAGTTGCCGAGCTACCGCGGCGATATCATCAACGGCTTCGATTTCACCCCCGAAGCCCGGATTCCCGACCCCGAACGAATGTTGCAGGCCTACACGCAGGCCGCGGGCACGCTGAACCTGCTGCGCGCCTTCTCCACCGGCGGCTATGCCGACGTGCACAAGGTCCACGCCTGGACGCTGGGTTTCATCGGCGCGCCCGAGGCCGAGAAGTACCGCGACATGGCCAACCGCATCACCGATGCGCTCGACTTCATGGAGGCAGCCGGCATCCGTGACGAGGCCGCGCATGCGCTGCAGACGGTGGAGTTCTTCACCTCGCACGAGGCGCTGCTCTTGGAATACGAAGAGGCGCTGACCCGCGTGGATTCCACCTCGGGCAAGTGGCTCGCGGGGTCGGGTCACATGATCTGGATCGGCGACCGCACCCGTCAGCCCGACGGCGCGCATGTCGAGTTCGCCAGCGGCGTGCAGAACCCGATCGGCCTGAAATGCGGGCCCTCGATGACCACCGGGCATCTCAAGGCGCTGATGGCCAAGCTCAACCCGCTCAACGAAGAGGGTCGCCTGACCCTGATCGCGCGCTTTGGCGCGGGTTCCGTGGGCGAGCATCTGCCGCGCCTGATCAAGGCGGTGCAGGAAGAGGGTGCCAAGGTGACGTGGTCGTGCGATCCGATGCATGGCAACACCATCAAATCCTCCTCGGGCTACAAGACGCGCCCATTCGAGAGCGTGCTGCGCGAGGTGCGCGAGTTCTTCGGTGTGCACAACGCCGAGGGCACGATCCCCGGTGGCGTGCATTTCGAGATGACCGGCGCCGACGTGACCGAATGCACCGGCGGCGTCCGTGCCGTGACCGACGAGGATCTGTCGGACCGCTATCACACCGCCTGCGATCCGCGCCTCAACGCTTCGCAGTCGCTGGAGCTGGCTTTTCTCGTGGCCGAGGAACTGTCGTCGCGCCGCGCCGGAATGCAGGCCGCCAAGGCGGTCTGATCGCTCCGCATCGGATGGTAGGGTCGAAGGGGCGGCTTTCGGGCCGCCCCTTTCTATTACGCCTCAGACGGGCACGAGCCTGAGTGAGCTGAAACCCGTCTTTCCTCCGGTTTGACGGAGAATCCGTGGGTGATATTTGAGGCTATGCGGCCGTCTGTTCCAGTGCTGTCTTCATGGCGAATTCGGCGGGTGGGATGTTGCCCAAGGCTGAGTGGGGGCGGTGCAGGTTGTAATCGAGCTGCCATGCCTGGATTTGACGCCGGGCATCGCCGAGCGTCGAGAACAGCACCTCGTTGAGCAACTCGTCGCGGAGCCGGCCGTTGAAGCTCTCGACGAAGCCGTCCTGCATCGGCTTGCCGGGCGCGATGTAATGCCAGCCAACCGCCGTGCGCTGGCTCCAGGCCAGGATGGCCATGGAGGTGCACTTCGTCCCGTTGTCGCTGACGATGGTCAGAGGCTGGCCCCGCCGAGCGATGAGCGTGTCGAGCTCCCGAGCCACTCGTTGCCCCGATAGCGAGGGCGAGCTTTTGTCCGCCATTGGTCCGAGGACAATGGCGAGCGCGACCAGCGCCAAGCACTCCCGGGTGAAGTCGTCGACCACGGCCAGTATTCGAAACCGGCGGCCATCCGTCAGCGCATCGCTGACGAAATCGAGGCTCCAGCGCGGGTTCGCAGCACCCGGCACCAGCAAGGGACGCCTCGTGCCCGAGGCCCGCTTGCGTCCGCCCCGGCGCCGCACCTGAAGCTTCTCCTCGCGATACAGCCGCCGCAGCTTCTTGAGGTTCATCACGATCCCCTGCCGCTCCAGCATCACGTGGATGCGCCGGTAGCCGAACCGCCGTCCTTCCGACGCCACCGCCTTCATGGCCATTCGTGCCTCGTCGTCATTGTCGCTCGGACCAATGGCGCTCCAATGGCGACCGTCGGGGCCGAACGCTGCGGTAGCGCACGCTCGATCGATCCACCGCCAGTGCCTGACGCCGGGCGCTACCATTTTTTTGCCGCGACAGTCCGCAGGATGGCGTTGTCGAGCATCTGCTCGGCCAGCAGCTTCTTGAGCTTGGCGTTCTCGTCTTCGAGTGCCCGCAGCAGACGCGCGTCCGTTGCCAAGGCGGAACGAAGCTGCCGTTCAAATATCGGCAGCTAACTGGAATGAGCGGCCCATAGCGGAGGCTCAAGGACTCCGTCACTGATGTTTGATCTCGGGACGAACGGCAGTTGATCCTGACGGCTGCTCGCTCGCCGCAAAAGAACTGCTCAGCTAAGCGTCTCTCGGGGCGAAGCACCGCATAATCCAAAGCTGCGGTTCAAAGCTTCTCGAGGAACCGCTGCACTTTTTCTGTGCGATGAAGGTCGGCGTGAGTGACAACCCATATCGGCGCCGACCATTCTTCTGACGGGGGCAGGATCTCGATGAGGTCCGGGTCCCGGGCTGCGTCGTGCTCGCCGAGGAACCCGGTGCCCATGCCGTCCTTGACGGCCGTGCTCAGAACCAGCGGGTCCGTCACCTTGATCAGCATCATGCCCGCACTGAGGTTTTCCCGCATCCACCCCACGAACGGCAGCCGCGAGGTTTCATCCACCGAGCCGACGAAGCTGTGGCCGTCCAGCCTGCCGATGTCCGGTCGCCCGCGCCTGCGGACATAATCGCGGCTGGCATAGAGGCCGAAGCGGACATGGCGGAACAGTTTGACCACGTAGTCCGGGGTCTGCGGTTTGGCACCGGCGCGAAAGGCGACATGCGCCTCGCCGTGCTCGAGGCGCGCCAGGTTGGTCGTGGCCGTGAACTCCAGCTCGATCTTCGGGTGGTCGAAATGGAACTCCCGCAGCGCCGGCGTGATCAGCGGTGCGACGCCCGCGAGGGCGGTCACGACGAGCTTGCCCGACAGCCTGCCGGAACGCCCCCGGTTACGGCCGGCGAGATCGGCGAACATCTCGTCGGCGCGACGGGCAACCTCCAGCATCTCCTGGCCGCTCTCCGTCAGCGTATAGCCACGGGCGTGGCGCTGAAACAGCCGGGTCTGGAACGCCGTCTCCAGCGTATCGACGTGCCGATTGACGGTGGCCCTATGCACGCCGAGGGCCTCCGCTGCCGCGCTGACGGTGCCATGGCGGGCGAGCATGAGCGCAGTTCGAAGTTCCGTCCAATGTTGCATGCGACCTGATTAGCAGTCCAGCGATGTCGCATCAACGCGCATATGATGCACAACTCAGTATCTGGTGCGCATCACCGACCGGTGGCACTTACAGGGTCAACCGCCCACACATGGACACAGAGAACGAACGTCATGAAATACATCTCGCTCGGCCTGCGCGCCCTTTTGACAGTAGCTTTCGTCGGAGCCGGTGCCGCCAAACTTGCCGGTGCCGAGATGATGGTCGCAACCTACGACACGATCGGGCTGGGCCAGTGGTTCCGGTATCTCACCGGGATCGTCGAAATCGCCGGTGCGGTTCTGCTCTGGCTGCCCGGCCGTCAAGTCGTGGGCGCGGGCCTGCTTGGTGCCACGATGGTTGGCGCGGCGCTGGCTCACTGGCTCGTTCTTGGTCCGTCAGCCGTCCCTTCCATCGTCCTCGGCCTGCTCAGCGCAGGTGTCCTCTACCTCCATCGCGCACAGATTCCCGCCTACCTCGGCCGCGCCTGATTGGCGTTCAGTCATCCTGCCCCTGCTTCAAGATCAGAACGGAGTTGGCCCATGAAAATCCTCGCTTTCGCGGCTACAAACAGCAGCAATTCCATCAACCGCGCCCTGATCGAATTCGCGGCCGCGCGCTTCCAGTCCAAGATGTCGCAGGAAGCGGAGGTCGCCTTTGTCAACCTGACCGACTTCGAAATGCCGATCTACTCCATCGATCGCGAGCGTGCGTCCGGTATCCCGCAGGCTGCCCGGAGCTTCTTTGACACGATCGGCGCGGCGGATGCGGTGCTGGTCTCCTTCGCGGAGCATAACGGCACGGTCACGTCCGCCTGGAAGAACCTCTTTGATTGGATGAGCCGGATCGACATGAAGGTCTGGCAGAACAAGCCGGTCGTCTTCCTCGCCGCCACCCCGGGGCCGCGCGCCGGCGCGGGCGTGCTGGGCCATCAAGCACAACTGGCGCCATTCTTCGGGGCCGACCTGCGTGGCGTGCAAGGGATCGGCACATGGGGCGAAGCCTGGAATGCCGACACCGCATCGCTCACTCGCGCCGAGGACATCGCGGCGCTGGACGCCGCCCTCTCGGCGCTGGTCACGGAGCAGGCGCAAAAAGGAGAGGCCGCATGAGCCCGAAGCGCGGCAGTTCGTTCATGATGGTCGCAACGCTCGGCGATTGGGTCACGCGAATGATGAAGGGCCGCGACCTCTTCCTGACCAAATACAACAAGCTCCTGGGTCGGGCCTGACCGCGCCGGAAGATCGCCTCCTCGCCGGAAGCGTTGCCCAAACTTAGAACTGAAGGAAACCAAGATGACCAACACGCAGAAGACTACCCTCAAGATCGCCACCGTCCTCTGGGTGATCTGGGGCCTCGTTCACGCCTTCGCCGGCGGGGTTGTCCTGAGTTCCGACGCGTCCTCCGGCTTTGCCGCCATTGCCGACGCGGTAGATCCCGCAGCTCTCGCGGCCGAATATCACCCCGCAGCGGGCGGTATTCTCAACCAGCACGGATGGAACCTGCTGTGGTTCGGTGTCGCGACCATCATCGGCGGGGTGCTGATCTGGCGCGGCAACATGACGGCGATTTGGGTGACCGGCATGGTCGGCGGCCTGGCCGATTTGGGCTACCTGCTGTTCGTCGATTTCCCCGGCTACGTGAACTTCTTCCCCGGCACAGTGATGACCTTCATCTCCGGCGCGGCGATCCTTCTAAGTTTCTGGGTCTGGTTCACCGCCTGTAGGGCCCGCTGAGGAACCTGCTTCCGGGTTCTTGGCAACAATGCCGGGGCCCGGATCTCGAGTCGCCACCGACGCACCAAGCGCGAAGCCGCACATTCGACTAAGTAGGCTGGCCAGACCCGGCTATTGTTGCCTCCGCTCACGGAGCGCACACAGCAAGCGTTCTTAGATCCCGCAGCGCACTTCCGCTTTCCTCCCGAGATGACTCGATCCAGAGGCCGCACGACAGGGCGACACTCGACGGTGATTGCGGACATCTGCCCTCCGCGGTGAAGCGTTACGAGGCTCGAATTACGTCGGCTGGCGTCATCCCCGCCAAACGAACCTCCAGCCACCGTATGTAGCTGTTCAGGTTCTTCGTGGCCGGACCACAGAAGGGCTTGATGAACTTGTCGTAGCGGGCGTGAAGCGAGTTCACGTTCTGTATGTGATAGCAGCCTGCGGTGACGCGCGTACCGGGCTTGCTGCCGATCACGAAGTGTTCGATGCCGCCGTTTGCTGCCACAGTCGCATAGCCGCGGGCACCGTCGAGTACAGCACGGCATCCTGCGGCAGAAGGGGCTTCAGAGGACGCTCCAATGTCGCGCTCTGGCGATTCGGAAGTCGCTGGAACAGTCGCGCGCCGCTCCGATCAGCGCCAGTGAGTATGGGGAGCTGCCACTTCGAGAGGCCCCGCATCATCTTCAGCCCCTTTGTGGTGAAGTCCTCCCACCTTGGGCGTGGCGGCTGAAGGACATTCTGCCGATCTGCGAAGTGCCGAACCCATTCTCGAGATCCCTTCCGTGACTCCCGTTGATGAGTTTCATCTGCTTCGATAATCCCGGAAAAAGCGGTATCTTCGCCGCGATCAATGATTGAGAATACCAGCATCCGCCAGCGCCAGACCGTGTATTTGTCGACCCCGAGCAGCCCTGCAAGCTTCCGTACCGACTGCGGCGCAGAAGTGCCCAACATGTTCCGAAGCACGACCATGAACAGGTCAGGTCGATGAATGCGGCCCAGGACAGAGCCAGTCCGGCCCGAGTAGGTTTTCCCGCACCCCCGGCACCGGTAGCGTTGAATGCCGGTGCGCGTTCGTTCCCCACTTCTGTCGGTGTTCGATACCGCAGGACGGGCACGGTTTCTCATGGCTTGCGCGCGCTTCGATCTCGGAGATCGCCTCCGTTTTTCGTCGGGGATCCATGATCTTTGTCTGGGCATGCTCGATCTGAGCAGGGTTCGGATCGCCGAGTGCGTCCAGGAGACGTCGAAAGTCGTGGTGTAGCACCGGGTGTCCTCCGTGGTGTTCACGGAAAAAGGTTGGCCTTTTTGTTCGAAAGCGAAGCGCGCCAGCACATTTTGCGGACACCCCCTTACTATTTAGTAGATTGCTTAACGTCGCGTGCCGGTCTTGTCGCGCGGGCCCGATCCGCCTAACCCCGGCCCCATCCAGATCGGCACTTGAACGGAGCAGCGGACATCATGCAACGGCGCGGCCTTCTCATCATCCTGTCCTCGCCCTCCGGCGCCGGCAAATCGACGCTGGCGCGGCGCCTGCGCGCTTGGGACCCGACCTTGGGCTTCTCGGTCTCGGCCACGACCCGCGCGCCGCGACCGGGCGAGACCGATGGAGCCGACTATCACTTCGTCAGCGAAGAGCGGTTCAAGCATCTCGTGGCCGAAGGCGAGATGCTCGAGCATGCTCGCGTCTTCGAAAACTATTACGGTAGCCCACGCGGGCCGGTGGCAGAGGCGACCGAGGCCGGGCGCGACGTGTTGTTCGACGTCGACTGGCAGGGCGCGCAGCAGATCTCGAACAGCCGCATGGCCGACCAAGTGCTGTCGATCTTCATCCTGCCGCCCTCGATCGAAGAGCTGCACCGCCGCCTCGTCGGGCGCGCGCAGGACGCGCCCGAGGTGATCGAGCGGCGGATGCAGAAAAGCTGGGACGAGATCAGCCATTGGGACGGCTACGACTACGTGCTGGTCAATGACGAGCTTGACGTAACCGAGGCACGGCTCAAGATCATCATCGAGGCCGAACGTCTGCGCCGCAGCCAGCAGCCCTGGCTTCTTGACCATGTGCGCGGGCTGCAGGCGGAGTTCGAGGAGAGATCATGACCATCTACGCGCTCGACGGAGAGACCCCCGAAATTGATGCGACCGCGTGGGTCGCCCCCGGTGCCCATGTGATCGGAAAGGTGACGCTGGCCCCCGGAAGCTCGGTCTGGTTCGGCACGACGATCCGCGGCGACAATGAGCGCATCAGCTTGGGCGAAAACACCAACGTGCAGGAAAATTGCGTGCTGCACACCGACATGGGCTTTCCGCTCGAGATCGGCGCGGGCGTCACCGTCGGCCACAAGGCGATGCTGCATGGCTGCACGATCGGCGAGAACTCCTTGATCGGCATGGGCGCCACGGTGCTCAACGGCGCGCGGATCGGCCGCGACTGCCTGATCGGCGCGGGCGCGCTGATCACCGAGGGCAAGGAGATCCCCGATGGCAGCCTCGTGATGGGCGTGCCGGGCAAGGTGATCCGCCAACTCGACGAGGCCGCGATCGCGAAGCTGCGGCAATCGGCGCTCAACTACCGCGACAACGCGGTCCGGTTCCGAAGCGGTCTCGAAGCGATCTGAGATGCCGTGCGGATCAGCTGCCGGACGCATGCGCGATCAGGTCGAAATCGATCCACGGCGCGATCGTGCGGATCTCGTCACGCACCATCCATGCGTCGCGGACCGATGTCCTGACGAGCACCCGGTAGGGGCCGTCATAGCCCAGCGCCGTCAGCCTGAGCGCCAGATCCACCGCGTCGAACCGCGGCCCCATCAGGTCCGAGACGATCATCACCGGCTTCAGGCAGTAGAGAAGCTCCGATGTCACCTGATCGAAACCGCAGTACCGCAAATCCTGCAATGTCTCGGCCGGGACCCTCACGGCTCTGCTCGGGGTTCGCGCGACCTGACCGACGGCGAGCGTGATCTGCCCGTGATCATCATTGCGGACGAGCGGGTCGAGTGTCATGCGATATAGCTCCGGCGACAGCGCCATTCATGCGCAATGTGTGATTAGGCCGCAGGCTCTACAGATTCGGGGGGGTGAATGGAACATTCAATCGCGCCGCGACCGAAACACCGTGACGGCATGGCCGGGAGTTGAGTGCTAAATCATGGAATCCCTTGATTCTCTCATGGCGGCCTTGCCGCTTCCGGTGCTGCTGATCGGCCCTGCCGAACGGATCGAGGCCGCGAATCCCGCGGCCCGGACCCTTCTGGGTGCGGCACAGACGGGGCGGCACTATATCACCGCGCTGCGTCAGCCCGCCGTGCTCGACGCGGTGGAGGCGGTGCTGCGCGACGGCAAAGAGCGGCGCGCGCGCTATCTCGGGCGTTCGGGCAGCCGCGACACCACATGGGACGTCACGGCGGGGGCCGTGCAACTGCCCGGCGGGCGCGGCGTCGCACTCAGCTTCGAGGATGTCACGGCGGTCGAGGCGGCGGGCGCGATGCGGCGCGATTTCGTCACTAATGTAAGCCACGAGCTGCGCACGCCGATCACCGCGCTGTCGGGCTTCATCGAGACGCTGCGCGGCGCGGCGCGTGACGACGCCGCCGCGCAGGATCGGTTCCTCGGGATCATGGAGCGCGAGGCCGCGCGCATGTCGCAGCTCGTCTCCGACCTGTTGTCGCTCAGCCGCGTCGAACAGGACGAACGGCTGCGCCCGACCGCACCGGTCGACCTGTCGGGCCTGACGGGGCAGGTGATCGCGCTGTTGGAGCCGATCGCCGCGCAGGCCTGTCTGCGGCTGGTGTTCGAGGGTCCGGAGGCGCCGGTCGTGGTGCCGGGCGACGAGGAACAGCTGCGGCAGGTGCTGACCAACCTCATCGGCAACGCGATCAAGTATGGCGGCACGGAGCGTCCGGTCGAGGTCATGCTCACCGCGCCCGAGATCCAGCCCGACCTGCGCGGTCCCGGTGTGCGGCTCAAAGTGCGCGACCATGGCGACGGCATCGCGGCACACCACCTGCCGCGGCTGACCGAGCGCTTCTACCGCGTCGATCCGCACCGCTCGCGCGCCGTGGGCGGCACCGGGCTCGGTCTCGCCATCGTCAAGCATATCGTGAACCGCCATCGCGGCCGGCTTCGGATCGAGAGCGTGCAGGGGCAGGGCAGTTCCCTCACCGTGGTCCTGCCCAGCGAATAACGCGCGTGAATGTCAGCCCTTGTCGTAGGGTCATCCGCGCTAGATCGCGGGCTGTCATGAAAGTTTTACACAACTGTCACAAAACGGAGTTCCCACGTAACTAATCGGACGGCAACGGGGCGCCGCGGCGCTCCGGGGGAATGAAAAAACAGGAGCGATCCATGTCCTTCGTCAAGATGACCGCCTCGAGCGCGGCCCTCATCGCCGCCACCGCCGGCTTCGCCACCGCCCAAGGGCGCGACAACGTGCAGGTCGCCGGCTCCTCGACCGTGCTGCCCTATGCCTCGATCGTCGCTGAGGCCTTTGGCGAGAACTTCGATTTCCCGACCCCGGTCGTGGAATCGGGCGGCTCCTCGGCCGGTCTCGCGCGGTTCTGCGAAGGCGTGGGCGAAAACACCATCGACATCGCCAATGCCAGCCGCGCGATGCGCGAGGGCGAGGTCGAGGCCTGTGCCTCCAACGGCGTGAACGAGATCATCGAAGTGCGCGTGGGCTATGACGGCATCGTCTTCGCTTCCGACATCAGCGGCGAGAGCTTCGCCTTCACCCCTGCCGACTGGTACAACGCTCTGGCCGCCGAGATCCCCGAGGGCGGCGAGATGGTCTCGAACCCCAACACCAGCTGGGCCGATGTCAACGCCGACCTGCCCGATCAGGAAATCCTCGCCTTCATCCCGGGCACCAAGCACGGCACCCGCGAAGTCTTCGAAGAGAAGGTGCTGCTCGCGGGTTGCGAGGAGACCGGCGCGATGCAGGCGATTATGGACGCCGGCATGGACGAGGATGCCGCCGAGGCGGCCTGCATGCAGACCCGCACCGATGGCGTGTCGATCGACATCGACGGTGACTACACCGAGACGCTGGCGCGCATCGAGGCCAATCCGAACGGCATCGGCGTCTTCGGCCTGTCGTTCTACGAGAACAACACCGACAGCCTGCAGGTCGCGACCATGTCCGGCGTCGAGCCCTCGACCGAGACCATCGCGTCGGGCGAATACCCGGTGTCGCGCCCGCTCTACTTCTACGTCAAGAAGGCGCATCTCGGCGTGATCCCCGGCCTGCAGGAGTTCGTGGAATTCTTCGTGGCCGACGAGATCGCCGGTCCCGACGGCCCGCTGGCGGCCTACGGCCTCGTGGCCGACCCCGAGCTTGCCGCGACGCAAGAGACGGTGGCGAACGGCACCACCATGGACGCGATGTAACGCAGCCGTTATCGGGGAGGGGCGGCGGCAACGCCGCCCCCGACCGGTCTAGTATCCGCGCACGACAGACCCGACACCGCCCCGGCCCGACGCGACCCCGCTTCGGGCCTCGACAATTGAAGGCCCCGCCATGTCCCCGTCCTGGATCGCCCTGATCGTCCTGGCCATCGCCGCTGCCGGTTTCGTGCTGGCCCGCGCGCGTGCGCAAGGCGCGGCCAAACGCGAGGAGCGCAGGCTCCACTCCCTCCCGAATTACTATGGCTGGACCGCCGCGATCTATGCCGCGGGGCCCACGCTCCTGTTACTGGCCGTCTGGTTGCTGGCCCAACCCGTCGCGACTCGAAGCCTCGTCTGGCCGGTGCTCGAAGCCGAGGCCGGGGAGGGCGCCGTACCCTCGCTGATGATGGCCGATGTTCAACGCCTCGCGGCCGGCCTCGACGCCGCCGTCGCGCGCGGCACGCTCACCAACGCCGCCGTGCGCGACCTACCGCCCGAGGCGTTGCGCGCGCAGATGGCGTCGCAGGGCGTGGCGCTCGGCTCGGACGTCACCCCGGCCACCCGCGATGCGGCGCTGCGCTGGCGGCGCATTTCCGGCACCGGCGATCTGGCGCGCGGCATCGCCGTGATCGGCCTCGCCCTTGCGGGGGCGGCCTGGGGCATGCGCCGCGCCCAGCCCGATTTTCGCGCCCGCAACGCCGTCGAACAGGCGATGCGCGGCGTACTGATCTCGGCCGCGCTGATCGCGATCCTGAGCACGGTGGGCATCGTTCTGGCGCTGGTGTTCAACACCATTGAGTTCTTCCGTCTCTATCCGGCGGCGGAGTTCTTCTTCGGCACGACTTGGAGCCCAAGCTTCGGCGGCGGTTCCGAGCTTGGCATCCTGCCGCTCCTTTGGGGCACGCTCTACATCTCGCTGATCGCGCTTCTGGTGGCGGTGCCGATCGGTCTCTTCGCGGCTGTCTACCTTGCCGAATACGCGCATCGCAACGTCCGCGCATGGGCCAAGCCGATGCTGGAGATGCTCGCGGGCATCCCGACCATCGTCTACGGCCTCTTCGCGCTGCTCACCGTCGGCCCGCTGCTGGTCGAGGCCTTCGGGCGCGGCGGCTGGCTCGGCTTGGGCTGGATGCAGGGCGGCACCGCCGTCATGACCGCGGGCCTCGTCATGGGCATCATGCTCATCCCCTTTGTCTCGTCGCTGTCGGATGACATCATCAACGCGGTGCCGCAGAGCCTGCGCGACGGGAGCCTCGGCCTCGGGGCGACCCGCTCCGAGACGATCCGCCAGGTGGTGTTGCCCGCCGCACTTCCCGGCATCGTCGGCGCGGTGCTGCTCGCGGCATCCCGCGCCATCGGCGAGACGATGATCGTGGTGCTGGGGGCAGGGGCCGCGGCCCGGCTGTCGATGAACCCGTTCGACGCCATGACCACGGTGACCGCCAAGATCGTGAGCCAGCTCACCGGTGACGCCGATTTCTCCTCGCCCGAGGCGCTGGTCGCCTTCGCCCTCGGCATGACCCTCTTCGTGATCACGCTGGCGCTGAACGTCGTCGCGCTGTGGATCGTGCGCCGCTACAGGGAGCAATACGAATGACCGATATCCCGCAATCCGGCGCGTTCCCGGCCGACCGCCCCGCGCCCAAGGGGGGCTCGCTGCTCGTCACGGATGCGCGCACGAAAAAGCGCAACCGCGCCGAACGTCGCTTCAAGGCCTATGGCATCGCAGCGCTTGGCATCGGCATGCTGTTCCTCGTGGCGCTCCTTTGGGCGATCCTGTCGAACGGGCTGACCGCCTTCACCCAGAGCTACGTGCAGCTCGACGTGCCCCTCCTCGAGGAAAAGCTCGACAAGGACGGCGACCGCGACCCGGCCAAGATCGCCAAGGTCTCGACCTTCGGCTATGCGCCGTTGATCGAACAGGCGCTCGCCGATCTGGTTGAAAGGACCGGCGTCGAGACCGAGCTCGCGCCCAAGGCCCTGACCAAGATCCTCTCCTCCTCGGCCGCCGCGCAGCTGCGCGACCGGGTGCTCGCCAACCCTGAACTGATCGGTCAGACCGTCTCGGTCGAGTTACTGGCCTCGAGCCGCGTCGATGGCTATCTCAAGGGCCGCGTCAGCCGCGCCAGCCTCGCGCGCGACAAGAACCTCGACGCCGAACATCTCGACCTGATCGACGCGTGGCGCGACGCGGGACTGGTGGAAAAGAGGTTCAACTGGGATTTCATCACCGGGGCCGACGCCTCGGATTCGCGCCCCGAGCAGGCGGGCATCGGCGTCGCCATGCTGGGTTCGCTCTTCATGATGCTGGTGGTGCTGATCCTGTCGCTGCCGATCGGCGTCGCGGCCTCGATCTACCTTGAGGAATTCGCACCGCAGAACCGGCTCACCGACCTCATCGAGGTCAACATCTCGAACCTCGCCGCCGTGCCGTCGATCGTCTTCGGTATCCTCGGCCTCGCCGTGTTCATCCAGTTCATGCACCTGCCGCAATCGGCGCCGCTGGTCGGTGGCCTCGTGCTGACGCTGATGACGCTGCCGACGATCATCATCTCGACCCGCGCCTCGCTGAAATCGGTGCCGCCCTCGATCCGCAACGCGGCGCTCGGCGTCGGCGCCTCCAAGATGCAGGCGGTGACGCATCACGTGTTGCCGCTGGCGATGCCGGGCATTCTCACCGGCACCATCCTCGGCCTCGCGCAGGCGCTTGGAGAGACCGCGCCGCTGCTGCTGATCGGCATGGTCGGCTACATCGCGACCAACTATCCCGAGGGCGTGGCCGAGGGCTTCCTCGCGCCCAACTCGGCGATGCCGGCGCAGATCTACGAATGGGCCAAGCGGGCCGATCCGGCCTTTTACGAGCGCGCCTGGGGCGGCATCATCGTGCTGCTGGTGTTCCTCTTGGCCATGAACCTCATCGCGGTGCTGCTGCGCCGCCGCTTCGAGCGGCGCTGGTGAGCGCTTACAGGGCAGGGGGCCCCGACATGAACGACATGCGAACCATGGACAATACCGTATTGAACGAGACCAAGATCACCGCGCGCGACGTGCACGTGCATTACGGCACCACCCACGCGATCAAGGGCGTCGATGTCGACATTGCCGACCGCACCGTCACCGCCTTCATCGGGCCGTCGGGCTGCGGCAAGTCGACCTTCCTGCGCTGTCTCAACCGGATGAACGACACCATCCCCGGCGCGGTGGTCACCGGCGAGATCAAGATCGACGAGGCCGACATCTACGACCCCCGCGTCGATCCGGTGCAGCTTCGCGCCAAGGTCGGCATGGTGTTCCAGAAGCCGAACCCGTTCCCGAAATCGATCTACGACAACGTGGCCTATGGCCCCAAGATCCACGGGCTTGCCCGCAACAAGGCCGAGCTCGACGAGATCGTCGAAAAGGCGCTGCGCCGCGGCGCGATCTGGGACGAGGTCAAGGACCGGCTGCATGCGCCGGGCACCGGGTTGTCGGGCGGCCAGCAGCAGCGCCTGTGCATCGCCCGTGCCGTCGCGACCGAGCCCGAGATCCTGCTGATGGACGAGCCGTGCTCGGCGCTCGACCCGATCGCCACCGCGCAGGTCGAGGAGCTGATCGACGAGCTGCGCCAGAACTTCTCGGTGGTGATCGTGACGCATTCGATGCAGCAGGCCGCACGGGTGAGCCAACGCACGGCCTTCTTCCACTTGGGCAACCTCGTCGAATACGGCGAAACCGGCAAGATTTTCACCAACCCCGAGGACAGCCGCACCGAGAGCTACATCTCGGGCCGGATCGGGTAAGGGAGCAGGGACATGCACGACAAGCAGCACATCGCCTCGGCCTTCGACCGCGACCTCGAGAACATCCAGGCGCTGATCCTCAAGATGGGTGGTCTCGTCGAGGCCGCGATCATCGACGGCGCCCAGAGCCTCGCCGACCGCGACATCGAGAACGCCGAGCGCGTGCGCCGCGGCGACAAGGTGATCGACGCGATCGAGGAACAGCTCAACGAGGAAGCCGCGCGGGTGATCGCGATCCGCGCCCCGGTGAGCCGGGATCTGCGGGTGATCCTGTCGGTGCTGCGGCTCGCCGCCAGCCTCGAACGCATCGGCGACTATGCCAAGAACATGGCCAAGCGCACCTCCGTTCTCGCCGAGCTGAGCCCGATCGAGGGCTCCGATGCCGCGCTCAAGCGCATGGCGCGCGAGGTGCAGAACATGCTCAAGGACACGCTCGACGCCTTCGTGCGCCGCGACGCGGATCTCGCCGCCGAGGTGCTGCAGCGCGATCAGGACGTGGACCAGATGTACAACGCGCTGTTCCGCGAGTTCCTGACCCACATGATGGAGGACCCGCGCGCGATCACCGCCTGCATGCACCTGCACTTCATCGCCAAGAACATCGAGCGCATGGGCGATCTCGTCACCAACATGGCCGAGCAGGTGATCTATCTCATCACCGGCCAGATGCCCGACGAGGACCGGCCCAAGGGCGACAACACCTCCTATGTGTCGAGCCCGGAGTGAACCGATGCGCCAAGTGCAGCCCCATGTCCTGATCGTCGAAGACGAGCCGTCGCAGCGCGCGGTGCTGAGCTACAACCTCGAATCCGAAGGCTTCCGCATCTCCGAGGCCGAAGATGGCGATGCCGCACTCTTGATGGTGGCCGAGGATGTGCCCGACCTGATCGTGCTCGACTGGATGCTGCCGGGGGTCACCGGGATCGAGATCTGCCGCCGCATCAAGGCGCGGCCCGAGACGCGCGACGTGCCGATCATCATGCTCTCGGCGCGCTCCGAAGAGGTCGACCGCGTGCGCGGCCTTGAGACCGGGGCCGATGATTATGTCGTGAAGCCGTATTCCGTGACCGAGCTGATGGCGCGGGTGAAGGGCCAACTGCGCCGCTCGCGTCCGGCGGGCGTGGGCGAGACGCTGAGCTTCGAGGACATCACGCTCGACGCCGAGACGCACCGCGTGCACCGGGACGGGCACATGCTGAAACTCGGGCCGACGGAGTTTCGTCTGCTGGCGACCTTCCTCGAAAAGCCGGGCCGGGTCTGGAGCCGCGAGCAGCTGCTCGACCGGGTCTGGGGGCGGGACGTTTACGTCGACACGCGCACCGTCGATGTGCATATCGGTCGACTGCGCAAGGTGCTGTGCGCGCATGGCGGCGCCGATCCGCTGCGCACGGTGCGCGGCGCGGGATACGCGCTGGGGTAGCGATTTATCAAGGAGTGAAGGGAATAACGGGCATTGCTCGTTGCGCATAACGGTTATCTCATAATGAAGATTATGTAACTATTTACCTCATCCTATCGGTCACTTTGGGCTTTTTGAAGAAAGTGTTAATATTCGACATGGCCCTCATGTCGAACACATTGTCCCGGAGTGCCGCGCTGAGCTTCATCTCGCGTGTGGCACG
Organism: Limimaricola cinnabarinus; assembly: GCF_047631075.1. Taxonomy (NCBI): domain Bacteria; kingdom Pseudomonadati; phylum Pseudomonadota; class Alphaproteobacteria; order Rhodobacterales; family Paracoccaceae; genus Limimaricola; species Limimaricola cinnabarinus. The sequence continues at coordinate 116,000 of NZ_JBLHYX010000010.1, forward strand.
GACCGGCGATGACATGATCTTGTGGGACATGCTGTGCGAGCGCATGTCCGATTACGGCCTGAATCGTCTGCTCTACGGCTTTACCCTTCTGCCCGAACCCGACCCGCTCGACCCGGCGAACTGGCTGCTCCGCAGCAGCCACGCCGAGAGTTACAACCGTCGCCTCGTCGCCGATGGTCTCTATCTCGACACCCGATACGGAAACTGGGCCCAGGATTACAGCGGTACCCTGCTTTGGAGCCGTCAGGACATTCTGACGCCCGGTGATCCCGCCAGCGAGGCGCGCCTACGCGACCTCAACCAGTCGCATCAGGTGCATGCCGGTGTCATGGTCAGCTTTCCTTTGCTGCCGCAGAAGTCGCGCGGGATCCTCATCCTCGCGGCGCGGCCCGAAATGCCGCAATGCCGGATCGACCGGATCTGGCTGCAGCGACGCGACGAGATCGAGGCGCAGATTCACGCCTTTCATCTCAGGTTTCAACTGATCTTCGCGGTGGCCTGCCGCCTTACTCCCCGCCAGAAGGAAGTGCTGCGCTGCGTCGCCGCCGGCTTCACCGTACAGCAGATCGCCGAGGAGCTGACATTGAGTGTCGCGACCATCGACAAGCATCTGCGGCTGGCGCGCGAGGCGCTAGATGCGACGACGACGGCCCAGGCGGTGGCACGGGCGCTCCGCTTTCATCAGCTCTATTCTTAAGGCGAGGATCGCCCCGACCGAGGTCCAGATTACCAGACTTTCAACGAGTCGCCGATCGTGACAAGGTTGTGGTGTTGACGAGTGATGGTCGTTTTGACCCTTTGCACCGCCCCCTTGGATCTATCCCATTCGGTGCGGGCATCTCCGACAGCAGCAGGTCGGACTTCAGCATGAGCACGCCGCGCCCGTCACCGCCGCCGGGCGCGGCACTCCGTTTTCCATCACCTTGTTGCAGAAATGCAAAACGCCGCCTGCGATGCAGGCGGCGTTTGCCGTCGGGCCTCAGTTCGGGCTCAGCCCTTGGCGACCTTGGCCACTTCGGCGGCAAAGTCTTCTTCGACCTTCTCGATGCCCTCGCCCACGGCAAGGCGCACGAAGCCGGTGATCGTCACGCCCGCCTCTTTTGCGGCGGCTTCGACGGTCAGGTCGGGGTTCACGACGAAAGCCTGACCCAGCAGGGTCGACTCGGCCATGTACTTCTTCATGCGGCCTTCGATCATCTTCTCGATGACGGCCTCGGGCTTGCCGCTCTCGCGGGCGATGTCCATCTGGACCTGCTTTTCCTTCTCGACCATCGCGGGGTCGAGATCGGCCTCGCCGAGTGCTGCGGGGTTGGCAGCGGCGATGTGCATCGCGACCTGACGGCCGAACGCCTCGTCACCGCCCGAGAAGGCCACGAGCACGCCGATGGTACCCATGTCGGTGGCAGCGGCGTTGTGGACATAGGTCACGACGCTCTCGCCTTCGATCGCGGCCATCCGGCGCAACGTCATGTTCTCGCCGATCTTGGCGATCGCATCGGTGACGAGGGTCTCGACCGGCTTGCCGTCGACCTGCGCTGCCTTCAGCTCCTCGAGGCTCGACGTCTTGACGCCAGCCTTGGCGATCTTCGAGACGAGGTTCTGGAAGTCGGCGTTCTTGGCAACGAAGTCGGTTTCCGAGTTCAGTTCGATCGCGACGCCACGGCCACCCTCGACGGCGACGGCCACGAGGCCCTCGGCGGCGGTGCGGCCGGATTTCTTGGCGGCTTTCGCCAGGCCCTTGGTGCGCAGCCAGTCGACCGCGGCTTCCATGTCGCCGTCGGTTTCGGTCAGCGCCTTCTTGGCGTCCATCATGCCTGCGCCGGTGTTCTCGCGCAGTTCCTTGACCATGCTCGCGGTGATCGCCATCGCGTCTCTCCTAGAATTTGAATGGACTCCGGGCGCGGCATATCCGCGCCCGGCAACCGTGATGTGACGGTGCGCCTTATTCGGCGGTGGCGGCTTCGGCGTCGGCGGCGAGCTGCTCTTCGGTGTACTGCTCCATCGCACCCATGTCGACGCCGGCGGCGCCGAGTTGCGCGCTCATGCCGTCAAGCGCGGCGCGGGCGGCGAGATCGCAGTAGAGCGAGATCGCGCGGGCGGCGTCGTCGTTGCCGGGGATCACGTAATCCACGCCATCGGGCGAGCAGTTGGTGTCGACCACGGCCACGACCGGGATGCCGAGTTTCTTGGCTTCGAGGATCGCGAGGTCTTCCTTGTTGACGTCGATGACGAACAGCAGGTCCGGAACGCCGCCCATCTCGCGGATGCCGCCGAGCGAGGCCTGCAGTTTGATCTGCTCGCGCTCCATGCCCAGACGCTCTTTCTTGGTCAGGCCGGCAAAGCCCTGCTCGGAGGCTTCGTCGATGGCGCGCAGGCGGTTGATCGACTGCGACACGGTCTGCCAGTTGGTCAGCGTGCCACCGAGCCAGCGGTGGTTCATGTAGAACTGCGCGGACTTCTCGGCGGCGTCGGCGATCGGCTGCTGCGCCTGACGCTTGGTGCCGACGAACAGCACGCGGCCGCCCTTGGCGACGGTGTCGCGCACGACCTGCAGAGCCTTGTCCAGCATCGGGACGGTCTGGGTCAGGTCCATGATGTGGATGCCGTTGCGGGCGCCGTAGATGTACTCGGACATCCGCGGGTTCCAGCGGGCGGTTTGGTGGCCGAAGTGGACGCCAGCTTCGAGCAGCTGACGCATGGAGAACTCGGGAAGAGCCATGTCTGTAACCTTTTTCCGGTTTGGCCTCGGCGGAGGATCAGGGCGGCTGCCCCAACCGGTGGACCCCGGGGGATGTCTCCCGCCCGTGGCCCGCCCCCGCCTGCGGGATTGATCGTGCGCTGCCCTTAGCGCCAAGACCCCGCAAAGGCAACCCCGCTCAGGGCCTCCTGAGACGCTTGATCAGCGACGAGGTGTCCCAACGCCCGCCGCCCATCTGCTGCACCTCCTTGTAGAACTGGTCCACCAGCGCCGTGACGGGAAGGCTCACCGAAAGCGCGTCGGCGGCGTCGAGGCAGATGCCTAGATCCTTGCGCATCCAGTCGACCGCAAAGCCATGCTCGAACTGATCGTCGAGCATGGTGCCGTGGCGGTTGACCATCTGCCAGCTTCCGGCGGCGCCCTGGCTGATCACCTCGACCAGAGCGCGCCCGTCGAGCCCGGCCTTCTCGGCGAAGGCCAGCGATTCCGACAGGCCCTGCACCAGCCCGGCGATGGCGATCTGGTTGGCCATCTTGGCAAGCTGGCCCGCGCCGCTCTCTCCGAGGCGTCTACAGATCTTGGAATAGGCGTCGATCACCGGTTCGGCCCGGTCGAAATGATCCTGCGCGCCGCCGCACATCACCGAAAGCTGGCCGTTCTCGGCCCCCGCCTGCCCGCCGGAGACCGGCGCGTCGACGAAACCGATCCCCAAGCTGTCCGCCTGCCCCGCAAGCTCGCGCGTGACGGCGGCGCTGACCGTGGTGTGATCGACGAAGAGCGCGCCGCGCTCCATTCCCGCGAAGGCGCCGTCCTCGCCGAGGCAGACGCCGCGCAGGTCGTCGTCATTGCCGACGCAGGCAAAGACGATCTCGGCGCCTTGCGCCGCCTCTCGCGGGGTCGCGGCATGCTGCCCGCCATGCGCGGCGGCCCATTTCTCCGCCTTGGCGGTGGTGCGGTTATAGACCGTCACCTCGTGGCCCGCGCCCGCCAGATGCCCCGCCATGGGGTATCCCATCACGCCCAGTCCCAGAAATGTCAGCTTCGCCATCGTGCTCTCCCTGCCTCCCGGGGCTTTCGTTCGCCCCCGAGGCGCGATACTCACCATGCCCAACCGGCCCGTCAAGCGCGGGCGACCGCGCCTCGGAGGATCGATGGCCACTCTGTTTCGCTGGCTCCTGCGCCTGACCGTCGGCGCAATCCTTCTCGGCCTCGCCGGTTTCGTGCTGACATGGTGGTTCTTCGCCCGCTCCCTGCCCGATTACGACGCGCGCACTCGTGTCGCGGGGATCACCGCCCCGGTCGAGATCGTACGCGATCACGCCAACGTGCCGCATGTCTTCGGCCGCACCGACCGCGACGTTTTCTTCGCGCTCGGCTATGCCCATGCGCAGGACCGGCTGTGGCAGATGACGATGCTGCGCCGCACCGTGCAGGGACGGCTGTCGGAATTGTTCGGACAGCGCACCGCCGAAAGCGACGTGCTGATGCGCCGCCTCGATCTCTACCGCGCCGCCACCGCCTCGGTCGAGGATCAGGACGGCCAGACGCGCACGGCGCTCGACGCCTATGCGGCGGGCGTCAACGCCTGGGTGGGTGAGGTCAATACCGGCGCGCGCGGGCGCGGCGCACCCGAAATGTGGCTGTTCAATCAGCCGATCTCGCCATGGCAGCCCGCCGACAGCGTCGCGATCCTCAAGCTGATGGCATGGCAGCAATCCGATCACCTTCAGGCCGAGGTGCTGCGCGCGCGCAGCTCGCTGGTGCTCGAGGAGGACCGTTTGCGCGACATCCTGCCCGACGTGCCCGGCCCCGGTCTCACCGCCCTGCCCCGCTACGCCGATCTGATGCCCGAGATCCCCCAGCGGTTTGCCGCCATGGACCCCGATGCTCCGTTCGATCCCCTCTCGGCAAGCCTGCCTGCAACGCTGTCGGGCGCGTCCAACGCTTGGGCCGCCGGGCCGTCGCGCTCGGCCGCCGGCGCGACGCTTCTGGCCAATGATCCGCACCGGCTGCTCACCGCGCCGTCGATCTGGTATCTGGCGCGGCTGGAACTGACCTCCGGCGGCGTCATCGGCGCGACCATTCCCGGCATCCCGCTGGTTCTGGCGGGCCGCAGCGCCGATCTCGGCTGGGGCATCACCGCCTCCTTCGCCGACGATCTCGACCTCTATGCCGAGGAGGTGAACCCGAAGAACGCCGCCGAGTACCGCACGCCCGAGGGCTGGGAGCGGTTCGAGGCGCGCGACAGCATCGTCGAGATCAAGGACGCCGCCGCCGTCACCCTGCGGCTGCGGCGCACCGCCAACGGCCCCGTCCTGCCGCCCGAGCAGTTCGCTCTCGACACGATCCGCCCGCGCGGCCACGTCATGACCCTCGCATGGTCTGGCCTGTCGGGCGACGACACCTCCATGACCGCCGGTCTGCGCCTGATGCAGGCGCGCTCGATCGAGGAGGCGATGCGCGCGGGCCGCCTGCAGGTCGCGCCGAGCCAGAACCTGATCCTCGCCGACCGCAACCGCATCGCGCTCAAGACCGTGGGGGCGGTGCCGCTGCGCGATCCCGGTCACCAGAGCCAGGGCCGCATGCCCACGCTGGGCCATGTGGCCGAAAACCGCTGGCAGGGCTGGCTGTCCTATGCCGACCTGCCCGAGACCTCCGAGCCGGCAGGTGGCCTCGTCGGCAACACCAACAACAAGACCGTGGACCGGCCCTTTCCCGAGCATCTCTCCTATCACTGGGGCGACACGCAGCGGATCGCGCGCTGGCGCGGGCTGATGCAGTCTCGCGAGGTGCACACCCGCGACAGCTTCATCGAGGCGCAGCTCGACACGGTGAGTCCGACGGCGCGCGCCCTGTTGCCGATCGTCGGGGCCGACCTGTGGTTCACCGGCGAACCCGCCGCCGCGAACACGCCCGAGCGTCGTCGTCAGCGGGCTTTGGAGCTCTTGGGCGAATGGAACGGCGAGATGAACGAGCATCTGCCGGAGCCGCTGATCTATGCCGCATGGATGCGGGCGCTGCAGGAGCGGCTGATCCGCGACGATCTCGGCCCCCTGGCCAACGCCTACAGCCATGTCGAGCCGCTGTTCCTCGACCGCGTGTTCCGCGACATCGACGGGGCGTCGGCGTGGTGCGACATCCGCCAGTCGGCCGCCGAGGAAAGCTGCGCCGACATCGCGCGCATGTCGCTCGACGATGCGCTGATCTGGATCTCCGAGACCTATGGCGCCAATCTCGACGCGCTGCGCTGGGGCGATGCGCACGAGGCGCGGCAGGACCACCCGGTGCTGGGTCGCGTGCCGTTTCTCAACTGGTTCGTGAACATCCGCCAGAGCACCTCGGGCGGCGACAACACGCTGATGCGCGGCCTGACCGACGGGCGCGCGCCGAACCCGTTCCACAACGTCCACGCGGCGGGCTATCGCGGCGTCTATGACTTTGCCGATCCCGACAGTTCGGTCTTCATCATCTCGACCGGCCAGTCGGGCCACCCGCTGTCGCGTCATTACGATGATCTGGGCGAGCTGTGGCGGCGCGGCGAATACATCCCGATGTCGCTCGACCCCAGCCTCGCGCGCGGCGCGGCGGTGGGTATCACGCAGCTCATTCCCGCACCGCAGTGACGCGGAACCGGCGCAAGCCGCGCCGGTTGCCCCTCCGACAGCCAGCGGAGGACGAGATGAGCGGCAAATCGCACGAGCAGATCTGGGACGAGTTCCGCGATCTGGTGAACATGGCGCCCAAGGAGATCGAGGAGTTCCTCGACACCGAGGAGAGCAAAACGGTCGGCGATACCGGCGGCGATGGCGAAAGCACGGGCCACAAATCGGGCAAGCGCATCGTCGAGATCAAGCGCACCGACAAGGCCGACCTGACCGATGACCAGTGGGACCACATGGCCAAGGTCGTGGGCTACATCAAGCGCCACAAGGCCCAGGGCGGCCCCGAGAGCGACATGGAGCATTCCAAGTGGCGCTACAGCCTGATGAACTGGGGCCACGATCCGTTGAAATAGGCGGTCAGACGGTCTCGCACAGCTCGATCCGGTTGCCGAACGGGTCCGACACATAAAGCCGGCGCAGCCCTGGCAGATCGATGTCGGGGCGCGCCTCGATCCCGACCGCGTCAAAGTGAAAGCGCAACGCCGCCAGATCGGCGACGCGGAACGCCGGATGCGCCTTGTGCGCAGGGACAAAGGGCGTCTCGACCCCGAGATGCAGCCTCAGGCTGCGCCCCTCGAACCAGACGCCGCCGCGACCGGCAAGCGCCTCGGGCTTGGCCACCTCGGTGAGCCCGAGCACGCCCCCATAGAATCGCCGCGCCGCATCTTCGCCGCCTTCGGGCATGGCAAGCTGGATGTGATGGAGTTCGAGGATCATCGGCGGCGCCCCTGTCTTGTGCCGCCTCCTGATAGCGCTATCGGTGCGGATCGTCATCCGCTTGCATACGGCGCGACGCGACGACATTCATGCGCGAACCCGCGCCGCCCAACGCGGCGCAGGTTCTGGTCGAATGGAGTCAGAGCCGCTCGTAACGGGCCTTTTGCGCGGCGGACCAGCGGATTTGCATCTCGTGGCCCTCTTCGGTCGGCGTGTCGCCCTCGACGAGGCCTTGATCGAACAACCAGGCGCGCTTGCGACCGGCGGCGAAGGGCACCACGAGGGTTTCGAGATGTTTCACGCCGCCGAGCGCCTCGGAGATCGCGGCAAGCAGCGCCTCCATGCCTTCGCCGGTGACCGCCGAGACGGCGCTGACGCTCTCGGTGCGCCCGGCCCGCTCGAGCGCGGCCTCATGCGCCTCTTCGTCCAACGTGTCGACCTTGTTCCAGACCTCGATCTTCGGCGTATCGTCCGGCAGGCCGAGGCCCGACAGGATCGTCTCGACCTCTCGCGCCTGTTCGGCCGTCTGGGCATGGCCGATGTCGCGCACATGCAGCACCAGATCGGCGTCGAGCACTTCTTCGAGCGTGGCGCGGAACGCCGCGACGAGCTCGGTCGGCAGGTCCGAGATGAAGCCCACCGTGTCCGACAGGATCACCTCGTCGCCGGTGGGCAGCACCACGCGCCGCATCGTCGGGTCGAGCGTGGCGAAGAGCATGTCCTTGGCCATCACCTCGGCCCCGGTGAGCCGGTTGAACAGCGTCGATTTCCCGGCGTTGGTATAGCCCACCAAGGCAACGATCGGAAACGGCACCTTGGCGCGCGCGGCGCGGTGCAGCGTGCGGGTCTTGACCACCTTGTCGAGCTGGCGTTTGAGCCGCACGAGCTGTTCGTCGATGGCGCGGCGGTCGGCTTCGATCTGCGTCTCGCCGGGGCCGCCGACGAAGCCCAATCCGCCGCGCTGCCGCTCGAGGTGGGTCCAGGCGCGGACCAGCCGCGTGCGCTGATAGCTGAGCGCCGCCATCTCGACCTGCAGCACGCCCTCGCGGGTGGCGGCGCGATCTCCGAAGATCTCGAGGATCAGGCCGGTCCGATCGAGGATCTTGACCTTCCACTCCTTTTCGAGATTTCGCTGCTGCACCGGGCCGACATGGCCGTCGATCAGCACCAGCTCGACCTCGTTGGCGTGCAGCCGCTGCTTCAGCTCTTCGATCTTGCCGGTGCCGAACAGCATGCCGGGGTGGCGCTTGGGCAGGCGCACGATCTCGGAGCCGAGCACGTCGAGGCCCGGCAGCGCATCGGCCAGCGCCACGGCCTCGGCCAGCGCGGCCGTGGGCTCACGCCGGCTGTTGTCGTTCTTGATCTCGGGGTGGATCACCCAAGTGCGGGTGTCCGGGGCCTCGGGGATGTAATAATCGGTCAATCTTCACCGTCATAGAGGTTTACCGGCTGCGACGGCATGATGGTCGAAATCGCGCTCTTGTAGACGAGCTGGGATTGTCCATCACGGCGCAGCAGCACGCAGAAATTGTCGAACCAAGTGATCACGCCCTGCAGCTTCACGCCGTTGATCAGGAAGATCGTCACCGGCACCTTGACCTTGCGCACGTGGTTCAGGAAGGCGTCCTGAAGGTTCTGCTTGTCTCCGGCCATTACCGTCCCTTTTATTCTTGCGGCCGCGTATCGGCCTTTTCCCTCGTTGAAAAGGAGTATGTCCGCAGGATGGTGGAGTTTCCAGCCCGGAAATCCGTGCAAAGCCGCACCGGCCCCCGCGCGTGGCTTAACTGCGCCAACTCGACGGGTTCAGGAGCGCGATGATCGCCAGCGTCTCGAGCCGGCCCAGAACCATCGCCGCCGCGAGGATCGCCTTGGCCATGCCGGGGATGCCCGCATAGGAGATCGGGTATTGCGCGCCCATCTCGGCCAGCGGCCCGGTGGTCGACAGCGCCGCCACCGTCAACGTCATCGCCACCTCGAACTGCACCCCCGCGAGCGACAGCGCCAGCATCACCGCCGTCACCGACAGCGCGAAGAGCATGAAGAAGATCCACGAGATGAACGCGCCCTCGCGCCGGATCCGCCGCGCTTCGATGCCGTCGCCGCCGACGGAATTCGGATGCACCAGCCGCTCCAGCTCGCGCTTGCCATGCATCCACAGCGCATAGACGCGCATCAGCTTGACCCCGCCCGCCGTGGTCGCCACGCCACCACCGATCAGCGCCAGCCCCACGAGGACGAGCCCCGGCGTCTCCAGCCCCGACCATTCGGCGGCGCCGAGCCAGTAGCGGCTTTCGAAGCCAGCGGTGGTGAGAAAGGACGAGACGGTGAAGACCGCGCCCCACAGCGCCGAGAGCGCCTCGGGGAGGTCGGCCTCGGCGCGATCCTCGACCGCACCGAAAAAGTGCCGCGCGAAGAGAAGCCCCGGCACGATCAGCACCAAAGCGAGCCCCATGCGCAGCTCGGGGTCGCGCATCAGCCGCCCGCCATGATCGCCGAACATGTTGCGCGCAAAGGTAAGCCGCGACAGCGCGAAAACCGAGAAGACGAGGATCAGCATCTCGCCCAAAAGGCCCGAATTGCTGTAGCGCAGCCCCCCCACCGGACTGATGCCGCTGGTGGCCAGCGTCGACATTGCGTGGCAGAAGGCCACGAAGGGCCGGTCGCCCGCCGCCACGAGGCCAAGCCACAGCAGACCCGTCAGCGCGGTATAGATCGGTAGCAGCCGCGCCGCGTAGCGCACCAGCCGCTCGGAAGGGTCGGCGACGCGGGTGATCTGGCTCAGCCGCGCGCCGCCCTCGTTCGGCAGGGCCGAGCTGCGCACTTCGAAGCCGCCGAGATTCATCGGTGCGAGGATCGACACCGCCGTCACCCAGATCAGCAGCCCGCCGAGCCAGCCGACGAGGGCGCGCCACAAATGCAGGCTGTCGTTGAGGCGTACCACGTTGTCATAGACCGTGGCCCCCGTGGTGGTGAAGCTCGACACCATCTCGAACCACGCGTTGAGGAACGACGTCGTTCCCAGCGCCTCGTGGAACGGGATCGCGAAGATCACCGGCAGCACCGTGAAGGCCGCGAGCAGCGCCGAAAGCTGGCTGCGCGGCACGCTGGCGGGGCGGTAATTCGCCGTGGCCAGGCCGATCAGCAGCGACAGCATCAGCCCGAGGATCGCGCCATAGAGGAAGGTGCGCGACGTCAGCCAATCCTCGCGCACCAGCGCGTGCACCGCCGGCAGCAGCATCGCCGCCGAGCCCATCGCCATCAGCAGCACGAAGAACGGGATGCGGGTCAGGCGGCGCTCCATCGCTCTAGAAGAAGTCGATCGAGACCTGCAGCAGGCGCTCGACCTCCGGCACGTCGGAGGCCATGGCGAAGAGCGCGACCATGTCGCCCTCCTCGATCCGGAGCGCGCCGTGGATCTTCATCATCCGGCCATCCTTGACGACGCCGCCCACCAGCACGCCCTCGGGAAAGGCGATGTCGCGGATCCGCTGGCCCGCGATCGGCGAGGTGCCCAGGACCTGCGCCTCGATCAGTTCGGCCTCGGCGTCGCCGATCGAATAGACGCCCCGCACCCGGCCATGGCGGATGTGACGCAGGATCGAGCTCACCGTGGTGGCGCGCGGGTTGATATAGGCGTCGATGTCCATCGCCTGCATGAGCGGCACCAGCGTCGGGTCGTTGACCAGACAGATCGCCAGCGGACAGCCGAGCGCCTTGGCCCGCACCGACGCCAGCAGATTGGTCTTGTCGTCGTCGGTGACCACGAGCACCGCGTCGGCAGTGCCGATCTGCGCCTCTTCGAGAAGCGCCGCGTCGAGACCGTCGCCATTGAGCACGATAGTCCGGTCGAGCTGGTCGGCGGCGCGCTCGGCGGCCTTGCGGTCGCGCTCGATCATCTTGACGCGGAGCCTGTCGGGGCGGTTCTCCAGCGCGCGGGCGACGCCAAGGCCGACATTGCCGCCGCCGATCACCACGATGCGCTCTTGCTTGGCGTGACGCTTGCCGAAGATCTCCAGCGTGCGGACCATGTCGGAGGTGTCGGTGAAGACATAGATGGAATCGCCGGGAAAGATCTGGTCCTCGGGTGCAGGCGCGAACAGTCTGCCGCGGCGTCTTATGCCCACCACGATGGCGCGCAGCGTCGAGAACAGGTCGGTGAGCTGGCGCAACGGCGTGTTGATGACCGGGCAATCCTCGTCGATCGAGATGCCCAGCAGATGCCCGCGCCCGTCGAGAAAGCTTTCTGCGTCGAAGGCCGAGGGTGCCGCGAGGCGCTGCAGCGCGGCCTCGGCGACCTCCTTTTCGGGCGAAATCACCACGTCGATCGGCATGTGATCGCGGCGGTAGAGATCGGAATAGATCGCGTCGAGATAGGACTGCGCGCGCAGCCGCGCGATCTTGCGCTGGATCGAGAACACCGAATGGGCCACCTGACAGGTGACCATGTTGACCTCGTCGCTATGGGTGGCGGCGATGATCATGTCGGCGTCCCGCGCGCCGGCCCGGTCGAGCACGTCCGGATAGCTCGCGAAGCCGGTGATGCCTTGGACGTCGAGCGTGTCGGTGGCGCGGCGCACGAGGTCGGGATTGCTGTCGACGACGGTGACGTCGTTGCGCTCGCCCGACAGGTGCCGGGCGATCTGCCAGCCGACCTGTCCCGCGCCGCAGATGATGACCTTCATCTTAGTTCCCGGTCCGTTGGGACGCGCCCGTGGCGGCGCTCATGCCGCCACGGAGTGCCAGAGCCCGCGCGGGCGGTCAATCAGTCCTCGACATGCGCGACCCGCGCGCCGGTTTTCGAGGAGGTGACCACGCCAAGGCTCTTGAGCTTGCGATGCAGCGCCGAGCGCTCCATCCCGACGAAGGCCGCGGTGCGGGAAATGTTGCCGCCAAAACGGTTGATCTGCGTCAGCAGGTACTCGCGCTCGAACAATTCGCGCGCCTCGCGCAGCGGCAGCGTGGCCAACCCGCCCGACAGCACGACCCGCCCTTCCTCGCGGTCCGGATCATCGAGACCCGGCAGCTCCTTGGCGCTGATCTCGCCGCTGGAATCTCCAAGGATAAGAACACGTTCCACGACGTTCTTGAGCTGGCGGATATTGCCGGGCCACAGCATGGTCTGCAGCAGGGCGCGCGCATCCTCACCCAGGGGCCGCAGCGGCAGGCCCTGCGACTTGTTCAGCTCGGCGATGAAATGCTCGGCCAGAAGCGGGATGTCCTCGCGCCGCTCCTCGAGCCCCGGCACGTGGATCGGCACGACGTTGAGCCGGTGGTACAGCTCCTGCCGGAACGACCCGGCGCGGATCGCCGCCTGCAGGTCGCGGTTGGTCGAGGAGATGACGCGCAGATCCACCTGCACCTTCTCGGTGCCGCCGACCCGCTGGAACGACTGGTCGACCAGCACGCGCAGCATCTTGGACTGGGTGCCGAGCGGCATGTCGGCCACCTCGTCGAAATAGATCACGCCGCCGCTGGCCTGTTCCAGAAGGCCCTTCTCGACGCCCTTTTCGGGGCCTTCCTTGCCGAACAGCACCTCCTCCATGCGATCGGGCTCGATCGTCACCGAGTTGACGGTGACGAAGGGGGCCGCGGCGCGGTTGGAATTGGCGTGGATGTAGCGGGCGGCGATCTCCTTGCCTGATCCGGGATGGCCGGTGAGCATCACCCGGCCGTTGGAGCGCGTCACTTTGTCGAGCTGGCTGCGCAGGGAACGGAACGAGGCGCTGTCGCCCAGCATCTCGGAGGGCGGCGCGTCGCCGCGGCGCAGTTCGACATTCTCGCGCCGCAGCCGCGAGGTCTCCATCGCGCGCTTGATGACCACCAGAAGCTGGTCGATATTGAACGGCTTTTCGATGAAATCGTAGGCGCCCTGCTTGATTGCGGCGACCGCGATCTCGATGTTGCCATGCCCCGAAATGATGACGATCGGGATGCCGGGGTGATCGCGCTTGACGGTCTTGAGGATATCGATCCCGTCCATGCGGCTGTCCTTGAGCCAGATGTCGAGGATCATCAGGGCGGGTGGCTGGTCCTCGATGGCTTCCATGCATTCGTCGGAAGTGCTGGCGAGCCGGGTGGAATAGCCCTCGTCGCGCAGAATGTCGGAGATCAGTTCGCGGATGTCGCGCTCGTCGTCGGTGATCAGGATGTCGCCCATCTCATGCCTCATGCTGTTGCCTGCAATGCCGGTTGCCCGGTCTTCTCGATGTCCCCCGATTCGCCATGACCCTCGCGCAGAACGGGAAGGGTGATGACCGCCATGGCGCCCTTGTGGGCGCCCTCCTCGAAGGCTGGCGCGTCGACGAGGGACAGGCTGCCGCCGTGTTCCTCGATGATCTTCTTCACGATGGGCAGGCCGAGGCCGGTGCCCTTGTCGCGGGTGGTGACGTAAGGCTCGAACAGCCGTGCCCGGTCCTCGGGCAGGCCGATGCCGTTGTCGGCGATGGTGATCCGGGCCTCGGCCTCATCGGCGCTCAGCGCCACGCGGATGGTCGGAACGTACTCGTCCCCCGCCCCTCTTTCCGAAAGCCCTTCAATGGCTTCGCCCGCGTTCTTGATAAGGTTGGTGAGCGCCTGCGTGATCATCGTCGCATCAAGCGCCGCCGGAACGGGCCGTTGCGGCAGGCTGATCTCGAACCTCACCTCGGGCTGGCCCGCCTCCTGAAGCGTCACCGCGTCGCGCAGGATCGCCACGACGTCGTTGCAGACCCTGTCCGGCTCGGGCATCCGGGCGAACTTCGAGAATTCGTCGACGATGCGGCGCAGATCGCCGGTCTGCCGCACGATCACCTCGGTCATGTGGCCCAAGGCGGCGGCATCCTCCGTGTCGAGCTGGCGCGCGAACTTGCGCTGGATCCGCTCCGCCGAGAGCCGGATCGGCGTCAGCGGGTTCTTGATCTCGTGCGCGATGCGCCGCGCGACGTCGCCCCATGCGGCCATGCGCTGCGCCGAGACGAGGTCGCTCACATCGTCGAAGGCCACGACATAGCCTTCAAGCGCGCCGTCATCGGCGCGGCGCGGGGCCATGCGCACCAGAAGCGTCTCTTGCCGTCCCTCTCGGATCAGCTGCACCTGCTCCTGCACGGCCTCGCGCTCCTCGCCGCGCAGCGCGTCGAGGAGCGGCGCGAACTCGGGCACCATCTCCGGCAGGGTCGTTTCACCCAGATCGGGCCCGAGGCCCAGCAGCCGCAGCGCCGAGCGGTTGGCGAAGGCGACGTGCCCATCGGCCCCGAGGCCGATCACGCCCGAAGTGACCGAGCCCAGCACGCTGTCGAACAGCCGCCGCCGCGCCTCGATCTGTCGGGTGTTGTCCAAAAGCCGGTCGCGCTGCACCTTCAGCTCGGTCGTCATCTGGTTGAAATAGGTGCCGAGCTGGGCAATCTCGTCGTCGCCTTCCTCCTCGATCACCCGCACGTCGAGATCGCCCGCGCCGACGCGCTGGCTGGCCGAGACGAGGCGTCCCACGGGCTTGGAGAGCCGCTCGGCGAACCACAGGCCGAGCCAGATCGCCGCGAGGATCAGGATCACCGCAAAGCCGAGATAGAGCAGCCCGAACTCGAACAGCAGCCGACCGCGCTCGGCTTCGAGCTGCTGATACAGCTCGACCGTCTGCTGCGTGTCGTCGAGAAGCGCGAGGATGCCGCCATCGACCTCGCGCGTCACGTAGAGATAGCGGTCGGCAAAGTTTTCGAGCGGGATCAGCGCCCTGAACTCGTTGTTGATCCAATCCTCGAAGATGGCGATGCCGCGCGCATCCGCACGCTCGAAGCTCGCCGCCTCGGGGCGTTCGAAGTCGAATTCGAAACTACGTGCGCCGCGGGCCCGGATTTCGCCCGCCCCGTCGATGACGTAGGCTTCGGTCAGGCCGCGCTCGATCTGTCCCTGCACCCGGCCAAGCGCCTGACGCACCTCGCCATCCGACAAGAAGGGATGCGCCGCACGCTCGGCATTGAGAAAGGCCGCAAGCTCCAGCCCGTCGCGCGACAGGTCCTGGCGGTGCTCCTCCTCATAGGCCTGCGCGGCGGTGAGCGAGGCGCCCAGAACGGTGCGGACCCGTTCGGAGAACCAGCCTTCGAGACCGACATTGATGGTGAGAACCGAGAACACGGCAACCAGCACCGTGGGGATCAGCGCCAAGAGCGCAAAGACGCCGGTGAGCCGCATGTGCAACCGCGAACCCGCCGATCTCGCCCGCCGGGCCGAGACCATGCGCGCCACCCGAAACGAAACCAGCGCCGCGACGACGAGGGCGTAGACGAGGTCGGCCAGCAGCACCAGCCGCAGCAGCAGCGAAGAGGCCCCCTGATCGAGCGGACCCATGACCCAGAAGGTGGCCGCCGCCAACGCCGGGCCAAGCACCACGAGCGACAGGGTCGCAGCATTCTGCACCCGCCGCTGGCGGCGCCAGCGCGTCACGCGCGAGAATCGGGAGGTCGATAACCGCCTCAAACACCCTGCCCCGTTGATGGGAACGCAAGTTCCGCCGCCTCAGTGCCGCGATCTCACCCCGGTCATGCGTCCGGGGGGTCACGGTTCTGTTGCGGTTTTACATCAATTTGCGGCGGCGTGTCACGCGAATATCGAGGTCCGTGATCTTCTTGCGCAGCGTATTTCTATTGATGCCGAGTAGATCCGCGCATTTCGCCTGATTTCCGCCGGTCGCGTCGAGTGCGATTTCGATCAGAGGCGTTTCGATTTCCTTGAGAATCCGCTGGTAGAGCCCCACGGGCGGCAACTGACCGCCATGCAGGTCGAAGTACCGTTTCAGGTGCCGCTCAACGCTGGCCGAGAGCTTTTCGCCCTCGCCGCCACCGCGCAGCGGTTCGGCGGCGGGCTGGCCGCCGAGCACCAGATCGACATCGGAGCGGGAGATTTCCTCTTCGGTCGAGGTGACGACGAGTCGCCGCATCGCGTTTTCGAGCTGGCGCACATTGCCGGGCCAGGAATAGGCACGGATCATCTCGCTCGCCTGCGGCGAAAGCCGGCGCGGCCCGAGCCCGTCACGCTCGGCCTTGAGCAGGAAATGCTCGGCCAGCAGCGGGATGTCGTCCACACGCTCGCGCAGGGACGGCACGTTGATGGTCACCCCGGCGAGGCGGTAATACAGGTCCTCGCGAAAACTCCCCTCCTCGATGCGCCGCGCCAGCTCGCCCTGCGACGTGGCCATGATGCGCGGCGCGTGATCGCCCATCGCATCGAGCATGCGCACGATGCGCAGCTGCGCCTCGGCGTCGAGATCGCCCACCTCGTCGAACAGGATCGACCCGCCCCGCGCGCGGCTCAGAACCGCGCCCGGCCCGTCCATCCCGCCGAGATCCGACGGCGAGACGGTGACGAAGGGCAGCGACCGGCGATCGGAAAAATCATGGATCGCCCGCGCGATGAGCGATTTTCCGGTGCCGCTTTCGCCGGTCACGAGGACCGGGAGCGCGGTGTTCATCACCCGCGCCACGAGCCGGTACAGCGCCTGCATCGCTTGGGTGCGTCCCACGAGGGGCAGATCGCCTCCGGCGGCGGTATCAGGCACCGCGTCCGATGCGCGGGGCGGCGGCGCGCGGCGCTTGGCTTCGAGCGCCCGGCTCGCGCGCTTCATCAGGTCTGGCAGATCGAAGGGCTTGGGCAAGTAGTCATAGGCCTCGGCCTCGGCGGCTTGGATCGCCGTCATGATCGTGTTCTGCGCCGAGATCACGATCACCGGCAGGCCAGGCCGCGCCTCGGAAATCTTGGGCAACTGCTCGATGCCGTTGCCGTCGGGCATGACCACGTCGGAGATCACGAGGTCGCCCTTGCCCTCCTCGACCCAGCGCATGAGCGTCACCAGCGAGGATGTAGCATGGACCTTGCAGCCCGCGCGCGTCAGCGCCTGGGTGAGCACGGTGCGGATGGTGCGGTCGTCATCGGCGACCAGGATCGTTCCGTCCATCAGTATTCTCCACTGGGGTGGTCTTCGGGAGCGCGCGGCAACGAAATCCGGAACACGGTGTGTCCGGGTGTCGAATCCACGGAAATCCAGCCGCCATTCTCGGTGACGAGCTTCGAGACGAGCGCGAGGCCGAGGCCGGTGCCGTTCTCGCGGCCCGACACGAAGGGCTCGAACACGTCGCTTGCGATATCGGGCGGCAGGCCGGGGCCGTCGTCGTGGATTTCGAGCTGCAGGGGCAGCCGCGCCTGGGTGCCGTCGGGCTGGCGCACGCGCAGCGATGGCTCGTAAAAGCTGCGCAGGCGGATGCAGCCGCCGGGCCGGCCGGCCTCGCAGGCGTTCTTGACGAGGTTCAGCACGACCTGCAGCAGCTGGTCGGCGTCGATCAAGGCGCGTGGCAGCGAGGGGTCGTAATCCTCGACGAAGGTCATGTGCGCGCCAAAGCCCACCGCCGCCGACTGCCGCGCCCGGTCAAGGACGTCGTGCATGTTGACGGAGCGGCGCGCGGGCGGACGCAGGTTGCCGAATTGCTCGACCTGTTCGAGCAGCTTTACTATGCGGCGGCTCTCCTCGACGATGAGATCGGTCAACTCGCGGTCCTCGGCCGAGAGGCCCATCGACAAAAGCTGTGCCGCGCCGGTGATGCCCGCCAGCGGATTCTTGATCTCATGGGCCAGCATCTCGGCCATGCCGATCGCCGATTTCGCCGCCTTGCCCGTGGCCTGGTGCTGGGTCAATCGGTTTGCCATTTCGCGCGGCGAGATCATCATCAACATCTGCCCCTCGCTGCCCATCAGCGGCGAGAACAGGATCGAGCATTGCACCGGGGCGCGTTCGCCCGAGCCGACATCGACATCGTTGACGAAGAGCGAACTGCGCTGCTCGCGGGCCCGCACGAAGGCCTCTTCGAGCGGCGCGTCGATCGTTACCTTGTCCCACAAGGGCGCGTCGCGCAGGCTGCGATGCGACAGGTTGAGAAACAGCTCCGCCGCCGAGTTTGCGTCCGAGATCCGGTCGTCGGAACCCAGAAGCAGCGCCGGAACCGGGAGCGAATTCCAAAGGGCGGTGTCAACGATCATGCCGCGCGCCTCTCACCCTGAAGCGCCAGCGGCAGCAGCACCGGCACCCGTCCGGGTGCTGCGGTCAGGACCTCGCGGCGCAGCGCCACGGGCGTGCCTGCCTCGTCCATGTACCAGCCCAGATGTTTGCGCGCGACGCGGCCCCCCAGAACAGCACCGTAGAAGGCGAGCATCGCCTCGTAATGTTCTGAAACCATGTCGGTAAATGCCCCTTTCTGCGGAATGTCGGGGGCTCGTTTCCCGGTCAGAGCCGCGATGATGCGCGCCAATTGCCAAGGCCGCCCCTGTGCGCCGCGCCCGACCATGACGCCCGCAGCACCCGAGCGCGACAGCGCCTCAAGCGCCGTGCCCGCGTCCGTGATGTCGCCATTCGCGATAACCGGGATCGACACCGCCTCGCGGATGCGGCGGATCGCGGCCCAGTCGGCGGCGCCCTTGTAGAACTGGCACCGGGTGCGCCCGTGGATCACCACCATGCGCACGCCCGCCGCCTCGGCCCGCCGGGCGATCTGCGGCGCGTTGAGCAGCGCGTCGTCCCAGCCGAGCCGGGTTTTGAGCGTCACCGGCACCGACACCGCGCCCACCACCGCCTCGATCAGGCGCAGCGCGTGATCGGGCGTCTTCATCAGCGCCGAGCCGGACAGCCCGCCCGTCACCTTCTTGGCCGGGCAGCCCATGTTGATGTCGATGAAGCGCGCCCCATTCGCCTCGACCATGCGCGCGGCCTCGGCGATCCAATACGGATCGCGCCCGGCGAGCTGCACACCCGTGTCGGAGCGGTCATATCCCAGCTCGGCGCGCTCGCGCACGCCCGGCTTGACCTGCACCATCTCCTGGCTCGCGACCATCTCAGATACGACCCAGCCTGCGCCGAAAGAGGCGACAAGGCGGCGGAACGGCAGGTCGGTGATCCCCGCCAGCGGCGCCAGCGCCACCGGCGCGCCAAACACCACGCCTGAGCCGAGATCGATGGGGGAAAGCGGAGCGGGTGTCATCTGCCTAAAACCTGTGCGTCTGGGATCGATCTATGGGGCGGGCCAATGCGTCACAATCGCATTGCGTGTGCATGTGCTGCAGCATATCGCATTTGCCCAATTATTGTGCGACTTCCAGCCGCAAAGGATGGAATTGCGCCGCCCCATGCCAGCCCCTACACAAGCGCGAGCGCCGCGTGAAGGAGACAGCGTGACACCGAGCCCGTCCCGATCACCCGTTCCCACGCAACCTACCTTGAGTGGCACGGCCATAATCATCGTCGCGGCGGGTCGCGGCCTTCGCGCGGGTGGCGGCGTGGCCAAGCAATGGCGCGACCTCGGGGGCCGGACGGTTCTCGCCCGCAGCATCGCGGCCTTCGCGGGGCTCGGTCCGATATGCCTCGTGCTGCGCGAGGAGGAGATCGGCCGTCATCCACGGATCGAGGCGCAGGCCGATCTCGTGGTGGCGGGCGGGGCCGAGCGGGCGCACTCGGTCCGTGCCGGGCTCGAGGCGCTCGTGCCGCTTGCCCCCGAACGGGTGCTGATCCACGACGCGGCCCGCCCGCTGGTCCCGCGCGAGACGATCCGGGCCGTGATCGCGGCGCTCGATCACGGTCCGGCGGCGGCCCCCGGCCTCGTCGTCACCGACGCCCTGTGGCGGATCGAGGACGGTCGGGTCGTCGAGGCCCCGTCGCGCGACGGGCTGGTGCGGGCGCAGACGCCGCAGGGGTTCCGCTTCGACGCGATCCTCGCCGCGCATCGCGATCACGACGGGCTGCCTGCCGCCGACGACGTGGCCGTGGCGCGCGCCGCGGGGCTTGCGGTCACGGTCGTGCCGGGTCACGAGAACAATCTGAAGATCACCGGCGCGCAGGATTTCGCCCGCGCCGAGAGGATATTGGGGTGCGACATGGATGTGAGAACGGGCAACGGCTTTGACGTGCATGCCTTCGAGACGGGCGAAAGCCTCTGGCTCTGCGGCGTCGAGATTGCGCATGATAAGGGCCTCAAGGGCCATTCCGACGCCGATGTGGGGATGCATGCGCTGACCGACGCGATCTATGGCGCGCTGGCGCATGGCGACATCGGCCAGCATTTCCCGCCTTCAGACCCGCAATGGAAAGGTGCGCGCTCGGACACGTTCCTCTCCCATGCCGCCGATCTGGCGCGGGTTGAAGGCTTTGCCATAACCCATTGCGATGTCACGCTGATCTGCGAACAGCCCAAGATCGGCCCGCATGCCGAAGCGATGCGCGCGGAACTGGCCCGGATCATGCAGATCGAACCGGGCCGGGTCAGCGTCAAGGCCACCACCTCCGAGCGTCTGGGCTTTGCCGGGCGCGAGGAAGGCATCGCCGCCATGGCCACCGCGACGCTGGTGAAGGCATGAGCCGGATCATCGCGACCTTCTTCTACACCGGGCTGATCCGTCCGGCCCCCGGCACATGGGGGTCGTTGGCCGCGCTCGTGGCGGCCTTGCCGATCTATTGGCTCGGCGGGCCGTGGCTGATGCTGGCGGCTATCGCGGCGGTGTTGCTCGCGGGGTTTCCGGCGGCCCGCGCCGAAGCCGACCGCTCGGGCGACCACGATCCCTCCCACGTCGTGATCGACGAGGTGGCCGGCCAGTGGGTCGCGATCTGGCCGGTGCTCTTTGGCGCCGCGCATGTCGGGGCGCCGGTGCTCGACCTCTGGCCCGGCTGGGTCGCGGCCTTCGTGCTGTTTCGGCTGTTCGACATCTGGAAGCCGTCGCTGGTCGGCCGCATGGACCGGCGCGGCGACGTGACGGGGCTGATGCTCGATGACGTCGTTGCCGGGATCTTCGCCGCCATCGGTGTCGTTGTGTTCGCGGTGCTGGCGCATGGCGTCATGATCTTCGGAGGCTGAGCATGGGCGATACGGCGAGGCTTGTGAACATGGCGCGCGAGGCGGGGCTGCGCGTCGCCACGGCCGAAAGCTGCACGGGCGGCATGCTGGCTGCGGCGATCACCGAGACGCCGGGCGCGTCGAGCGTCTTTGAATGGGGCGTCGTCACTTACGCCAACGCCGCCAAGCGCAGCCTTCTTGGGGTGAGCGCCGAGAGCCTCGACGCGCATGGCGCAGTAAGCGAGGAGGTGGCGGCGGAGATGGCGCGCGGCGCGCGCGATCGCTCCGGTGCCGAGATCGCCATATCCATCACCGGCCTCGCGGGCCCCGGCGGTTCGGACCACAAACCCGAGGGCCGCGTCTGCTTTGGCGTCGCCACCCGAAACGGCATCGCAACCGAAACCGTCGAGTTCGGCGCGCGCGGCCGCGACACGGTGCGCGCGCTGTCGCGCGACAGGGCCATCGCCCTGGTCATCGCGGCGATCGAGGCTCAGGCGCGGCCGTAGAGCTCCTGCGCGCGCCGCTCGAAGGCGCGCACCACACGCTGCATCGCCTCGTTAAAGAACAGCCCCGCCGCGCCCTGCAAGAGCCGATTGCGGAACTCGAAATCCACGTCGAAATGCACCTCCGAGCCGCCTTCCACATCGCGGAACGTCCAGTTGGAATGCAGATGGTGGAACGGCCCGTCGATGTATTCCGTCTCGATCCGCTTGGTCTCGGGCCACAGCACGACGCGGCTGGCAAAGCGTTCGCGGAACACCTTGAACGAGATCACCAGATCCGCGAGCATCACCTCGTGATCGCCTTGGGGCGTCACCGACCGCACCCGCGCCGCGGCGGTCCAAGGCAGGAATTTGGGATAATTGCCGACATCCGCCACGAGGTCGTACATCTGCTGGGCGCTATAGGGCAGCGTGCGGGTCTCGGCATGTGTCGGCATCGGTGTATCCTTCGTGTCTTGCCCCATCTCGCCCCCGCGCGGGCCGAGATCAACCCCGGCAACCTTGCGGCGCGTGGTCATCGCACCGATCTGGGGCACGGGGCCGACAGGGAAAGAGCGATATGAACATCCATTGGCTGCTGCGGCTCACCTACTGGGTGCGTCACCCGCCATCGCCGGGGCGCATCGCCCTGATCACCGGGGTGATCGTGCTGTGCCTGATCCTCGTCGGGGTGGAGCGGTTCTGGGGCTGGCCCGAGACGCTCAGCGTGACGCCGACGGGCCGCGGCGGGCTCCCGCGCTGAGCCGCGGTATTCTGCGTCTTTGCACTGGACCGCGAGGGCGCTGACGTTACGGTAGGGGAAAGGTGACCCCAAAGCAGTATCCGTGTTGATCAAGCGTACTTGTCGGCCCATGTCCGCCCGTCTCTGAGCAGGGCATTGGCGACAACGACAAGCTTCCTCATGATTGCTGTCAACGCGACCTTGGGTGGTTTTCCGG